>DASXSR010000143.1:0-6786 GCA_036505875.1 Blastocatellia bacterium | reverse complement strand
TTTTTGTCGGACCTGATGCGGTCGATTGATCTGCCGCTGTCGGTCGACTTCATCGGCATATCGAGCTACGGAGCGTCGACCAAATCCTCGGGCGAGGTCCGAATCACCAAAGACCTGGATGTGAGCCTCGCGGGCAAAGACGTCTTGGTGGTCGAGGACATCATCGACACCGGATTAACTCTGAACTACATGGTAAACATTTTCCGCTCGCGCGAGGTGAGCTCGCTTGCAATTGCCGCTCTATTGGACAAGCCCGACCGTCACGAGATTGAAATCGACGCCAAGTACATCGGCTTCACGATCCCGAATCATTTCGTCGTCGGCTATGGACTGGACGTCGGCGAGATGTATCGTAACCTGCCATTTATCGCGGTTCCGGAGGCGCCTGAGAACCTGCTCAAGAAGTAGGAGATAATAGGTCTTATACGTCCTATTTCGCCGTGAATTGGTGAAGCCTCAGCGTTTCTGTATAATCCCATTGGCGTCTACCGGAATCAGCAGTGGAGGATCTCACGAGCGTGACTAACGCCCAAATATCGCTAAGCCAGATCGCCGAAAAGGTCACCAACCAGCAGCGACTCTCCTTCGAAGACGGGATGGCGTTGTTTGAAAGCGACGACCTGCCGGCGATCGGCGCGCTTGCCAATCAAGTTCGCGAGCGAATTAACGGGGATCTCACTTACTACAATGTGAATCGGCATATGAATTACACGAACGTCTGCATCTCCGATTGCGCATTTTGTGGTTTCTATCGTCGAGTGCGCCATCCCGAAGCGTATGAGTGGTCGGTCGATGAGTGCGTTGAGATCGCGCACAAGGCTTACTCAGAGGGCGCACGGGAGTTGCACATTGTTGGTGGCCTGCACCCTCGCCTCCAATTTGACTATTACACATCGTTGCTTCAAGAGCTGAAGCGAAACTTCCCTGATATGCACCTGAAGGCTTTCACAATGGTCGAGCTTGATCACCTGACTCGCGTTTGCCGAATGACCGACGAAGAAGTGATCGATGGCCTTGTCGCGGCCGGATTGGATAGCTGCCCCGGGGGCGGCGCCGAGATCTTTCGCGAGCCCACTCGCAGTCGAATATGCGCGCACAAGACTTCCGGAGATCGCTGGCTCGAGCTCTCAGAAAAAGTTCACCGACGAGGAATTCACACAAACGCGACGATGCTGTACGGCCACGTGGAGTCCTATGAAGATCGCGTTGATCATCTGGTTCGGCTCCGAGAGCTTCAAGACAAAACCGGCGGGTTCATGTGTTTCATACCGCTCGCGTTTCATCCGCAGGGCACGGCGCTTTCCGAGCTTCCCGGCCCGAGCCCGTGCGATAGCCTGAAGACGATCGCCGTATCGCGATTGATGCTGGACAACATTGCGCACATAAAAGCCTACTGGGTGCTGCTCGGCAAAGTCCTTGCGCGAGATGCGCTGCGATTTGGCGCCGATGATTTGGATGGAACTATCAATGAAGGCGGCTCGCTGATGGAGTCCTACCTCGCGGAAGGAAACGAAAACCAGCTCACCAAAGCCGAGATCGAGAATATGGTGCGCGGAGCAGGTCGAGTTCCCGTTGAGCGCGACACGCTTTATAATCGGATCGCTCTCTCGGAGACTTCAACGCTTTGAGCCTGGTAAACAGAGTCGGCAATCCGTTATTTCTCACCCCTACGGCTCGGGTAAATTCTGCATGAACTCAGTCAATGAAGCGAAGCCGCGCTCGCGCATCAGCTTCATCCCGGCGCTTCGGTCCTGTTTGACTGTATTTGGTGAAGCTAGCTGGCCTTCTTCTCGATAGATAGAAATCTCCTGGGATCCCGGTTACGAAATGCGGCTCGGGCTGGCCCTCTAGCAGACTTGTCGGCGCTTAGGAAGTAAAGCAATATAATGCGAGGCGCGTTGCAGCTTGGGCAAACCTCTCGAATGCGGTTATGGGAATACCGACCAAAAATGTTTATGAATTCGGGATCTTCCGTTTGGATACGGCAGAGCGCGTCCTTCTGCGAAGTGGGCGCGTCGTTCCCCTGACTCCTAAGGTTTTCGATACTTTGGCGCTGCTGGTGCAGAAGAGCGGCCACGTGGTTGGAAAAGATGAGCTGATGAATGAAGTGTGGCCGGACAGTTTTGTCGAGGAATCAAATCTGACCCAAAACATCTTCATACTGAGAAAAGTTTTAGGCGTAAGCCCCGACGGCCGTCCGTTCATCGAGACAGTCTCAAAGCGCGGGTACCGCTTTGCCGCAACTGTCCGCGACGTTACCGATGACAAAGATATTCAAACAGCAAAGCATCGCGACCGGCCGGCAACATCGAGGTCAGCAGCTCGCGTTGACCCGCTCAACTCTCTTGCAGTCTTGCCACTGGTCAACGCGAGCGCAAATCCTGAGACGGAGTATCTCTCAGACGGTATTACTGAAAGCATTATCAATAGCCTTTCGAAACTTCCCCAATTGCGAGTCATGTCTCGCAGCACGGTGTTTCGGTACAAGGGTGGCGACATCGACCCGCAAGAAGTAGGACAAGGCCTTGGTGTCCGGGCGGTGCTAGCGGGAAGGGTTCTGCAGATCAGTGATAGCCTGGTCGTAAGGACCGAGTTGGTGGATGTAGCGAACGGCTGGCAGGTTTGGGGCGAGCAATACAATCGGAAGCTCACGGACATTCTAGCCCTTCAAGAGGACATCGCGCGGGAGATATCCGAGAACCTGAGAATAAAGCTGACCGGTGAGCAGAAGGAGAGAATGGCGAAACGCCACACCGATGACAGCGAAGCCTATCGGCTTTATTTGAAGGGCCGGTACTATTGGAATAAGTACACCAAGGAAGGGTTGACCAGAGCGGTCGAGCACTTCAACCAGTCAATTGAATTAGATCCGGCCTACGGTTTGGCATATACGGGACTGGCAGATGCTTACTACAGGCTTTCGAATGCGTATTTGCCTCCCAAAGAAGCGATGCCCAAGGCGAGGGCCGCTGCGATGAAGGCTGTGGAGATCGATGACATGCTTGCGGAAGCTCACGCATCGCTGGGATTAATCAAGATGTATCACGACTGGGACTTTCCCGGCGCCGAACGCGAGTACCGGCGAGCAATTGAGCTCGATCCGCGTTCTCCTCTCGGCTACCACCGACTCGGCTCGTGTGTTCAGCTAACGAGGCGATTCGATGAATCCGACGAAAACTTAAGACGAGCGCTCGAGCTCGATCCACTTTCGTTGCTGATCAGCTCTCTTCTAGCTTTTAATTTCTACGTAAGTGGCCAATACGATAAATCTATCGAAACATATCAGAGAGTTCTGGACATGGAGCCGGGCTATCTGCAGGCGCAACTCGGGATCGGGCTCCCCTATGAACAGAAGGGTATGTATGAAGAAGCCATAGCCGCGTTTCAAGAGGCAAGGGTCTTGTGCGGGGATCAGGGACACGAAGCCCTGGCGTATCTGGCATGTGCTTATGCCCGTGCCGGCCAGAATCAGGAAGCGAAGACCTTTCTCGCCGACCTCGAGAAGCATCCGCAACAAAATTATGTATCGCCCTACAACATAGCAACGATATATGGCGCTCTCGAAGAAAGGAAGCGTGCCTTCCAATGGCTGGAGCGGGCCTTTGAAGAACGAGACGAGCATCTCGTGCGGCTAAAGATTGATCCAAGGCTCGAATGCATTCGCTCAGACGCCAGATTCCGGAACCTGTTGAAAAGGTTAGGGTTTTGAGTCGAAAGTTAGACAAACCCTGAACTACAAATCTTTTGATATTTCTTTGAGAAAACTTTGAAGACTTCCCTAAACGAGTGAGCTATCCTGTCATCGAAGTAAGCAAGAACCCGATTCAAAATCAAAGAAACTGGAAAAGGAGAGAGCCATGAAAACCATCAAGGCTATGGGATACGTGCTGGGTAGCTAGAATGCGGTCGCGGTAACTGCGGATCGCACTCGCAACGCTTGAATGCAAAGGTGAGTCTGTCAGTAAACAACTAATCTGCTCCGTCTCCGAAGGTGAGGAGGCTGACCGGATCCACAAAACTGGGAAAGGAGAATGCCATGGGAGTCGTATTGGGTGACTGAAATGAAAAAGCGGAATTGAGCGGGCGCGGTCACGACCGATCGCGCCCTCGCCGCTTGAATGCAGAGTTGAGTTGGTCAGTGTTGGGCCCCAGAAACGTTCGATCTCGGTCTACAGGCTTCATTCCTCGCGTATCCATCGCAATCTGCCATAGATCGCAACCGCATGCGAAGTTCCTCATCGATGAATTCATCGCGATGAACAAACTCGGGATACGCACTCAAACGTTCTGCCAGCTCGAATCCTTCAGCAGCCGTCCGCTCGGCGAGTTGTTCGATATGAGGCCAGGGCTTCTCAGGGTTGATAAAGTCCGGCGTCAGCGGCGAGATGCCGCCCCAGTCGTTCAAACCGGCCCTCAACAAGAATGGGTAATTCTCATCTGACAGATTGGGCGGCGCTTGCACATTCATGTCTCCCAGGATCAACCGCGCAACCGCGATCGTTCGCGCGTGATTCGGCAGACTCGGCTCGGGGTGATCGCGCATCGGTATCTCCGGCTTGGCCCGGAAGTTCTGAACGATCACTTCCTGGATGTGTCCGTAACGCTGGTGCAACTCGCGAATCGCAAACAGCGAATCAACCCGCTCGTCGAGCGTCTCGCCGATACCGATCAGGATCCCGGTGGTAAACGGAATCTTCAATCGACCCGCCTCTTCAATCGTCTTCAGACGGAGCGAGGGAGGTTTGTCCGGCGCGTTGTCGTGCGGCATGCCCGGAAGCGTCAGCCGCTCGCTTGTGCTCTCCAGCATCAGCCCCATGCTCGGGTTGAATCGACGAAGGGTTTCCAGGTCCTTGCGACCCATTAACCCTGGGTTAGCGTGTGGCAGCAAACCGGTTTCATTCAGCACTCGCTCGCACATATCGGCCAGATAAGACAGCGTGGTGCGATGATCGAGTCGAGCGAGTGTTTCACGCATCTCGGGAAAGATCGCTTCCGGGCGGTCGCCGAGACTGAAGAGCGCCTCTTTGCACCCCAATCGCGCGCCCGCTTCTGCTACTGCTATTACTTCGTCAGGCATCATCGTACGCGCGCCGGGCTGGCCGGGATCTTTGCGAAACGTGCAGTAACCGCAATAATCGCGGCAGAGGTTTGTCAGCGGGATGAAAACTTTCTTTGAGTATGTGATCCGCCGCCCTTTGAAGCGATTACGCAACTCGTCTGCAGTGGTCATCAGCGAGTCAAGCTCTTCGCCTTCGCGGGCGCGAATCAGCACTCGCGCCGCGTCGCGCGAAACATCGCCCTTCAGCGCGGCGTCAAGCGCCTGATCAAATGTCGTCGATGTAGCCGGTCCCAACTTCTGCATTTCCATGTAAGGGGGCCCTAAGTGGCCGCCCCTCGTGCGAAAGAACGCCTACTTAGAGAGGGGCGGCCATGGAGGGACGCCCCCACATTCTATTTTCGAAACGCCGGGATCACTTCTTTCGAGAACGTTCGAATCGACTCGTGGTTGAACGGCGGGTTTGCGATCCCAATGAAATGCGTCACTCCCGCGTCGATGAATTGATTGATTTTGTCACGCACTTCGGAAGCCGACCCAACCAGCGCGCCAGGAGCGTATTGCTCCGCTGTGATTCCAAACGCCGCCGCCCAGCGTCCCAGGAGCTCATCTCTTTCCGCGCGCGATTCCGTGACGTGCGCCGCTCCCGCCCACGAGACTTCTATCTCGTCGATGTTGCGACCAACCGCCGCGCAATGGTCACCGAGAATTTTGATCTTCTGTCGAAACACTTCCGGCGAGCCAAATGTATTCCATTGGTCCGCGTGTTTGGCAACAACTCTCAGCGTGAGCTTTTCGCCCGAACCTCCGATCATTATCGGCGGGCGCGGTTGCTGTAGCGGCTTGGGCTCGCAAAACGCATCCTTCAGCTTGTAGTAGCGGCCCTCGAACGTCACCTGCCTTTCGCTCCAGAGTCGTTTGATTATTTCGGCGGCTTCATCGAGACGATGCAAACGCTCGCCGGTGGTGTAAAAAGGGATTCCGTAAGCGTTGTGCTCCTGTTCAAACCACGCACCGCCGATTCCCATTATCAGCCTGCCGCCGCTTGCGTGATCGACCGTCGCTCCCATCTTCGCCAGCACCGCGGGATTGCGATACGTATTGCCGGTTACAAGCACTCCAGCTTGCACCCTCGATGTCTGGGCAGCGAGCGCGGCAAGCGATGTCCAGCCTTCGAAGCACGGTCCCGATGGATCGCTCAGTATCGCGAAGAAGTGATCAAACACCCAGGCGGTATCGTAGTCGAGCGAGTCGATCAACTTCCACGCGTCTCGAAGCTCCTGCCAGGTTGTGTTATGAGGCGGCGTTTGAATTCCGAATCGAATCCTCTTGGTCACGTTAATCTTCCTTTTCAATGATCGCCTGGGAGCGCAGGCGGCTCGCTTGCAACGAGATCAAATAGTTCACGAACTTGCAGGCGGGCCGCCTGCGCTCCCAGGCGCCCACCGCTTTATTCTCGTCGGAGTGATTTTGATCATCGGCCTTTCGTCAATGGCCATCGACTGATACTGCGGATACTTTTCTCTAAGCAGCTCAACAGCGCGTCCGTGTTCAACGACGTCCGGCGAAATGATTTCCGCAACGCCGCTTATTAAAACATAAACAAGCTTACTCCAATCCTCCGAATAGTCGTCAATGACGAGCGCCACGCGGGGGTTTGATTCTATGTTGCGTACTCGCTTGAGAGAGCCGGCCGCGACGCTCTTTGGCTTTTCGTCTATCGGACTGTA
>DASXSR010000142.1:0-37845 GCA_036505875.1 Blastocatellia bacterium | reverse complement strand
TGTCATTCGCGCTGATCGGCTTAGCCGCGTGTTTGACGCCGACAAGTCAAGCCCAACGCAAGCTGAAGATTTACATCTCTGCCGACATGGAAGGCGTGGTTGGCGTCGTCACCGCCGATCAGCTCGGACCTCAGGGCTTCGAGTACAACCGCTTCCGCGAATTCATGACCGAAGAAGTGAAAGCGGCTGTGGAAGCCGCTTTCGAGGCGGGCGCTACCGAAGTCGTTGTCAGCGACTCGCACGGCAACGGCGAGAACCTGCTTATCGAGCGATTGCCAAAGAACGTCACGATAGTTCGTTCGTGGCCTCGCCCGCTGATGATGATGGAGGGCATCGACGAAACTTTCGAGGCTGTGATCTTCATCGGCTACCATGCAAGCACCAACAACCCGGCCGGCGTGCGAGCTCACACGATCTCCAGTGCTCGACTGGCGGATGTTCGACTGAACGGGACATCGATGCCCGAAGCGGGGATCAACGCAGCCATCGCGGGCCACTTTGGCGTCCCGGTGATTATGATTTCAGGCGATGATGTGATCGTCAAAGAAGCAACGCAGCTTCTGGGTAACATCGAAGGAGCAACCGTCAAGTGGGCGGTAAGTTTTCACGCGGCAAAGACGCTGACGCCAGATATGGCTTACGCGCTGATTCGAGAGAAGACCAGGAAGGCGATCTCACGGATAAAAGAGTTCAAGCCTTACAAGATCAAAGAGCCCGTTCAACTCGACGTGCGGTTCAAGGCATATCGCCCGTCTGAGCTGCTTGCGTACTTGCCGATCGTACAGCGGACGGACTCGCACAGCATTCGGTTCGTGGGCAAAGACATCGTCGAGGTTTCGAAGTTTCTCGAATTCATCACCAACTACGAACCGTCGCTCGAGCCCTGATTCTTTGGAGGCGAGCGTTGCCTGATTTCTGTACCGGGACACCGACTGCCATCGGAGCGAGTAGATGCTGTTGCTCAGATTCTTTGTCTTAAAGCTGAAAAGGAGGTCTACGGCCGGGAATTGGCTTCGTCATCGACCACTGAAAACTGATGGCTGGCGGTGTGCGGAGACAAGTCGAGCGTTTCGATGACTTCTTCAACAATGTCACGAGTGATCATCCGAGCCCCGGCTGCGTAGCCATAAAGCAGAGCGTTGTCGCAAATGTTGTTTACCACTCGGGGGATGCCGCCCGAAACGTGCCCGATCAATCCGATAGCGCCGCTGTCGAATAGATTCCCGTTCTCGGCGCCCGCTTGCTTCAATCGAAACCGAATGTACTTGTTGATCTCGAACACGCTGAGCGGTCGTATCTGACAGCGCAAAGATACACGCTGCTTGAGCTGGCGAAGCGCGGGCCGATTCAATAATTCTTCCAATTCAGGCTGCCCCGACAGGATCACCTGAATGAGTTTTTCGCTGCTGGTCTCGAAGTTCATCAGAAGGCGAATCTCTTCAAGCAGCGCCGTGGGCAAGCCGTGCGCTTCGTCGATGATCAACACCGTGCGCAGCCCCTGTGAATGACGCGACGCGAGGAGGTGCCCGAGCGTCGCGAGCAGCTCCGGCTTCGAAAAGCGTTTCGGCAGATTGAGCCCGAACTCGATTGCTAACTGCTCAAAGAACTCGGGGGCCGTTAGAAAAGGATTAAAGATGTAGACACTCAACACATCTTCGCCCAGCCGCTGAAGCGCCGCGCGAAGAATCATCGTCTTGCCACACCCGACTTCGCCGGTGACCACCAGCAGCCCTTTGTTGTGTTCGATGGCGTAGCGGACGGTCGCCAGCATTTCGAGGTGTCTCTCCGTCCTGAAAATGTATCTAGGATCGGGCGTCAGCCCGAACGGCGGTTCCTTCAGACCGTAGAATTCAAGATACATTGATTACCTCTATCAAAAATACAGAATGAAGTCTGTGCTCCTCACCAGCAAATACCATTGTATTGCTTTCGCGCGTCAGCCACCTCGAACAGCCGCACGAGATCCACAATCACGCGGCCGTTGTTCAGTTTGTCCGACAACATTCGAAACTCGTCTTCCTTCTTGCCGATCACGATCACTTCGGAGTTTTCGATCACCGAATTCAAGTCTGAGTTCATCAGCGACGAGATGTGAGGGATCTCGCGCTCGATGTATTGTTTGTTCGCCCCGAAAAGCCGCGCCAGCTCGACGTCTCGATCGTAGATCGTCAGCTTCAGACCTTTTCCAATCAACGTCTCGATCAGCGTGACCATTGGGCTCTCCCGGAGATCGTCAGTGCCAGGCTTGAAGCTCAAGCCAAGCACCGCGACGTTCTTGCGGCCCGTTCGAAGCACCGTGTCAATCGCACGCTCGATCTGTTGCCGATTGCTTTGAAGGATCGAACTCAGCAGCGGCACTTCAACGTCCAGCTCTTTAGCTTTATAGGTTATGGCGCGGACGTCTTTCGGCAGGCACGAGCCTCCAAACGCGAAGCCCGGCTTCAAATAATACGGCGACAGATTCAGCTTGGTGTCTTTGCAAAACACATCCATCACAACGTGGCTGTCAACTCCCAGCGCTTTACAGACGTTGCCTATTTCGTTTGCGAATGTGACCTTCAACGCGTGAAAGCTGTTGCAGGCGTACTTGACCATCTCCGCTTCTTTGATTCCGACGTTGATCATCGGGGCGTCTGTGTTTGCGTAGAGCCGCTGAATCGGAAGCTTCGCTTCTTCGTCGTCCGCGCCGATTAAAGTGAACGGCGGATGATCAAAGTCATAGATCGAGCTTCCTTCCCGCAGGAATTCCGGGTTGACGGCGACGCCGAAGTCGCGGCCCGCGCGCTTGCCGGAAAAAACTTCCAGCGTCGGAAGAACAGTTTGTTCGATCGTGCCCGGCAGCATCGTGCTGCGCATCACGACGACGTGATAGCGGCTCTTGGAGGCGAGCGCTTCGCCGATTTGTTGACACGCGCGTTTGATATGGCTGAGGTCAAGACTGCCGTTGTGATTGCCGGGAGTGCCAATGCACACCAGTGAGACATCTGAGTCGGCGACGGCTTGATTTGCATCGGTCGTAGCACGAAGCAAGTTGTTTTTCACGGCCTTCGAGATCAGCTTTTCGATCCCCGGCTCGACAATCGGGCTGTGGCCGCTGTTGACAATTTCGACCTTCAATGGATTCACGTCGACGCCGATGACCGAATGGCCGCCTCTTGCGAAACAGGCGGCCGACACGCAGCCGACGTATCCAAGTCCGAACACACTAAGCTTCATCTTTGCTCTCCTGACGCCTTCTCAAAAACCGAAACCAGAGGCGACCTTCGAGCTTTCGAGTAACGATCGCCGGCCACGGCTTTGAGTGCCTTCTTCGCATTCCAATAAATCATCTGTCTCAACCGAGGGGCTAAGTTTCCTGCGGCGATTGCCGCCGCGGTTTCAGGCCGTGTCCATCGCTGAATGACGTACCGGCCGAGCACTACACAACCGTCAACGACTCTGCTCGATGTGGTCGGCTCCGACGTGAACAGAACTTCGATCCCAGATTGCGCTGCTGCTTGTGCAACTTGTTTTGAATAAAACCCGCCGGGCACGCTCGCGACGCAAACCGGCTCGCCCAAGATGTCCGAGAGAATTTGAACACTCGCGCTCCATTCTTCGATCAACTTCTCCGAACTAAGCCTCGAGATTCTCGCCGGGTGCCGGAGCGAATGACTTCCAATTACGTGACCGCGTCGGTGCAGCTCGCGAATCTGATCGACGTTGAGAAAGGAGCGTCGTCCGATGTAGCCTGCGGTCACAAAGAAGTGCCCTCGCCATCCTGCTTCTTCCAGGATGTCGGCGATCGTGGTGAATGCGCTTATGCCGCCGTCGTCGAAGGTGATGAACAGGGACCGGCCGTGCGAGGGCAGCGCTTTGAGATTGGGGGCGATCAGCGGTCTATTTTTGATTGCGGTGCGGATTGATTGGATATGATTGCGAAATTGTTCGGGCGTGAGCTTATACAGCTCCGCATCGCGTCCCGGAAAACCGCTCGAGTCGCGCTGATGGCGGGGGACTACGTCGTGATACATGAGCGAAATCGATCTCATCGCTAGGCCTGTAGTAAGCCAGCCCTCAGCTTATCTAAATGAAAATAGGGGTGTTATTTCCAGGGGAAGGCTGTAGTTGATGGTCTCGGTAATTGCGGTCTAGAAAATCTTTCTCAAATGGGACTTGACGACCGCCGGCGGCGCGAGGCCCGCTCCCGAAGTGACCCTCTTTGCAGCCTTCGCAAAACGGCGCAGGCGGTCCGAACGAGAGTGTGTTTTTTCGAAACGTGACATCAGTGATTCGGACAACTCACCCCGCGAAGACAGCTCGAGGTCGCCCTTCGTTGCGAAGTAGTTGCCCGACGTGAGCGCTAAGAGAATCCTTTCAGTTTCGAGTTCGGAAGTCCGCACAATGTTGAACAAGCCTCGAAATTGTTTTTTCCAGTGAAGATCGATTCCGTAGAACGCGCACATCTCAGGCTTGCGTTTCTGAAGCCGCGCAAGCAATCGAAATGTACGCGGACGCGGCGCGTAGCGGCCGTCGTATTTCGAGTTCCACGTTTCGATCCCGTGCGGCAGAGTATCAAACGTTTCAATCCAGTCGAACATGCTATCCATCGGGTGAGCGATTACTGACAGGCCGGCTTGATCTTCGATGTGACGGATGACTTTTTGTGAATCAGTCGTTCCGGCAAACGAAGTCGAGCCCAGTCCGAGCACGTGCATTCGGCCATCGCACGTGTATTCGAGCCCGGCAATGAAACGGAATCGATCGTCGGACAGCGACTCACATTCACTCCTGTAGGCCTCAAGCTTTTCATCGTCGAAGAACTCAGCGTGATCGGTCATACATACGAAGCTGCATCCAGCCTCCATCAAAATCTGCCGCAGCTCGTCGAGCGTGAACTCACCGTCCGAGTACGTGCTATGAATGTGAATAGCGCCTTTCAACATGAAGTTTCTCTCTTGCTTGTGCTTGCTTCTTCAACTTCGCAGGGACGCGCCTGAAAAAGAAATCGATCCAGTCGCCAAGCTCCGGCAGCGGATCGGCGAGCGTGAAGTTATCGTGATATGTTCGGGCGACCGGCAGAAGGAAATTCGCGCTCGCGCGAAGGCGACCCGGATACTTGCCCGCGAACCCCACAGGCGTCCCGCGCCACACTTCGATCAAATGTCTGAAGTCGCCCAGCAACCAACGGCATCGGACGCCGGTTTGATAAGATCCGTCGACTTTAATGTCTCGGCATTCGGCCAATTCCGCCAGCCGCGCGGGAAAGTCCGCGCCCGCGTAGACCGCAAGCGCAAGCGATGTCCAGAACCGCCCGTTGACTTCCATAAAAACCGGCTCGCCGTCCTCGCGAACTCGAAACTCGACCATCGCAACGCCGTGCCAACTCAGCGCTTGGAGAATCGCGAGCGCAGCCTCGCGCATTCGCGACGATGGCTTTTCGCTCGCGCGGACCGCGCTGCCCGATCCCGTCGGGCGCACGTCACGAATTCGCCGATGCGCAAACTCCATTCTGAGCTCACCTTCTCGCATCAAAGCAAAGTAGCCCGCGCCTTCGCCTTCGACATACTCTTGCGCAAGCACGCACCTGGGAGCGCAGGCATCCTGCCTGCTTCGTTCGTGGGAGATGCCCGCGGGCAGGATGCCTCCGCTGACAGGCCATCGACTCATCTGGTCGTAAGCGGCACCGAACTCATTCGCATTGCTCGCGTAAAGCGGAGCGCCTGTTGCCCGCACTTTGCCGGACGACATCTCTTCGGAGTTGCCGGGTTTAAGCACAACCGGGTAGGCGAGAGTCTGGGCGGCGCGGCGTGCCTCGTCACCATTGGAAATGAATACGGTTCGCGGCACAGCTACTCCAAGAGATTCAGCAAGTCGCACGGTCTCCTGTTTATCAAACGCGCGCAAGACGGTCTCGTGCGAAGGCAAGACGATTCGCGCGCCTGCTCTGAACAACGAATCGCGCCCAGCAGAGAGTGGAAGCGTCGTGCGTTCGGTCATCGGCAGCACAAGCGTGCCGGGCTCGCGCGAAGCTTCTTCGAGTACACTGGCAACAAAAGCATCGGCGTCTTCCTGCGGCGCGGGATAAGTGAAAGTTCCGCTGCAGCTTCTGGACCAGCCGGCTTTCGACCAAGCAGTATCAGCGCCTACGAAGACGCGATGTCCCGCGTGAGTCAGTGAGCGGACGCAAGCAACAGCCTGGTTTTCGTTGCCGTCAAGAACTAGAACTTTCATGCGTTTATCGCCACCCTTGACACGCCGGCCTCTGTGGCCGCATCTCCTTCCGCGGCGTCACGCGCGGGTGGCGAGGGGCGGCCACAGAGGGCCGCCCCTACAAGCTTATCCGCGACCCTCACGAGTATCTGCTCGAATCGCTCCGCAATCACTGACCAATCGTACTGCGCAGCGAGCTCGGCCGCAGCGCCCTCGATTCGTTCCCGCAGTTCAATGTCGCGCAGCAATGCGATCGTACAATCGGCAAAGCTCTCAGCGGTGTCCGCGAGCAAGATGTCACGCTTGTGATGCACGTCTAGGCCTTCAGCTCCTATTGAAGTAGAAACCACTGCCTTACCCATCGCCATCGCCTCAAAAATCTTGAGCCGCGTCCCGCCGCCCACTCGCAGCGGAACGACCACGACCGCGGCTTCTCTCAAGTGCTCGATCACGGATGGAACGGTGCCGGTGACTTCGATGTCCGCCGACGCTAATCTGTTTATTCGCGGGTGTGGATTGCGTCCAACGATTCGAAATCGCGCACCGGGCGCGCGGGAGTGAACTCGAGGCCAAATCTCGCGGCAAAAATATTCGACCGCGTCGATGTTGGCTTCCCAATCCATCGAGCCCAGGAAGACGACAAGCGGCTTTCTTGCGCTCGTTCCCGTCGCTGCTTGATATTTACAGAGGTCAACGCCTGTGGGCACGACGCTGATACGCGACTCGTCGATCATCGTTTTCATGATCTGCCGATCGCTCTCAGAGACAGCGATGACGTGATCGAAACGGCGAACCGCAGCACGCTCATACCGGAGCATCTTCGCAGCTTCAATCTTGAACGCGATTCGCCTCGCAGGGTTGGGCTCGTGGTTCTGCTGGCGATTCCAGAGCGCCGATTCCACGTTGTGCTGAAACAGCACTGTCGGTGTGCAATTCGCGCGAGGGAAGTTGAGCGACGCCGACAGGAAATCGCATATCGCCACGTCGAAATGGTCTTCCGCGAGCAGTGCTTTGATAGTTCGGGTGACTTTGGGCGACGTGAACTTGGTGACCGCATAAGGCGCATGATTCGCAAGCCGCCGCAAATAATCAATCGCGCTCGAATCCGGAACGCCCGTTTCTATCGTCACTGCACCTGGAAAATGTTCCGCGATCTGTTGCTCGTAGTCGGCGTCGCGAGCCCCGCCGTAGTACGAGAGCAACGTTATGTCATTACGGTTTTGGAGTCCGCGAAGAATGTTGTACGAACGGATTTTGCCTCCGGTGTCCACCGGCAGCAGCTTCCCCGCTTTTGCCCACAGTATTCGCATAATCCAGATCCGACTCGCTATTGACTCCTGGTCCGCCGCGCACCGCCTGATGCCACTGCTCCTGGTTGAGCAGTCGTCTCTCGAACGATTCTGGCCAGAAACGATCTATTGCGCTCCGAGGGCAAAAGCAATCGAAAACCGTCATCGCCTCCCAATGTATCGCCCATCTCCATTTGAGAAAAGAACGCGTTGATGTCCCTCCAGGATACGTTGGGGTCCGCGCTCTCGATCCAGTTCCACTCTCGCAGGGGCCGCTGATTAAACATACGCGTTGAGATCCAAGCATCGCCATCTTCGTCCCACAAAGAGCGGATTTCGTTTGCGAAGTCCTCACGCCAGGTGAGCACCTGATCTGTCAGCGGCTCGATAAGATGATAGGTGTTTAAAGACTGCGATGTATTGATCGGATTAAAAGGGAACGTCCATTGTAGAGCCCATACCTCGTCCATTTGATTGACTGTAACCACCAGGCTCCCAGGTTTCAGCCGCGGTTGCAGATCCTTCAGCCTTGCGATGACGGCTTGCTCTCGTCGAGCTTGAACCGGCCTCGCCAGGACCATGAGATTTGAAACCGTCATTATCGGAACGAACGCGACGCACACGTACTTGAGGAGGCGGACTGATTTTTCGCTTGCGAGTGAGTAGGCCAGCGCGACAAAAAGCGCAGGGTAAAGCAACAGGTATCGTTCGATGGCGCCACCCTGCCAGAAGATCGCGAATCCAGCCACCGGAAGCGCGGTCGCAGCGAAAAGAGCGAACACGCGCCTTCCCTTCGAGGACCGCATCAGATTGAAAACAACGGAGCCCAAGAAGAGGTAAAACAGAGCGAGCTTCCATAGCGTCATCCGAAGCAGATCGGTGAGAGACACCGGGTTGTATGGATCTTTGGTCAGGTATGCCTTGACCATCGGACCGTCGTTGCCAGTGTCAATAAAAGAATGGCCCGCGCCGAAGGCGGCTCTTGCGAAGCCGCTGATCCCGTGCGCACCGTGCGCAGACCGGGCGACCCACTGCCTGAAACCTCCCAGGGAGCGCACACCTTGCGTGTAAGCTCCGGCCCCGAAAAGGAGGCCCGTGACCACCGTGATCGTTGCCGCTGTTCGAAGGGCAAGTCTGAACCGCTGCTTGTTGAAGCCACGCAAAATCAATGGAGCGGCTATTGCCGCCGGGATCGCGAAGATGTAGGTGAACCACACCGCAAGCGCGCCCGCCAGCGCCAGGCCGGCGTAAATTGCCGCGCGCTTTGCGCATCGCGGATCGTCGCCGCGAATAACCCGTATGTGAATGGCGAGAAGCAGAAGTGACATTCCCGGAATGTAAGAGCTGCCTGATCTCGTCAGATCGAGGAACGCCAGCGAAATTATGAGTGCCAGAGTGGCAAAGTTCGCAGCCCACTCGCGTTTGGTGACGTGAAACGTCAGCGAGCGCATCAGCAGAACACTCATCAACCCCGAGAGCCAGTTGATGATTATTAGCGTGAGCGTGACGTTGAGCGCCGGCGACTGTCCCACAAAGAGGCGCGTCAGCGGCATCATCAATTCAGAGGCGACCCAGCCCAACAGATACCAACCGAAGTGGCCGAAGTCGCTGAAGTCACGACGAACGATGTAGTCTGCGTAGCCGATCGTGTCGCCCATGAAAAACGGAACCGTAACGAGCGTCAAGAAAACATAGGCTCCGGCAACAATTCCGTAGTTGCGC
Source organism: Blastocatellia bacterium (assembly GCA_036505875.1). GTDB lineage: Bacteria > Acidobacteriota > Blastocatellia > UBA7656 > UBA7656 > Onstottus_A. The sequence continues at coordinate 28,642 of DASXSR010000142.1, read as the reverse complement.
AGCAAAGCTCTCCACGGGCCCACGGCCGCCCCGCTCTCAGGCCATTGAAATCGTAAGTCAATGCTATCGTTAGTCATCATCGAGTAAATCAGCTCAGTCAGTCTCTTTCGGTCAGCTTTAGACAACTTGCGCCGCGCTGCCGTAAACCGGCCAGTTTTCCCCGTGTTGCGCGGCGCGGCACTGACCCGCCGGCGCGGGTTCGCCATCAAAGAACCGGCGCTGCCAGATTTCAAAGTTGATTAGAGCCCACAGTCGCTCCGAGTGGTTTTCGCCGCTGTAATAACGGGCCACTATCTCATTCACGAATTCGGGATTGAATATCCCGCGCTCTTTCGCTCGACTGCCCAACACGTATTCGTCAACCACGTGCCTGAAGGGGCCGCGAAGCCAGGCGCCGATCGGAACGGGAAATCCCATTTTTCGACGGGTCAGGATTTCATTCGGCAAACTCCGTTGCATTGCCTTTCGCAAGATGTATTTCGTCGTCAGGCCGCGCAGTTTCATGTTCACCGGCAACGCACACGCGAACTCGACCAGCTTGTGATCGAGGAACGGCACGCGGCTTTCAATCGAAGCAGCCATGCTCATTTGGTCCTGCTTCATCAGAAGCTCGTGAAGATAAGTTCTCAAATCGGCCGCCAACAGTTGATCGAGCAGCGCAGGCGAATCGGTATCCCCGATGAGCTCGAGCGGCGCGCTATACGGATCAGTCTCGGTCATTCGGTCGAGCGCTCCGGCTGTGAATAGCCGCCGCTGCATCGCTCGAGAGAAGACTGAGAAGTTGTCGAAGTATATCTCTTCAATTTCGGGCCAGAGACAAAGAAACGTTCGCGAGAGCTTTTGTCGAAGTTGTGATGAGCCCTTGCCATTATGACTCAAGATCGCTTGCGCGATTGCTCTTCGCAATGGTCCCGGCAGCGCGCCGTGATAAGCACGCCCGAGCGCAAGGTTGTAAACAGTCTTTCGATACTTGTCGTAGCCCGCCAGCAATTCATCGCTTCCTTCGCCGGTCAACACGACCTTGACATGACGGCTCGCGAGCTTGGAAACAAAATAGAGCGGCACACTCGAAGGATGCGCGATAGGTTCGTCTTCCTGATAAACGAGGGACGGGAGCGCGTCAAAGAATTCCTGAGGAGTAACAATCACTTCGTGATGATCGGTACCAAACGCCTGCGCGACCATCCGCGCGTATTCAAGCTCGTTAGCTTCGCGCTCGTCGAACGCGACTGAGAAAGTTTTGACCGGGTCGGAAACCATCTCGCTCATTGCCGCGACGATGGCGCTGGAATCAATCCCGCCTGAAAGAAACACCCCAAGCGGCACGTCGGCCATCAACCGAAGCCGTACTGACTGGCTGAAGAGCTCCGAGAATTGCTCGATGTATTGCGACTCGCTCGCTGGCTGATCAGGTTTTGCGAAGCTCACATCCCAATAGCGCTCGGTGTGAACCTTTCCGTCGGTCCACACAAGAGTGTGTCCCGGCGCGAGCCGCTTCACTCCGCGAAACAGAGTTTCCTCGCCGGAGGTGGCGCGGTTGGCGGCGTAATCTGCAAGCGCGTCGTAGTTGAGTTCGGCTCTCACCGCGCGCGCTTCCATAAGAGCTTTGATCTCCGACGCGAAGCAGATTACGCCATCATCGGAAAGTGTGTAATAAAGCGGTTTGATCCCCAATCGGTCGCGAGCCAGCACGAGACGGCGACGCGGCTTGTCCCAGATCGCAAACGCGAACATCCCGCGAAGCTGCTCGACCGCGCGCGGGCCCTGCTCTTCGTAAAGATGAATAATGGTCTCAGTGTCGCTGTTGTTTTGATAAACGTGGCCCTGTTCTTCGAGCCAGGGCCGCAGGTCGCGATGGTTGTACACCTCGCCGTTGTAGGTTATCCAAACATTGCCGTCCTCGTTTGACATCGGCTGATGACCGCCGGCGAGGTCGACGATTGAAAGGCGTCGATGTCCGAGTCCGACTCGACCGTCGATGAATACGCCCGCGTCGTCAGGTCCGCGATGCGTGAGGCTATCACACATACGAATCAACGATGGCTCGTCGACCGGCTGGTCCACGCTCTCAGGAATAGCGATGCCGCAGATGCCACACATCTAATTTGAGTCCTCGATAATGAGCTTCGACTTGTTGATTACAATTGGTTTTGGGGGATCACTGCAGGATAAGTCAAACCGGTCGGCGGGGTGAATAGTAATTGTGATCGGCCCTCCTGCGAGCGCAGGTATCCTGCCTGGCTCGATTGCCGCCAGTGCCTGCAGGCAAAAAGCCTGGGCTCCGACGACGTCCTTGCAAGGCGCTATGATTGTGACAAACTCCTGGGTTCCGACGCCCTCGGTTTCAAACAACGCGACCGGCGCAAGCTCCCGTTTTCCGTAACATCTTGAGATCCATCCTTCTTCGATGCTTGACGTGAGATCGTCCTCGGCGAACACGCTCACACCGATCGCGCGCCCGGCTGCCGAGGCTCGGACAGTGTTGCCACAAGCCAGCGCTGAACAACCTGAAGCGAAGTGATACCTCAGGGCGTAGCGATGACGCGCGCGAGCGTTGAACCGGTCTCGCACGACAACAATCGGAGGGAGATCAGAGTCGCCGCTCTGCTTCAAGAAGAGAATCGATCGTGTGTGCGTAACCGGATCGTCAAGGCTCTCATATCCATCGTGTGTGCCTTCGAAATAGACGAAACCCTCCTGCTCTACAAACTCTTTCGCCTGCGATTTGGCGATAGCGTTCCACGCGAAAGGCCCTGTGGCTGACGATTGTGACTGCCCGTCAACCGTGATCGTGTTGTGCGCCGCAGTCGATCGAAAATAATCTCGTAGAGTGGCATCACCGGTGTAAGTAAAGGTACCTGGGTCGACCAGCCAAGTTTTCCCTTCAGCGGCATATTCGAACGACAGGGCGTCGGCGTGAGCGTGGCCGCAGTTCCCTTCCCCGTGAGGGCCGCAGTCGATGAGAAGGTAGCTGGCCTCTTTTGACCAGTTGTCTCGCACAACGAAGTAGCCACCCTCGATAAACGCCCGATTGGTTTCAGCGTTGGCTTTCGCCGGAAGCTGATCGTAATGCTGGAGCGCCTGCGGGCCCAGAAGCCATAGCATCTCAATCGGCGCGTCGCCGGCGACAAACTTCCAATCACCTCGATCAAACAACGCTGCTCCAATCGCGAGAGTGTCACGAAAGTCGTCCGGCGTGCGAGCGTTTAACGTGAGCAGCCGCCCGCCATCGTCGTCACCATACAGGGGCGAGCTACCATCGGGCCTGGTTATCCACATCAAATGGTCGAGCGCCAATGACAGCCGTTCTTCCACCTCGCGAGGAAGTTCCAGGTTCACTGCGCGAGCGAGCGCAATGAGGTGCATGTAAAAGTCTGCGGTATAGCGGTGATAGTAAGACGACTGCTCGAAGTAAGTTCCATCGGTGCGAATATGCTGCTCCGACGTGCCGAGCAATATCTTTAGACCGGTACCGCGGAACCTATGCGCACGTGCGAACTCGGGCAGCGTCGCGCCGAGGTAGAACAATGCCAGCGCTTCGCCAGTCAGATGCGTGTTAGGACTGAAGTAATGTGAAAGATAACTCTCGATGTGGCGGCCCTGCGCGACAAGATACTTGAAAAATCGCGACACGAACTTCGCGGTCAAACGGTCCGAATCTGCAAAGAGGTGCAGCGCCCACAACCACGCGATGACGCGAAACGAGACTTCCAGGCTGCTCGCCCAGTTGATGCCCAGCTTGGGCGGATTGCTGTCCATCCACGACGTCGCTTGCGAGACGAACGCGTCAGCGAACCGCTCGTCGCCCGTCAACCAATATGCCTGGCCGAGCGTGACAAAATGCGTGTGCCGATTCAGCTCCCACGTGACTTTCTTATCACCCGCGACGCCTGGATTGAGATAATCTATCTTGCTCCAATGAACAAGCGGCGTTCGCTTGCCCGTTGTCGGATCAAGCTGCCAGTCAATCGGATCGCCGAAACTCAAACCGCTAAAACCCAACAAATCGAATCGCCCCTCGATCGCTCGTTCGGCGCGCTCGAGTAGCGCGCCACGCTCGTTTGGAAAGCGGCGGCGGATGATCGACGACATTTCCTCGCGACACGCAAAAGAGGGGACGAACCTCGGAGCGGGCGCCCGGCGAATGCGCTCCAGAATGAGCATCGCTGAACCTTCGCCGTTTCCGTTGCGTGAGTCCGGGCTGATCTGTCGAAGAAGCTGGCGATCGCTGAACCTGCCATATCGAGAACCGAGAACTCGCTCGCATAACTTCGAAATCTCCTGACGGCCGCGAAGGCGAAGCTCACCGACGCTCCTTCCTCGAAGCTTCTTCAATTGGGCGATGCTTGAAGGCATTTGACGTCCGTGACCGGTGTCGGCAAACCAGTCGCTCAGTTGAGTAATATTATTATTGCATCAACTTTTTCGGATGCGGTTGGCCTGAATGGGGTATGCTAATCAAGGGCCTTCTGTTCGGGCGTCGTCAAGCAAGCGTCGATCGAGCTCGAATCGTTGAGTGAGAGCGCCCTCAGCGTCGGCGCGTTTGTAGATTTTGAAGGATTCCTCGTTGTAGATCGGACGGTACTGCTCGGTTAGGAGCCGGCTTACATATTCGAAAAGCTCAGGCTGACGCGATGCGAACCCCTTGAACGATTGTTGGTAGTAAATATCTTCGACGACAATGAAGTCCGGTTTCTTGCCTGTCGTATAACCGAGCGTCGTGTCGTCAGTCAGGTTTTCGGGAAACTTCAACGCGAAACCTACATCCGCGCTGCCCATGATCAGCGAAGAAGGAAGAGAGTTTTGTTTGAGAACCTCCATCGCCGCCACGTATTTCGTTTGGTAGGAATTCTTGATCGCTGTGTTGATGGCCCACGTTACTTGCAGCGCAAGCAAAGAGCAAACGCCGACTGCCACCAGCGGCGCGGGCAGCAGCCGCTCGCGCCACCAGTGGGACACCATCACCGCCAGAACTGAAGCGAAGATCGGCGTTATGTGAACGAGATAGAAGAAAGACTTCATACCTTCGAAAAAGGACATCGCGACAAAATAAATCAGAGCAAGCAGCAACAAAGCGCGCGGCCCTTTAACTCCGCGAATCTTGCTGGTGAATGCTGCCGCGATCAGAGCAGCAAAATACGCAAGCGGGATCAACACCCTCAAGCCAGCAACGCCCGAGCTATAGGACGGGCTATAAAAGTTCACAAGATAACGATTCTTGACTTCATTCACGAACGGGAAGAGCGAAGCGCCTCCGGCCCAACGACCCGACGCATTCGCGCCGATTTGTGAAACGAAGTCCGACGGACTCTGCAGGATGTAGAGCGTCCAACCTCCCGCGAGCACCAGGTAAGGCAACACTGCCCCAGCGGCGTGACGCCACGCTAGCCGCTTGCGGTCAAAGTAGATCGTAAGAAAGACCAGCCCTAAGAAGGGCAGGACACCGTTCGGATGAGTGAAGACGCTTGCAGCAACCAGCGAATGACTCACCATGACCGCAAGATTTAATCTTTTTGCGCGAAGAGCGAGATACGCTGCGAACCCCGCGAATCCCAATGCGGCGTTCATCATGTCCATTCGCCCGAACGAAGCGCCGCTGACGAAGGCATAGTCGACTGCTATGAACAGTACTGCGAGCATGGCCACGCGATAGTCTGCGGAGAGGTATTTGACGATCAAAAACCAGGAAGCCAGAGCGACCAGTCCCCAAAGGACGGAGAGCAAGCGTAGCGAGAAAAGGCTGAAACCTGTCACCCGATACCAGGCCGCCTGCGCGAGGACATGGAGCGGCATTATCCAGTAAGTGTGCTGATTGATCCCTTCCAGCACGACGCCCGGTTTTCTTCCCGTCACGCAACTGCCGGTGGGCTCGATGACTGGAGAGCCCATCGATCCCGTGGTCATGAGATTGAGCGCCGGGTTGGCGAACCATGCCTCATCGCACCACGGCCGCTTGGCTAGCGAATTCGAAATTGCGAGTGAGAGATAAATTGCCAGGCTGCCTGCGGCTATCAGGACATAGGCATTTCGGCGCCCGGGGATACTGACTGGTGTCATTCGGTTTGGGGATGTTCCTTCGTTAGATGGCCAGAACCCGATCTTGAGTAAATGGCGCTCGGCGAAAGAAGCTTTTTATCGTTGTCGTTTCTGATGAAGACGAATTGATTGCATCCGAGTCCGACGCCACCGCATTGCATTCGCGAGATAGCGAAACCTCGATCTTTGTAAAAGTCGAAAACCTCTTCGGGTTTGGCATATTCGTACGGATAGCCGCCGACCCAGTCGATAAGGTCTCGCCAGCGGCTCATGCCGCGCTCGGGTCGAGGTTGAATCCATGAGGACACATATTCTTTCAAGCCCGTATGCATGACTGCGCCTATCATTCCCTTGATTTCGCTCGGAGCCATAACGCCAATCGCGAACGGAAGTCGCAGCCCTCGCGGCAATGAGTTGTAAGCTCGCTTGATCCATCGCCAACGCGCGCTTTGCGAGCCCATGTCGTTGTAAATCGCTATGAACAGCTTGCCGCCCGGTCCGACCGAGCCTTCCACGTTTTCCAGCGCCTGCCACATCTGGCCAGTATGATGGAGCACGCCCCATGAATAGACTATGTCGAACTCGCCGAGCGATCTAAGGTAATCCGCGTCTAGAGCCGAACCTTGTTCAACAACCCATTCGAGGTCGCCCGGATAGTACCGTTGTTTCAGTTCGGCGGTGCAGGCTACGGATTGCGGATCGTAATCGAAAGAGTGAACTCGCGCGCCCAGCCTTCGCGCGGCCAGACTGTACAATCCGCTTCCCGAGCCAATGTCGAGAAAACTCTTCCGCCGAAGGTCCTCAATCTCAAGCATTTCTTTGAGTGAGTTCTCGGCCATCGCGATTCGGTCTTCGTCAACCAACGCCAGAAACCGACGCCAGTTCTTGCCGAACTCGAACCTCCGACCTGCGCGGAGTTCATTGCTAAAAGCGCTCGACTGTGAATTTGCTTGTGCTTCCATCATCTTTCGTTGCTCAGCCTTCTGCCTTTTCGACTCGACCCGCTAACGGGGCCAGGTGTTTGCGCGCAAGCTTGTGATAGAGTCGCAGCCATCTTCCGCGCACGGCCATCCAGTTATACCTGCGGCATTCTTCGTGCGCGCGTAACGCGAGACTCGACGCCAGCTCAGGATCGCCGATAAGCCGAATCACTCGATCAGCCAAAGCTTTGTGATCGCCTCGTCCCACCATCAAGCCCGTTTGACCCTCGGCGATCATGTAAGGTATTCCGCCTGCATCAGTCGTTACCACGGGAAGCCCGCACGCAAACGCCTCGATGATTGAGAGCGGCTGGTTGTCCACGTCCGAGGCGTTTATGAAAATATCAGCGCGATCGTAAAGTGCGGGCATCTGCTTAGGCTCGATAGCGCCAAGGAAGTCGACGCCGCTGACCGGGAGAGTATCGGCGAGCTCGCGAAGCTTGTTCCGCTGGCTTCCATCTCCTGCAACCAGCAACCGCGCGTTTGGATACTGCTCCAGGACGAGCGCGAATGCTCGAAGCGCGCACTCGACGTTGTAGTGGCGCTCGAGGTTGCGGTTGGAAAGAAGCACAGGCGCAACTTGCTGCCGCTGACGAAAACTAAATCGCGCTAGATCGACCGTGTTGACGATACGCTCGGATTCAATGCCGAACCTAGCGAACACAGAGACGAGGTAATCTGAGGGAACGACGACGCGATCGGCGAGCTTGATGACCGGCAGCGCCGTGCGGCGCCATCTTCTTAGATGGTCCTCAGCCTCGCCGCTGTGATAATTCAACAGCACCGGCTTGCCGTACAGCTTGCTGATGAGGATTGCAGGCGTCGGCGCCAGCAAGAATGAAAAATAGGACGCTGAGAAGACGTGCACCACATCGAATCGCGGTAATCGGATCAACAGGCTGCCGATGTAAGCGATCGAGGTTACCAAAGTTCGCACGTACTTGATTCGTTGCAACCAGCGAAGCGGTCGCGGCAGTCGCGGATTAATCGGCAACAACTCCACTTCGATGGCGGGTTCTTCGCGCAGCCCTTCCAAGAGCCGCAATGCCTGAATGGCCTGGCCGCCGAGAATGTCGACCGAAGCGACTACGATGCAAATTCGTGTGTTATTGCGAGCACTCATCTTGTACTGTACGGGCGGTCGTGGCCGACCCTCTTTGTGTTATGAGAGTCGATCCCAGTGAGGGGCGGGCACAGAGGGCCGCCCGTACGAGCTTTCCCAAACCTCGTCGTATAGCTTTTCGACCGACTCCACCATCCGCTGCATTCCAAACGAAGCTTCTATATGCCCGCGAGCTGCATCGGTGATCCTGGTGCGGTTTGCTTCGTCCCCGAGCGCAAACAGCATTCGCTCCGCAAGCGCCGCCGAATCAGCGGGCGGCGCAAGGTAACCGGTGTCACCATCTCTGACAAGCTCCTTGGCGCCTCCAACCGCCGTAGCGACGACTGGAACCCCCGCCACCATCGCTTCCATCACCGCGTTGGGCAGGCCTTCGTGCAATGACGCGAGCACCAACAAGTCCAACCCGGAGACCAATTGAGAGGCGTCGGCTCGATCGCCAAGCAGGTGCACTCGATCTGTGATGCCGAGATCAGCAAGCTGCTTTTCGATCTCGCTTCTGAGCGGCCCCTCGCCAACAATCAGAATGTGAGCATCGATCCCGCTGCGCAAGACCGTTGCAGCAGCTTCGACGAAAAACCGATGGCCCTTCACTTCCTGCAGTCTTGCTATCATGCCGACCAACTTCACATCGCTCGGCAGATCCAGCTCGCGCAAAAGCCCGTCGCGAGGCTGCGTCGCCGTCTTGACTGCCGCGACTCCGTTTTTGATGACTATGATCTTCTCTGCTTGCGCTTCGTCAGTCGCGACAATTTTTTCACGTATCGCGTCCGAGTTCACCAGGATCCGATGTGAAAGTCGATGAATCGCTTTTGTGCCCCACAAATGAACTCGCCGATCCGACAACTTCAAGTGTCGCTGACAAGCGATTACTTTCACGCTTGTTAGTCGAGCAGCCGCAGAGCCAATGAGACCGCTGTAGAAGTCGTGCGCGTGCAGAATGTCTATCCTCTCGCGCAGCATTAGCCGGCACAGGCGCACAAGCTGCTTCACCGCGTTCGAGTCGTAGAAGGAAGTAAGCGGAAACTCCGGAACCACAGGAAACAGCGGCTCAATCTCCTTGTAGAACGCCCCCCCCTTGCGCAGCACTGCGAGGCGCACGTCGTAACGCTCGCGGTCGAGTCGCTTAAGGAGCTCGACTGCCTGCCGCTCTGTGCCACCGATGTCGAAGCTGTCGATCAGATGAAGCACGCGCGGCCGCGGGCGAGCATGCTCCCTCGCCGACGCTGTATCCCTGACTACAGACGCGCCTATCATCGCGCTCATCGCGGATATCCCTCCGCGACAACGGCCGGATCGACTCTCAAGCGATCAAGCTCGATTCGCTTTGCGCCTTCGAAGTTCGGGTCGGGCACGCGGTCGATGAAGGCCCGATGCCACAACTCGAGAGTCAGCAATCCCCAGAGATGGGTGGAGTTGTCGCGACGACGACGGCGATGCTCGTCGAGTATCTCCTCTACCGCCTTCTGGTTGAAATAACCGCGCTGCCTGGTTCGAGAGTCAGTCAACGTGTCGTACAGCAGCTCCCGAAGCTCATTGTTGAACCAACCTCGGATCGGGACGCCGAATCCTTGCTTCTGGCGAGTGACGATCTCGTCAGGAATCAAACCCCGAACGGCGGATTTTAGGATATGCTTGCTTACTGAGCCGCGCAGCTTGAGCGACGCGGGCACGGACTGAACGAACTCGATCAGTTTGTGATCTAGCAGCGGCTCTCGCGCCTCGATCGAATGAGCCATGCTCATGCGATCGACCTTTGTCAGTATGTCGCCGGGCAGGTACGTCTTGCTGTCGAGGTAGAGCAAGTGGTCGAGCCGCTCAGAAGATTGCGGCTCCGCGAGCAGCCGCCTGAAAGCGGCCGACGAGTCGCGCCCGTTGAGTGATCCCCGCAAGCATGACGATAGCAAGCTTCGCTTCAATTCTTCATCGAAGTACGAAATGCTGTCGACATAGCGAGCGTCGGGATCAAGCGACGCGTTCCGCAGGAAATTCTTTCCATACGTCGCGCGTGGAATCGCGCGACTCGCTCTGAGCATCAAATTCCGCCGCAAGAAACCTGGGATCCGCTCGAATACTTCGCGTTTGCGATCCACGAGGTAGCGGTCGTAGCCGCCAAACAACTCGTCGCCTCCGTCACCCGACAGAATCACGGTCACGTGCTCGCGAGCCATCTTCGATACGATATAAGTCGGTATGCTGGAAACGTCGGCGAACGGCTCATCGTGATGCCAGATTATTTCTTCGACGATCTTGCACACATCGGGAGAGACTATGAATTCATGATGTTCGGTGTTGAAATGCCTCGCCGTTATGCGCGCGTAATGAAGCTCATCAAAGCTCGACTCGGTGAAGCCGATCGAAAACGTCTTCACCGGCATATTCATCTCGCGAGCCATCATCGCCACAACGGTGCTTGAATCGATTCCTCCCGAAAGGAACGCACCAAGCGGGACATCGCTTATCAACCGCAGCTTGACTGATTCGGCGATCAGCTCGCGGATGCGCTCGATGTAATAACTCTCTTCGCGAGGCGGTTCGCTTGCGCCGTCGTGATGGTAGTCAAAGTCCCAATAACGTTTTGTTGTAAGGCGGCCGCCCTTGAAGGTCAGCGTGTGGCCGGGTTCGAGTTTGAAGATCCCTCGGAATGCGCTTGCCGGGTCGGGGACGTAGCCGAACGTGAGGAAATCGGAGACTGCTTCGAGGTTCACCTCACGGGATACGGCGGGATGCTGAAGAATCGACTTAATCTCGGAAGCAAAAATGAGAGTCTCGCCCGCCAAACAATAATGAAGCGGCTTCACCCCAACGCGATCGCGGGCTATGAAGAGTTTTTTCTCGCGCTTGTCCCATATCGCGAACGCGAACATCCCGCGCAAGCGCTCGACGCAGCGTTCGCCCTCCTCTTCATAAAGGTGGACGATGGTTTCGGTGTCCGTTCCGGTCCGAAAGATATGGCCGCGGCTGATCAGGTCGTCACGAAGCTCTTGAAAGTTATAAATCTCGCCGTTGAATACTATCCATATCGAATCATCCTCGTTCGAGATCGGCTGTCGGCCCGTGAACAGATCGATTATTGAGAGGCGTCGCATCCCCAGAGCGAGTCCGCCGTCGATGTGAAAACCCTCATCGTCCGGCCCTCGGTGCTCGATGACCTGGCACATCTGCGCGACCACCTCGAGTCTTTGCTCGGGCGCCATCGCCTCTTCAGGTCCGAACATTCCTGCAATACCGCACATACGCTCGCCTCTACTTCTTGAGCATGATGATCGTGTCGCCGCGTTGGGTAAGAGTCAGCGCGCGCAGCCACGGGTTGAACTTCACTTTCTTCAGCAGCCACTTTTTGAACTTACTGTTGCGGACGGCTGAATCGTTTTCGTCGACCAGATCCAGCAGCGAGTAAAACCGCGCGAAGCCTGCCTGTCGGCCGAGCGCGCACAAAGACGCATAAGAGAACCAGTGCACCGCAGGCAGTTGGCTGTAGTTGGCCAACCGCGGATCATAGTGGAGGTGCTGGAATATGAAGCACTCTTTCACAAGGTCCGGCAGCCAGTTGAAGAAGGGAACTCGGTACTCGCCGTTCCAGCCGGTGGGCGAGATTCGAAGCTTGTTTGTTGTTTGTATTATGGCGATTCCGCCGGGGGACAAGACGCGGAACATCTCGTCAAGGCTCTTCGACGGAGATACAACGTGCTCGAGAACGCTGTAGCAAAAGACGATCTGCTGCGAGCCGTCAGGGAGCGGAATCGCTTCCGCGGCCCCCTCGACTACGCTCCCGGCGGAACCGAGATACTCGCGAGCGGACCCCACGAAAGAGGGGACGGGCTCGATGCCCACGACAACGTGATTCTTCTCCTGCAGCAACTTGATTGACTGTGGCTTCGGCCCGCACCCGATCACCACAACGTTTCTTAGCTGATTCAGGTCCACAAGATTGTCCAGCCGCCTCAGTAATGTATCAATCCGTGATGTTTCATCTCCGTGCGCCTCGCAGACGGCGGAGAAGCTGTCAAACGCCAGTCGATCGAGGCCCGGATAGGCCTGAGCCAGATGTTGGTGTGAGTACAACGCGTGCGCCGGAGGGGCCGTTGGCTCTGCATTCGCAGGCTCGGAAAAAATAAAAGTTTGCGACATGGAATCTTGAAATCCTTCCTTCATGAACTCAGCAACTCCTTGCTGTTCTTGTAATCTTCCACAATGCCCCCTCGGTGATTCTGGCAGGGGCTTCTTTAGCGGCATCCGGCTGATCGATTGGGAATTCGGACGCATGAATTCTGCGAAGCGCGATCGAGTAGCCTACGATGTAATACGGATGCCAGAAGTACTGGGTCGAGACGAAGAAGCTGCAAACCATGAACGCGATCATGACCGCCTGAAGGCCCACGCTCAAGCAATACAACTCGCGGGCCCGTTCATCGGCGTCCAACGTCTTGCGCTCAACTCGCTTGAGCGAGCGAAACGGAGCTATCAGAAAGGTCAGGTAGGCAATCAACCCGGCCACGCCCAATTCGGAGGCTACTTCGAGATAAGAGTTGTGCGCGACTCTGCCGTTTGGCGAATACTCATAAAAATTTGCCATGCCGATGCCGATGATCGGATGATGAAGAGCAACTTCGAGGCCTCGTTCGAGCAGGCGCTGCCGCTCCTGCGCTGAATTTGTTGTGTCTTCCTTGGGGTGAACTATTGTGAAAATTCTGTCGCTATATCCGCTGGGCATTATGCAAGCGAAGGCGGCAGCCAGCACAAGCGCCGCCAGCGTCATTGACATGCGCTTACCGCGTCCTAGCTTCCACAGCAGCACGCCGCCCATGCTAACGAGTCCCAGAAAGCCGCCTCGCGAGAACGTGATGATCGCGCCGATTGCCATCAACGCCGCGCAAGCCGAATAAGCGATACGGGCTAGTCCCTTTCCTGTCACCGCGAACACAACGGCAAAGGGCATTATCAGATCCAGAGTCAGCGCCAATTCATTGGAGTTGTCAAAGAACTCCCCCACATCCAGCGCGTGTCCCGTTCTCGACACGTGTGTGACATCCAACTCGCCGGTGAAGTAGTTCTTGATAGTGATAAGAGCTATCAACAATCCACAAAAGACGACGAGTCTCATCATCGAATGCAGGCGTTCTTTGGTATCCAAAAGATTTATCATCAGGATGAAAATGATGATGACCTTCAAGAACGTATCCGTGAGCATATCGATGCTGCGCTCCGGTCTGAACGCGATCGGGGCAAAAACGATCCCCAGCACTACTATCAACGCGAGCATCTTCATTTCGAGAGGCCAGATGGTTAAGCGCTCTCGCGCCATCGACTTGCCGGCGACGTACGCCACAAGCGTGCCCAGGGCCACGAGCTTCACCAACGGCAACTCGCCGAGGCTTTGCGACAACAGCTCCTGAGGACGCGCGTAGAGCAGCAGCGTAAATACGAATAATCCGGCGAAGGCAAGCTTATGAGAGGAGCGGCCGGCGGCCGAGTTCGGCCCCGGCGCCGCCGCAATCGAGCGTGGCGGCTCGTATCCTGAGCCGGTCGCGCTTTCGTCGCGTCCGCCAAAGAGCGTGCCTCTTTTAATGTGGTTGGCCTGAGCGTTCATCCCACTCGCTGCTCCTGAATCTCAGCCGCCGTCGAGAAGCCCAGGCGCGCGGCCCCCAGACGATGAAACTTCAGTAAAGTTCCGCGCATCTCCGCTTTTTCGGAAGCGCTAACGGCGCCGGTAATAAAGGCCATAATCGCAAACGTGGTCACGAACACAGACGAGCAAATCGCGAGCACGACAAAAGCCGGCGAGCCGGGCAGAACAAACTTGATCAGCGCCGTTATCAGTGCCGCGACCACTGTCGCAGCCGCCGTCCTTGCCAGCGGCGCGAATCTCCGGATGTCACGCGGCGACATGTTCAACTTCCTGGAGATGGCCCGGAGAAGGATCGAAAGGTCGACCGTCTGCACGATAACAAAAGCGGTTATCGCGCCTGCCATTCCCGCCACCCGTATGCCGGCATAAAGCGCCAAGCACGCGATAGGAATCATTATTAACGACAGTCGCAGGCGGAAGTATTTCAAGTTGTCGAAGGACCGCAAGATCGAAGTCGGCACACAGATGTACAGTAGAATGCCGAGCGAGTTGATCGCGAAGATCGGCGCCGCCCCGGCATAGGTTTTTGTGAAGAGAAGAGTAATGAACTCGTGCCGCACGACAAACAGAAGCGTGTAGACCGGCACGAAGACAAGCGCGAGCTTGCGAATCGCGGTTGCCCACAGCTCAATGATTCCCGAGTAATCGGCTTTTTGTTCGCGCCTGGCGACCTCTGGGATCAGAACACTGACCACGGATTCGAACAACAGGCCAAGAAGCGGCAACTGAAAACAACCGACCGCGTAAATGGCGAACTGACTCGGATCGAAGTAATGCGATACGAAGTAGTTGTGCAAGTCCGCCTGCATGCCGTAAGCGAATGCGCCGATGCCGAAAGGAATCGCGTTGGCGAGTTGCGCCTTGAACAACTGCCAGTCGAACGTGCCCCAGAACCGGCCGAACCGTTTGTGCAAGTATGCGAACATAATCAGACAATGCAGCGCTCCTTGAACGACCGCCGCGACGACGATGGCGTGAACCGTGCCAAACACCGCGCCTGCCAGCATCATCAGCACGCTCTTGCTGAGCTGTATGACTACGATGAAGGCGCTGGCCGAGCGAATGTCGTTGTCGGCCACCGCTACAACCTCGAGCACGGTCGAGAGCAACCAGAGCATTATTGCGATGCCAAGCAACGGAATATGCGGCACCAGCTCGTTGCCCTTGAAGATCAGCGTGATCCATCCGGGATACGCGGCGAACACCAGAGCTACCAGCGAGCCCACTCCCGCATAGAAGATCAGAACGTTCAATGCGATTTGCGGTTTCTTGTCGGGATTACGTGGAAGGAAGTAAAGCACGCTCAGGTTGACCGAAAGTCCGACGAGCCCCAGAACGGTCTGCATGATCTGAAAAATCTGTTTGTACAGGCCGAATTCAAATTGATTCAGCGTGCGCACCAGCACCAGTGGGAGCGGGATGGTCAGCATAAAGGCGAGCGCTTTGGCAGCCGCCAGCAACGCCGCGCGCTTGGTTAGTGCATTTCTTTTCCCAGTTGTTTCGCTTACAGCCATTGGTTAATCGATTGTTCCAGGGCGAGCGCTGTCGCTCCCGAACTCAGGTGCTTGCCAAAATTTCTGAACAACTCGAATCCGCTTGTGCTCTTTACAAAGTGCGCGATGTCGCGCTGTGTGTGAATGCGCTTTAACGCGAGCAGATTGCTCTTTCCGTTGTTGAAGCCGAAATCGGCGGTAACCGCGCACTTGTAACCGGCCCGCGCCGCCTCCTCCTGCACAACAGCATTGTGATCGCCGTTTGGGTAACCCAGCAGTTCAACTGTGTGTCCAAGTTGCGCCTCGAGTCTCGCTCGCGACTCTCGCAACTCGTATCGAACTTTTTCCCTGGTTGTTCTGGTCAGAATCGGGTGAGTCACCGTGTGCGATCCGATTTCGACGCCAGCCGAATCCATTTCACAGACTTGGTCCCAAGTCAAAGAGCTGAACTGGTCCGGAGGCGCATCGGGCAGCTCCACCCCAACCGAGGCTGCGATCTGCCGAATGGCGTCGTCTTTCGCTTCGTCGGAGATCTGTTTCAACTCTGTGTTGACACGCTCGGCGCCTTTGAGTCTCGAAGCGCCGCCGTCGAGCGCGATTTGCAGCGAGTGATCGTCGATGTGCGCTTCAAGCTGAGAGCCGGTCGCTCGCGAGGTCAAATACCTCACCTTGTCAGTCCAGAGCCATGTTGCTTGATCGACAAAGTCGGTGACCACAAAGGCGGTCGCCGGAATCTTGCGCTCGCGAAGAATTGGGAAAGCCAATTCATAACAGTCGCGATAACCATCGTCGATTGTGATAACCGCCAGACCCGGCGGCAGAGACGAGCGGCTTGTGAAGTAACGAGCTAACTCGGAGAGCGACACGATTGTGTAATGCTCCATCAGGTAGTCGAGCTGCTCGATGAAGCGACTTATCGGTGTCGAAACTCCCTCGTCCTGCTCGGAGAAGCGATGATACATTACGATGAGCGCTTTGTTGCGATTGGCGAATCGGAACGGCGCGAATAGCCTGGCGCCATGCATCACGTTTACCAGAGTGCTTTTCATTAAACCTGTCTTGCCGTTCACGGGCCAATCCCTCTCAATTCCGAAACAGCTTTGCTCTCTTCTCAATGACTCATACGATTTATCACAACGCCGAGTATGTCTTCTGGCGCAAACGGCGCCATAGCTTTCGCCATTTGCGCGGAGCTGGTATGTCCCGACCGAACCACAAGGAGCGTCGCGTCGGTGAACCGCACCAGCAGGCTTGAATCGCCGCCCGTCGTGAGCGGTGACGAGTCAAACAGTATGAAGTCGTGATCGCCGTCGAAGGCTTGAAGCATTTTCCAAAAACCGGGCATTGCAAGAAGCTCGGCTGGATTTTCGATGGGCCGAGTGGTCGGCAGCACGTTAAAGCCATAAGGACGAATCGAAACCGCCAACGCAGACGGAGGCAAGCCTTGATCAAATGCTTCGTACATCCCTATCTCGCTGTGCAGTCCTAGCGTTCGCATAATGGACGGGTTCAGCAAATCGCAGTCGGCTACAAGCACTCGCTGACGCGCGCGAGCCAGCGCGCACGCAAGATTAAGCGTGACGCACGTGCGACCATCGCCCTGCCCGGCTGATGCCACCAATACGCGCTTTGACCCGCGCTCAGCCGACTTTGAAATCAAGGACAGAGCCAGTTTGTTATATTGCTGAGAAGCCGTTCGATCGAAGCTGTTGAAGGCGACAAGATGAGGGTCGAGACGCTCGGCAGCCACAGTCAGCTCTCGGCCCGGACTTGTAAGTGATCGCGGCGCGAGCGCGTTGCTTTCGAGGTCGTACGCGGGGCGCTCTCTCGGGACAAGTGAGGTCGTGCCCAGCGAGTAGCGAATAAAGCTGAATCTCTCCGAGGTCGGTTCCTGCGCGAATTGCTCCTGCTCTTCTTGGCCTTCGCTATCTTCGTCAAACAGATCCAGCACGTCCTCTGCGTTCTGGTCTCGGTTTAGCGCTTCGTAGATTTTCCCCATCCGGGTACCTTTCGATCGGTTCTACTTGCTTCCCAAAATCTGAAACAGCTTTGTAGCATTCAGCAGCAGCGCGACAACCGGAACTGCGGCCACGCCGAGGCCGAGGTAGAGGAGCCGGCGTATGAAAAGCCGCTGTCTGACGCGCCCGCGCTCGGGGATCGTCAATGTTTCGGGGATCAACGCTACAACCGGCACGCCCAGAAAGTAGCTGACATCGCGTTCGTCGCAGATCAGCGACATCTTCCGCGCTTCAACTGCAGCGACCGCAAGCACACCGATCACCAGCGAGATACCCAACGCTATCATCATAAGCCTTGAGCGAATCGGTCCCGCCGGCGTCTCCGGTATGTTGGGTTGATCCACCATCTGAAAAAATGGAGTGCCCGGACCCGCGGTCGAAGGCTGAAACTCTTGTAGCGCGTCTTCCCTCTTCAACAGCGAAGTGTAGCGGTCACGCAAGCCTTCGGTTGCATAGTCACCAGGCCCGGTTGGGGCGTCCACAATTGGAACTGAGGAAGCAGGAACGTAGGAAGGGGCAATTCCACTTGAAGGAATGAGCGAAGCTGCTTGCTGCTTCCGAGCAATCTCGCGGTTGACAACCTCGAGGTCCGTCTCCAGTCGCGAGAGCTCGCGGCGCGCGTTACGAAGCTCGGTCGCCGCGGGCGAGGCGGCTGTTGCGCGAGCCTGCTCGCCGCCAGCGCTGGCTTCCCTAATTCGGCGATTGACCTCTGCAAGCTGCTCGCGGGCCAGCACGAGTTTAGGGTATTTGTCTGTGAACTTGGAAGAGTATTCTTGAATCTGGGCTTCGAGATCTGCCTTGCGCTTCACCAACGCGCCGTAATTCCCCGGTCGCAGGTCATCAGCGGGCGGAGGAGCCGTTCGCACAACCTCTTCCTGCTGAGCGACGAGCCTCTTCTGGTCAGCGATCTGCGCTTCAAGAGCGAAGCGGCGGTCCTTCAGCGTTTCTAGCGATGAAGAAATAACGTTGCGCTCAGCTCGCTGACGCTCGATTGCTCCCGCCGCGCGGCTGGCGGCGCTGCTTTGATAAGCGCTGGCGATCCGGCGGGCATTCGCGTGCCCGAGCTTCGCATCGACCTCGGCGATATCCTTCTTGACTCGTTGCATCTCTTCGGCGGCTTGCTGCGCGAGCGTTTTGTTTGCCTGATCGAAGACCCCGACAAGGTCGCTCACAACTCGCTGGGCTATCACAGGATCGGTGTGGCGATAGGCAACCGTGAACGACTCGGGGAAACCCTGAGAATCGCTGCGGTACTTGGTCTCGAACTTGATGTCCTTTGCAAACTGGGCGACGGTCGCATCCATCTTCGTGACCGGCGCGAAGAGTTTGTAGCGTTGAATAATCGCTTCGAGGTTGGCCCGGCTGGTGATCTGCTCGGTTACCGCGGCAACCTGCGCGCCGTTGGCGGTCTTGTCATAAATCGCTCCCGAAACCACTATCAGCGCGCGCGACTCGTAGAGCTTTTGAATACTCAAAATCACAGCCGTTGCCGCAAGCAACACGATCAAAGTCACGAATGCGAGCATTGTCCGTCCTCGCCATAATATCTGGAGCCATTCGAGTAGACCGCGAGGTCTGAAACTTCCCATGTTCACCTTTTCCGAGCCTTGCCGGGCGCTCTAATGCTTCAGGGGATGGTAAATTCGCAATCGAAGCGTTATTCCATAAGCTTTGCGAGTGTGTTTGCTCCCCTCGAGTCTTTGGAAATCCTGGTGTAAAAGCTATTTAGACAGACTGAGTAATCTTTCGGATTTCGAGCCAACCTGCTCGATAGCCTCGCAAGAGACACGATGGGCGAGAACGGCGGAGTAAGAGCGTGCATTGCCATTAGAACCTCAGTCGCGACTAGCGACGGCGCGCTCGAACACCTTGGCCACGAATGGGACGAGTTGCTGGAAGATAGCGATCAGCGAGTTTTTTTCTTGCGGTGGTCGTGGAACCGGCTCTGGTGGCGCATTCTGAGGCCGCCCGACAGCGAGTTGTTCATAATCACTTGCCGCGATGAGCAGGACAGACTCGTCGGGCTCGCGCCGCTTTACTTGCGACAGCGACATACGGCGGGGATACCTCACGTCAGAGAACTACTCTTTCTGGGCACCGGAATATACGCACAGACGAGCGAATACCTCGACGTAATCGCTCGGCGTGGCTTTGAACAGATGGTCGCCGATTCAGTTGCTGAGTGTCTTGATGAGAACAGCAACTGGGACCGCCTTTGTCTGACCGACATTCCTCAATCTTCAACGATGCTCTCATGTCTGGAGCGCGCGCTTGCGGGCGACACGCAAATCGACCATTGCAGCAGGTCCTACTTTGTCGACACAACTGTAGACTGGCAAACCTTCAAGAGGACGCTTGCCAACTCCGGCCGCAACAACGTCGGCTCCCGAACATGCAAACTGTTCAGCACTCACAACTGCAACCTCAAGAGTGCGCAAACCACAGAGGAGCTTGACGACGCGATGGACGCGCTAGTGCGACTTCACCAGGCGCGCTGGCAATCCAAAGGCGAGCCTGGCGCCTTCGCCTTGCCACACATCGAAGAGTTCTTGAGAAAAGCAGCGCGAGAGGGTCTGTATGACGGGAGAACGCGGCTTCTGATGTTGGAAATCGACGGGAAGATTTGCGCCGCGCGGCTCGACTTTCTCGACAACCACATCGCTCACGCCTTTCAAGGAGGATTCGATCCGGCGTTCACAAAAGATGGCGTCGGCGCCGTCATGAACGGGCTCTGCATAAGGACCTACATTGAAGATGACTCAGTGCACAAATACGATTTTATGGGCGGGAACGGGGACTACAAAGGACAGTGGACAAAGAATCACGCCGACAGTGTCCGATTGACGTTGGTTCGTTCGGGTACTCGCGCGACTGCATACAAGAGTCTGGAAAGAGCAAAAGCCGTTGGGAAGTCACTGCTCCGCGCGACCGTCCCGGAGCCGATCAGAGTCGCAGGACATCGGCTAATCACTCAACGCCATTACAAGAGAAGGCCCGAGAAGCTGCAGCTTGTCGGCGATAAACGACATGGAAACTTTGAGATAAGACGCGCCGGTCTGGCGGACCGTGACCAGATAATCAAGCTGATGGGGAAGATCTACCCGGGCGACATGCATGAACGCTACGCCTGGCTATATGAGCGGAATCCCCACGGCAAGGCCTTGACCTGGTTGGCAATCGAGCGCGAAACCGGAGAGGCTGTTGGTTGCACTTCGATATTTCCCCGAAGGGTGATGGTCGAGGGACGCGAGCGGGTGGGCGGAATCGGCGGCGATTGTTTCATCGAACCGCGGGTCAGAAGACAGGGGCTTGCAACCGCGCTCCACACAATAAGCTTCGCTCAGATGCGCGAACGCGGAGTCGATTTCATGTACGGGCCGCCGACTCCGAACAATCTCGGCGCGCTTGTAAAAGCGGGCTCCCGCATGGTTACAAACTACAAACGATGGGTGCGGCCTTTGACGAGCCGGGGAGCTTACCGCGCTGCGTTTTCCCGCGTGCCGACAAGGAGTCAGGCACAGCTCGCCCACATTCCTATAATGGTTCTTGATCGGCTAACCAAGTCAGACGCGCGAGGATTCGCACTTGAGGAAGTCTATCGCTTCGGCGATGAGTTTAACGCGATGTTCGAAGACGCCGCGCCGCGACACGGAGTCGCGTGCGTTCGTGACAGCGAATACCTCGCGTGGCGATACCTGACTGCGCCGGCTCGAGAGCAGACTCCGCTCGCGGTAAGACGAGAGAGTAAACTTGTAGGATTCATCGCCGTCGAACGAGCGGGTGAGTTTGCGGCGATCGCTGATTTGTTCAGCGCGCCCGATCCAAAACTGATCGATGCGATTTTGCAGTTGGCAATCGATTATGCGACCTCGACGGGCTGTTCGGTGCTTGAGATCAGCACGACTCAGGACGGCGCAACGGCGCGCAGGCTTCGACGCCACGGATTTATCGGGCGAGAAGAGCGCGGATTTCAGGTTGCGGTGCATGAGGGCGATCCGCAACGCGCGGCGCTGATCGAACCTGACTCATGGCATTTCACCGAAGCAGATCAGGACATGGATCGAGTGTTCATCACAACAGCCGCTTACAACGGAACAGAACGGCCGATAACAAATTGAGCGAGGCTTGCGCTTTCAGAAAACGTTGACCTACGTTCGAACACCTCGTTAAACTCTGCTTATGAGCGTTTCGGAAATTGAAGCTGCCATATCTGAGCTGTCCAACAAAGATCTCGCGGAGCTGGTCGACTGGTTGCAAGACTACCATCAAAGGCTCTGGGATGCGTAAATTGAGCAAGACTTGGAGGCGGGCAGATTGGACCAAGTCTTGGCTGAAGTGGACGAGGAATATGAGGCGGGATTAAGCAGGCCACTATGAGGCACTAATGATCAGTGCGGGTAGATGACCACTCGGCGCATAGGGTCCTGCCCCTTGCTCTCAGACAGCAATCCGCTGCGCTCGATGTAGAGGTGTTGCATCCGACGGATATGTCTCGGTTGAGGTGAAAGCTCCACCGGGCGACGGCGCTCGACAACCTCAATAACTCCGTCCTCCGCATCTTGCATTGCGGCGTCCTCGTTGCCGACGCGTGTCATGGCGCCAAACCTCTCGCGCAGGAAGTTCTCCATCTGAGTGAGCGTGTTGCTGCGAAGCGCGTAGATTTCGACCTCCTGTCCGCGCGCTTCCCGGAGCTTCTGCGATTGGCGCTTGGCGTGAGACTTCAAAGTGAGGACCACGTCGGCCTCGGCGAGATCATTCGTTACCGCCACCGGCACTCCCAATACGTCTATCGCGCGCTCCAATCGCTCGCGGCTTACGGCGTAAGGATAGATGCGTAATAGTTTGCCCTTCCGACCAGCCTCAGACTCGCGCGTTCGACGCGCGCCGTCTCTTCGCGCTGCGCTGACTTGGGGCCTTTCAGGCGTCAAAGGCGTACTGATCCTGACTTCACCGCCCAAACGACGCTCGCGTACTTCGGTGCTCGGAAGAAAACCTCTCAGCATAATGTCGACAGCCTCAGCGACGTCGCGATGGATGGCGAGCCGGTCTTTGTCCTGAATCTCAATCAGCACGTCAAACGTCGGCGGCGCCTTGCGCTCGAGGACCGTCTTCTGAGTGCCCCGCCGGCGCGCTTCTTCGTCAGACAGCGTGACGGGCTGTATGCCTCCGACTAGATCAGAGAGCGTCGGATTGATCATCAGGTTTTCGAGCGTGTTGCCGTGGACGGTTGCGATGAGCTGGACGCCTCGTTCGGCGATGGTCCGCGCCGCCAGTGCCTCTTGCGAGGTTCCGATCTCGTCGATGACGATCACTTCGGGCATATGGTTCTCGACTGCTTCGATCATCACCGCGTGCTGGTGCTCGGGCTCGGGTACTTGCATCCGACGCGCGCGTCCGATCCCAGAGTGAGGCACATCACCGTCACCGGCGATTTCGTTCGATGTATCGACCACGATCACCCGCTTTTCGAGATCATCTGCCAGCACGCGAGCCGCCTCGCGGAGCAGCGTGGTCTTTCCAACGCCGGGCTTGCCCATCAGCAGAATGCTCTTACCTGATTCGACAATGTCTCTAATGATATCGACCGTCCCGTAAATCGCACGTCCAACGCGACAGGTGAGGCCAACGATCTGCCCAAGCCGATTGCGCATCGCCGAAATTCGATGTAGCGTTCGCTCGATGCCGGCGCGGTTATCACGCGTGAACTGACCGACTCGGCTCTCAACGTATTGAATATCTTCTGGTGTGACGAGGGACTCGTTTAGATACAGAGCGAGTCCAGGATACCGAGCTTCGGGTTGCCGGCCAAGATCAAGCACCACTTCGATCAGGGACTCGAGATTGCCGTTGCGCGACAGCGCGTCCTGAATCAGTGGCGGCAGGACCGCCAGGAGAAGATCGAGGTTGTCAGTGGAAACGTGTTCCTTTTCGGTTGTCGTCGTGACCATTCTGGTTCTCAAG
Organism: Blastocatellia bacterium; assembly: GCA_036505875.1. Classification (GTDB taxonomy): domain Bacteria; phylum Acidobacteriota; class Blastocatellia; order UBA7656; family UBA7656; genus Onstottus_A. Next base: position 5,405 of record DASXSR010000142.1, on the reverse strand, counting down.
GATCTTGCGTGGCGTCCTCGATAAGTCTACAAGAAACGATGGCGTGACACTAGATTGGCTGGTTGCTCAACATAAGAGGACACGTCGCGGAATATAGATTGCCTCTCCAACGGCCGCTTTTTCTTTGCCCTCGAAGGTCCCTACCGATAACACACGCCCCAAGCCAGTTGTAAGCGGACGAACTCGCTTGCATTAGCGGCATTCTGTGCAAACAAGTCGCGCAAAGTGTGAGTAAGCATCTGCCATATTTTGTAACTATATGTTGCGATCGGGTCTAGAAAACCGGGGCCAGCGAGGGTTCTCGCTGATCGAAATGTCGGTAGTCCTGCTGATCATCGCGGTAGTCGCCGCGTTTGTCGTGCCTCAAGTGCTCGCTTACATGCGAATGTATCGACTGGGGATGGGCGGCCGCGATCTGGCAACGGCGCTTCAACGCGCCAGATACGTTGCGACCTCCAACAACACCCGCGCCGGAATATTCGTTACTGAGCTGCAACATGTCGACATAGAGCAATACGATCCGGAAGGCAAAGCCGACCCGCAGGTGAAAGGCGCGGTGCATTTGCCGCAGGGCGTGACCATCGACTCCGAGGCTCCCAAACAGATCGACTTCGATGGAAGAGGCGTCATTACCCCGATGCCGGTCCAAAGTCCGTCTATTCGACTTAACGGTGCTAACGGTTACTACCTATTCGTGACTGTTTCGCCCACTGGTCAGGTGACGGTGTCCGATGCGAAGCGAGACGATCAGAGTTAACGAGAGACAGTCAATATGAGATTAGATGGTCAACACAACGAAGCAGGCTTCACGATGATTGAAGCAGTCATTGCAATGATGGTCACCGTCGTCGGGCTTGTCAGCATAGCCGGCATGTTCACGATGGCGATGAAAACCAACGCCAGCTCACGCAACTTCACGACCGCCACGACATTCGCTCAGGACAAGCTTGAAACACTAGGCGCGATTTCATTTCAGCGCCTGGTCGATCCGTCGAGAATGACCAGCAATCCCGCCAGCCGAGGAGTCGACGACGCTTACATAATCGGTAGTCTTGAATACGATGCCTCGGGCGCAGATGGCTCTTTCTATTTTGACAAGATTATTGTGGCGGGACGTGACGACGTCGAGCCCGAAGGAACCGTGACAGTGGTGAGTGCGAACGGCAGCGCCGAAACTCGCAGACCTGACGGGACGATCGTCAAGGGTAATCCCTTTGGAGATGATCGAGTGACCTATTCGCGTCGCTGGGTGATTATGTCCAGCAGCGAATCGAATCCGGCGGATCGAAGATTGACCATCGCCGTGCGGGTGAAAAGTGAGAATTCGCCGGCCGGCAAAGCGCCGGAGCTGGTCGATCTGTACACGGTGATGACCAATCAATAGCAGAAGGAAGTCAATGACCAACCTCGAGACGCAAGCGACAAAGTTACACGAGCATGGCTTCACGATGACCGAGCTGATGATCGCGATGGCGGTTTTCATGCTGATCGCCGGAGGCGTCTTCACCTTGCTCGGCAAGAGCCAAGTCATCTTTCGCACCGAACAAGGGGTGTCGGAGATGGACCAGAATGCGCGGCTGTTGATGGATTTTCTGACGCGCGACATCCAGCAATCGAAGGAGAACGCCCTTGGCCTCGGTCCGAGGTTTCGCTCGATCTACTCTTACGACGGCCCCGAAGGCAAGACCGACGAGGTGACAATTGTCTCATCTGATACGCAGTCCAAATTACCATCAGCAGCGCTTCCGTTAATTCCGGCCTGGACGAGAGATTTCTCGGTGGGCGACCGATACGTCGAGCTTCTACCCTTTGGGGCTGCTCGCGTTGAGCCGCTTGCCGTAATCAACAATCTCACGCCCGATGAAGAATTTGTTGTCAGCACGTCACGCGCGGATGGTTCAATCCAGTTCGACTTTGTAAAGGTGAAAGCTGCTCAGTTGACCCGTTCCGGCGCGATCGGCGTCACCTTCGAGCCCGTCGAACACCGAGGCATTCAACCCGAAGTTCCTTTCGGGGAGATCTACGAAAACGGATCGTTCACGATGCGTCCTGCCACGATCAAGCGCTACTACGTCGACAAAAGCGATCACGAGCATCCGACGTTCTCGCTTTCGGTCAACGAAGGAGCGCCGCTTCCAATCTCGCGCAATGTTGTTGCGTTTCAACTTCGCTATCTCGAAGTGAGAGACGGCGAAGCCGAAGGCCGCTGGGTCAAGAATCAGAGCATTTCGCGACAATACAAGACGACGGCGGTCGAGGTGACGATGACCGCGCGCACCGAAATCAAGACCGATCGGCAAGCGGAGCGACTGGTCACGCTCGCAAGCGTAATTCGACCCAGACTCGTTCCCGGTGGCGCGTTCGGATCATCTCCCGGCGGTGGTGGCCCGGGCTCGCCGGGCGTTCCCGGTGATGGTGGTGGAACTGGTGGTGGGGGCGGAAATGGAGGCGGCAGCGGAGACGGTGGCGGAGACGGCACGGGCGGCGGCCCTGGCGGCGGCTATCCGGGTAGTTGGGGTCCGGATGGAGGCGGCGGGTCGGGCTCTGGTCAAGACGGCGACGGCCGCGGCGACTGGGGTCGCGGTGGCTACAACCACGAGACCAGACGGATCGGCAAGCTTCCGCGATTGGGTGAGCGGTTGAACCAGCGATGACGGGGTTTCGAGAGATGATGATGAAGAGAGTGAGACATTGCGAAGCGAACGAGCGAGGCATGGCTTTGCTTGGCGTGATGTTGATTATGTCGTTGATGCTGATGCTCGCGCTGGCGGTGACTTTCACCGCCCTATCGGACAAGCACATCACTTCGAACTTCAAGAACCTGACCAGCGGCTTCTACGCAGCTGAAGCCGGCGTGAACAATCTTCACCGGCTGCTGCGGAACGAGAAGTTCGTGATGGGCTCACTTCCCGATCCGCCGAGCGTGACGCCAGGCCAGGCGACGCTTAATCCGAGTGACTTCATCAGAGCCGCCGAGCAGGCTTTCAACACGACCGAGACGTTTCCGAATAACTCCGCGTACCGTACCGCAATCAAGATCAAAGACATTCAAGTTCCTTATCCGGCGGGCGACATCGACCCTTCTCACGCGGCCAATCGCGTGAAGCTTATTAGCCCGCTTTACCCGAGACTCGGACAAGTCGAGCCGTATTCCGTCAGCTATCAACTGCAGTCAGTTGGTGAAGGAATCGCGGGCTTGAACGGCTCGGTCACGCTGGTCGAAGAAGGCGTGCTCAACTTCAAGCTGCTGGTCAGAGCCGAGGGTGGCGGCCTGCGTGTGGGCAGCTTCGCTGAGTTCGCATTGTTTCTCGATCACTTCGATCCTTACAATCCCGAAGGGCCGTTCATCTATCAAGGCCTCGGACCGGGGGATAGGTTTGCGGGGCGCGTGCACACCAACGAACGCTTCGGATTCTGGACCGTCGCCGACGGCTCGGACCCGCCGGGCTTTCGAGGTTATGTAACCCAGGCTTACAGAACGACGAGTTACTATCGTTACGGCGCTGGCGCCCCTCCTCCTCCAGTTGACGCTGACTCGGATGTCGTTGGAGGAGTCCTGGTCGCGCCAAAATTTCTGGCAGGATTTGATCGCGGGGTTCAACCGATTCCGCCGACCGGCAACGCGTTCGACCAGGCGCGAGCCGTGCTCGACGGCGGCTACGCGCTCTCCGCGGGTCCGCCGACAGACGGCGAATTGCACAGCGCGCTTCGCCTCGCTGGTGATCTGAACACTTCGCTGAAGGATCCCGATGATCCCAACTCGACCACTCCGACGCTCGAGCCTGGAGTTTATGTTCCGTCTGACGGCGAAACTTTTTCCGGCAGCGGCATCTACGTGATGGGAAGCGTCGATGAAGTGATGTTGAGCGCCGACCCGTCTGGTAACCGGCAGATCATCAGGATTACGCAAGGCGGTCACACAACGACGATTGTTATCGACATCGACGCCGGCACTACCACTGTCGACGCCGGCAACGGCACTCGCACGCTGAGAGGGGTTCCAAAGGACCGCTCAATCGTGGAGAAAGGAAATCGCTCGGCGGCGTCGCTTTACGTTCGCGGCGACGTGGCGTCACTTCACGGTCCGGGCCGCGATGCGAAGGGGCAGCCGATACCTGCGATCGATTCGGACTTTGCGGTAACAGTCACGGCGGGAGGTTATGCCACCGGCAATCGACGAGTTCCGGTACAAGGCGGGAGCATCACGCTGACCGGCGACCTGACCTACGAGACTCCGGTGGTCGATCCGGCTGGAAATCCGATCAACACGGACGCTAAGAACGTCCTGGGAATTTACGCGTCGGGCGGCAATATCAACATCCCAAGCGACGGCCGAGCGCCTGACAACCTGACCGTCCACGCTTCGATGGCCGCCTTCGAGCTGAAGGAGGAGAGCGGCAACCCGGTCACCGGACCCAACGGCAGGCCCTTCGGCGGCCGCATTCGTTCAGACGTGCTCGATTATCTAGGCAAGCCTTTCAGGGGCAACTTCAATCTTGTAGGCGGAATGCAATCGACCAACTACGACAACTTGGGCGTCTACGACGGACAATTTCACGGGTATATGTACAAAGGGAAATGGGACCCGCGTTACGACAACGGCCAATCGCCGCCATTCTATCCGGGATATGTCGTCGACACCGGCGGCCCGACCGGCGCGCCTAACGTGAGAGCGCAAACAAACAACCCAATCGTGCTGTCATACAAGCGAGTTTATTACGGGACTAGGCAATCTGCGGTCGGTCATTAATCGGTGGGAATCTTCCTCGCCGGATCAGATATCAAGATTCTTGACGTCGAGTGCATTGTCCTCGATGAACTTCCTGGGAGGCGTTGCGTGACTGAAGCCCTCGCCCGATGATGAGTTCTTAGTGAGTCAAGTATATCTTTACTCAAACTAGCAACGTCAATTTCGAGCCTACTGGTGCAAAGAACGAGGATCGCTTCACCTGTCCCTGTTTCTTTGTGCTATGACTTCTTCATCGGTAGCCGCGAACCACAGCTTCACCGTTTTGTCATCACACCCGCTGGCCAGCGTCTTGCCGTCCGAAGAAAACGCCACCGACCAAACTGAGCTCGCGTGCCCCTTAAGCGTCGCCACTTCCTGCCCGCTCCGCACATCCCACAGCTTCACGGTTCTGTCTCCACTCCCGCTGGCTACTGTCTTTCCGTCTGATGAAAACGCCACCGAATTAACAGTGGCCGGGTGTCCCTTGAGCGTCGCCACCTCCTGCCCGCTCCGCACATCCCACAGCTTCACCGTATTGTCATCACCCCCGCTGGCCAGCATCTTGTCGTCTGAAGAAAACGCCACCGTTGTAACATCGCCCGGGTGCCCCTTGAGCGTCGCCACTTCCTGCCTGCTGCGCGCATCCCACAGCTTCACCGTATTGTCAATGCCCCCG
>DASXSR010000141.1:0-5107 GCA_036505875.1 Blastocatellia bacterium | reverse complement strand
CGCGCTCGCAGCGCACCCGTGCCCGTTCCCGAGGCTGAGATAGAAGCGATCAAGATGGTGCTCGCGAGCAGGATCGAATGCAGCGCGAGCCCGACTTTCGCTTCGGGACAAAGAGTCATAATCAAGGAGGGACCCTTGAGGGGACTCGAGGGAGAAATCCTTCACCGGAAGAACCGACGTCTGTTCGTGGTCAAGATCGCCTTGATTAGGCGCATGCTTGAACTGGACATCAGCCCGTTTGATCTAGAGACCGCCTGCTAGATTGAGCGGTCACTTTATTCGCTAAAAATATATCTAAGCGGCTTAATTCCCGCATTTAGAAAGAAACGAAGGGGATTTAGTGTGTCAAAATCTTAGGACTACAAGGAGGCACGTATGTTAAATCGGTTGGAGAAGGAGGGATCTGGCATTCGTGTAGCCGGGAACACATTGATAAGAGGGTTAGTGTTTGCCACTATCGTTCTCTTGCTCGGCGCCGCTGTCGTTTCCGCTCAGACGACCGCGACCATCTCCGGGACCGTGTCAGACCAGAAAGGAGGACTGATAGCGAACGCACAGGTGACCATAACCAATATGGGCACCGGTCAAACCAGGACGGTACAGGCCGATGATGCGGGCCGCTATTACGCAGCCGCGCTCCCGCCCGGCGAGTATCAACTGTCCGCTACTGCGCCGGGTTTTGAAAAGCTGGTTCGCTCCGGGGTTACCCTCACAGTCGGCAGCGAGGTCGTCATTGACCTGACCCTGAGTCCTGGACAGGTGACAGAACAAATCCAGGTGAAAGCCGAAGCGCCATTGGTGCAGACGACAAACGCGACGCTTGCCGAATTGGTGGGAAGCGAGAAAATCCGGGCGCTGCCGCTCAACGGCCGGAGCTTCGATCAGTTGATCTACCTGCAGCCGGGAGTCAACGTCGCAACTGCGGCCGGTAGCAGTCCTAACCAGGGACGCGGGACGAAGTTCTCTGTCGGGGGCGCGCGCCTGACCTCAAACGTCTTCATGCTGGACGGCACCGACATGAATGATTCCCAAAACTTCACGCCAGGTGGGGCCGGGGGACAACTGTTCGGCATAGAGTCCATCCGAGAGTTCCAGGTGATTACCCATAACGCAACGGCCCAGTACGGTCGCTCGATGGGGGGAATTATCAACGCCGTCAGTCAGTCTGGGACCAACAGTTTTCATGGCGACGCGTTTGAGTTTCTGCGCAACTCGGCGCTCGACGCCAAGAACTTCTTCGACGACCCGAACGCGCCGATTCCTTCATTTAGCCGCAACCAATTCGGAGGGTCCATAGGCGGACCGATTCGGCGTGACCGACTCTTCTTCTTCGCCAACTACGAAGGGTTACGGGAAGATCTGGGCGTCACCAAGTTCGCCTTCGTTCCCGATGCAGATGCGCGAAATGGAAGGATCATCAATCGAGTCACGGGCGCGGTTACGAACATTACAGTCAACGATGCGGTGAAGCCTTACCTGAATTTGATACCTGCTGCAAATGGCCCTAACGTTCTGGCGAGCCCGGGCGTCGCGAACCTCCAGTTCAGCCAGCAGCAGCCATCGCGTGTGGACTACGTAACCGGCCGTGCCGACTGGAATCCCAATGAGAAGGATTCTTTCTTTGCCCGGTACACGATCGACAATAGCAGCAAGTTGCGACAGGACGCGGCGGACCATATTCTGGGGTTGTTCGCTGAAGACGAAACACATCGCAATCAGTATGTTACATTGCAGGCGATGCGGATAATCTCGCCGACCGTTTTGAATCAAGTGCGGTTTGGATTCAACCGCTCGGTAACGTTGGTTAATCTGTTTAATCAGGCGGACGTGCCGGATTCTTTGGCGTTCATTCCAGGGCAGCCGTTCGGCAGGATCACTGTGAAGGGCGGGCTTTCTCCGATAGGGGCGACAATCAATGATCCCCGTTTCTTCCGAATGAATTCGTTTCAGCCTTCGGACGATCTCAGCATAACGCGCGGCCCACATGCGTTGAAGACAGGCGTGTTCATCGAACGATTTCAGTGGAACACCGCCAACTTCAACCGGATCGGCGGCGACTATCAATTCAGCTCGCTCGCAAACTTCTTGCAAGCCAAGGCTGATTCGGTGCAAGTGCCTTTTCCTGGAAGCGAACCCAATCGAGGCATCCGGGCGACATTGTTTGCCGGATACCTCCAAGACGACTGGCGGGTTTCGCGTCGGCTGACGCTGAACTTAGGATTGCGTTACGAGCTGACAACCGTACCGACCGAAGTGAACGGTAGAATGTCGTTTCTGACTGATCCGTCGCAGAAGGCGTTACAGATTACGCAACCGTTTGCGGGAAACCACAAAAACTTTGCGCCGCGATTAGGATTCGCTTGGGACCCGCAGGGTAACGGGAAGACGAGCATCCGTGGTGGAGTGGGCATCTACTACGATCAAATCCTGCTGAACCAGTTCCTCAACCTGTTCGATCGCAATCCCAATCCCGACCTGAGGACCGGATGGTTGACCGTGACTCTGAGCTCGCCCAATGCGCCGTTCCCGCATCCTCTGCAGGCCGCGCAGCTTTCGCCGCAGTTCACGCTTCAAAACGTCGTGTTCGACGACTATCAAACCCCGTACACCTATCAGTACAGCCTGACTGTGCAGCGACAGATCGCTAACAATCTGGTCGCCTCCGTCGCGTATGTTGGATCGCGGGGAAGACACATCATCGAGAGGTTCGACGGCAACACTCCAATTCCGAAGGTGTTGGCCGGAGGCGTGCCTTGTAACTCTGGGGCGGTCAGCGCTACGAACCCGATTCTTCCGGCTGGAACGCTGTGCATTCCGAAGGGCGCTCCGAAGAGAAATCCAGCGTGGGGAGAATTACAGACGCGGCGACTGGCTGGACTTTCCTGGTATGACTCGCTACAAGTATCGGTCGTCCGCCGCTTCTCAGCAGGACTCCAAATTCAGGGAGCTTACACCTGGAGCAAGTCGCTGGACATGAGCGGTGGCTTGTTCAGTGAAGAGGCCGACAACGCAGCGGTCGGGATCCAGAATCCGGACAGCATTTTCGCGGAGAAGGGTCTCTCGAACTTTGATATTCGCCACAACGGGGTCATCAACGTGCTTTATGAGTTCCCGTTCGGCAAGGAGCTTCGCGGAGCGCCGCGACAGTTCGTCCACGGCTGGGAGATCGGGGGAATAGGCTCCTTCTCGACCGGCGTGCCGTTCACGGTGGAGAACTCCTCGAATCGTTCCCAGAGCCAGCTCTCGGGTGCGAACTTCGCCGACCGACCTAACGTGGCCACTGGCGCAAGCACGAATCCAACGCACGGTGTTTCGATCGGTTGCACGTTCGGGACGGGCACTTCTGCAGTAACTATTCCTGCCGGTACGGCAGTGGGGACAGTCACTCATTGGTTTGATCCGTGCGCGTTTGTGCCGCAGCCGCTGGGGACGTTTGGCAATCTAGGAAGAAACACGTTGATCGGGCCAGGGCTTTCAACGGTCGATTTCCTGGTCAACAAGCACTTTCGTATCACCGAGCAGAAGGAGTTTCAGTTCCGAGCTGAGTTCTTCAATATGCTCAACCATCCAAACTTCGCTACACCGAACGTGAACAACCGGCGGATCTTCGACGCGAACGGAAACCTCGTCGCCTCCGGAGCAATTTCGAGGACGACGACGACTTCTCGCCAGATCCAGTTCGGATTCAAGTTCATCTTTTAGGCTCTGGGAGCGCAGGCGTCCTCGCCTGCTTCTCGTGCTCTGAGTTAGCTAATGGCTAATCGTCGCGACTTCCTGAAGGGGGCCGCTGTAGTTGGAGCCGCAACGCTGTCTCCGTCGTTGGACGCGGACAGTCTGCTTGCGTCTCCGTCTCAGCGGCCCGACGCTGCGCCGGTGATGTCGGCCCTGGGCGAAGGGGCTGCGCCCCAGGAGCTCCCGGCGTTGACCACCGAGCACAGCGGCTCGGACTTCATGGTAGACGTCATCAAGTCGCTTGGCTTTGAATTCATCTGCGCAAATCCGGGATCCAGTTTCCGTGGATTGCACGAGTCAGTGGTGAATTATGGAAGTAACAACAATCCCGAGTTGATCACCTGCTGCCACGAAGAATCAGCCGTAGCGATGGCGCACGGTTACGCCAAGATCGAAGGCAAACCGATCGGCGTCTTCGTGCACAGTATGGTCGGGCTGCAGCACGCTTCGATGGCTATTTACAATGCGTATTGCGATCGCGCGCCGGTGTTCGTCTTTGTGGGCAACACGCTCGATGCCACGCAGCGGAGGCCAGGCGCGGAGTGGTCCCACTCGGTTCAGGATGCTGCGGCGATGGTTCGCGACTGCGTTAAGTGGGATGATATGCCGGTTTCGCTCGGACACTTTGCGGAGTCGGCAGTGCGCGCATACAAGATTGCGATGACGCCGCCGATGTCGCCGGTGTTGTTGGTTGCGGACAGCGAGCTTCAAGAGAGACCGATTACAGAACCGGAGAAGCCACATATCCCGAAGCTGACATTAGCGACGCCGCCGCAAGGGGAAGAGAACGCCGTTGCCGAAGTAGCTCGGCTGCTAGTGACGGCTGAGAATCCGGTGCTTGTTGCCGATCGTCTCGCGCGCACTGAAGTCGGCATGAAACGTCTTGTCGAGCTTGCCGAGACGCTTCAAGCCGCGGTTATCGATCAAGCAGGCCGAATGAATTTCCCCTCGCGCCATCCGCTCAATCAGTCATCGCGGAGTCGCGCGACGGTTGCCGCCGCCGACGTGATCGTTGGGCTCGAGCTCATAGACTTTTGGGGCACGGTCAATGCGCTTCGAGATCAGTTGTACAAGGCCTCGCGGCCCGCCACTAAAGCGGGCGTGAAGACCATAAGCATCGGCGTCGGTGACCTTTACATTAAGAGCAACTTCCAAAACTTCCAGCGCTTTCTTGAAGTCGACGTGGCAAGTGCCGCCGATGGCGAAGCGACTCTGCCGTCGCTGATTGAGGCCGTGAAGCGACTAATCACCGATGATCGAAAGCGCGCGTTCGAAGCTCGCGGCGCTAAGCTGGCGACGGCGAGCCGAGCAGCGCTGGAGAAAGCTCGGGGCGATGCAGCCTACGCCTGGGATGCGAGCCCGATCAGCACCGCGC
>DASXSR010000140.1:0-26492 GCA_036505875.1 Blastocatellia bacterium | reverse complement strand
TCGGGCAGGCTCATGATCAGGTGCATCAGGCCCCGAATCTTCTTGTCGACGACCGCGTCGGTCGACGGGTCCCACGTCACAGGATTGCCGGCGTCGTCCTTTCCGAGATAGTTCCGGAGGGCGATCTGCGTCTGCTTGTCGGTGCTGACGTTCAACACCGACAGGAAGTTGTTAACGGTCTTCTTGGCGCTAACCCTGGTGTACTTCTTAAGCTGGTCGAGCGTGACGCCCGCACCGGGCGCGGACACGTTAGCGGGCCTGGTGGTCGCGAACGTATTCGCAACGTTGTACCGAGCCAACATAAGCGCAGTGTTGATGAAGCCGACGTTTAGGTCCCACCCAGAGACATCAGGCGGGTTGAACACATCCATGCCAAGTTGCGCGGACCGAGCGTACTGGCTGTTATCGCGTCCCTCCGTCGGGCCTCCTGGATTGAACTGCGCTCCAAGCATTCTTATTGGCTCCACCACGAACTCGACCGGGGTCTTGACCAGCGCATAGAACGCGCGATCGCTGAAGAACTCGTCCGATGTAAAGATCGCCCGAGCGAGTTCTTTAATCGAATGGTTGTTGTCCAGATAGACTTTGGCGAATCGGTCGGCTGTCGCTCTGTCCGCGCTACTGTCAAGATCGAGCGGATAGACAAAGAACTCGAACAGCTTCTTGACCAGGTATCGCGGCGTTGCCGGTCGCCGGGCAATGACGTCGATCACGTCAGTTCCATCGAGGTTGCCGGTTGTCTGAAACGGCGTTCCCGAATAAATCGTCTTGCTCCCCGCATCGTGATTAGCGTCATTCCGCCGGAACGCGTAGACAAACGGTTGGTTCGCGTTCGGCCGGACGAAGTTCCATCCGGTGAATGCCCGCGCGATTTCCTTGATGTCGTCTTCCGTGTAGTTTTTCTCACCGGTGACCACATCAAAGATGCCCATCGTGAACAGCTCTTGAAGCTCACGCGCGAAGTTTTCGTTTGTCTTCCCCTTAACGTTCTGCAAAGTATCCAACCAGACGAGCATTGCCGGGTCCTGCGCAACCCTCAGCAGCAGGTCGTCAAACCGGCCGAGCGCATACTTGCGCAGCGTATCGTTTTGGACCTGCATGTAGACTTCGTTATTTACTTTGGAGATTGCGGTGGCGAAGTGGTTGTGCCAGAAAAGAGTCATCTTCTCTTCGAACTGGCGCTTGCTCAGGATCATCCTGACGAACCAACGCCGGCGAATCTCGTTTTGGTTGATCTTGGTGTTGTCCAGCGGAGGAGTCCAGTTGAAACTACGGTCGAGCACATCCTCCATCGCCTGATTGTTTATGCTTTCGTAATTGATTAGAAAGTCGACTGCCGCTTCACGAGACCCGCGCGACACCAGGTCATCTATGTCTTCTGGCGGCCCGCCGAAGCCCATCCTCCTCAAGAGATGGGCCGCTTGGTCGCGATCAATCGTTGCCATAGGGTTGTATCCTCCTTGAAATGACCGGCGGTCGGTGGGAACCGCCAGTGGCCACAGGTCGCCAATTCTCTTTGTGGCGCGACTCCAAGCTCAACTTCAGGTGACCTGCGCCAGAAGAACCTGCATCGAGCGCGATCACCTCGCTTGGCAAGAATTGGATCAGACTCGATCCGCAGTTCAGACTTCTGGCAGTCACCAAAAGTCTGAAAAAGTTCTCCGTTTACAGTCCTCCGCGAGCTACAGAATCACTTTTATGCTTCAGAATGCGCTCCCACTCCGTTCGAGTCGCAAATGCTTGCGGCGAGACCGCCCGCTGCACAGCCAGTATCCCGTCAATATGATCGATCTCGTGCTGAAGCAACTCCGACAGGTCACCTTCAGCGTCGATGCTTCGCTTGACGCCCCTATCATCGAGATAGTCGGCACGGATCTGCGCGGCTCGCGAAACCCGCACCATCAGATCGGGAAAGCTAAAACAATCGTCCCACAACTCAATGCGGTCCGTGCTTGCCCAAACAATCTCAGGGTTTATTAGCGGACCACAGAATCCCGACGGCTGCATGCGAATGAAGATTATCCGCTTGAGTACGCCGATCTGGGGAGCGGCAATCCCTCTGCCGTAGCCCGAAGCCTCGCGGAACGCGGCGAGCGTCTCGCTGAGGTCTTTCGTCACACTTTTGGTTTCCGTCGATTGAACGTCCGAGACCTCGACGGACTTTGTCCAAAGCAGAGGATTACCGAGCTGCAAAATCTCTCGACTGGGCATTTATTATGGCTACGGATTATTAAATTCGCCAGGCGCGTCAGGCGCGTCCCTGGGACAGCGACAATTCTACATCAGGTTCAGATTAAATCAAAGCCGAATAGCGCTGGCGAAATCTTCGGTGGCCTCTTCGCATCAGAGCTCCGCCTGAGCGTTCACCATCGCGTCGTAATGAGCCACTACTTCTTCCGCCAGACCGGTTCTGACGATCCTGCCACCGTCCAACAGGATCGCTCGCTGACAGTGTTTGGTAATCATCCCGAGACTGTGGCTAACGAGCAACACGGTCCTCCCGCTCTGAGTTACATCATCCATCTTGCCAAAACATTTTTTTTGAAAACTCGCGTCGCCGACTGCAAGGACCTCGTCGACAATCAGGATCTCGGGATCCAGATGCGCGGCTACCGCGAAGGCGAGACGCAGGTACATTCCGCTCGAATAATGCTTGACCGCGGTGTCGATGAATCTCTCGACTTCCGCGAATGCGACAATCTCATCAAACCTTTGGTCTATCTCGCGATGCTTCATTCCGAGTATCGCGCCGTTCAAATAGACGTTCTCGCGGCCGCTCAAGTCGGGGTGAAACCCGGTGCCTACTTCGATAAGACTTGCTATTCGTCCGTACAACTCGACGCGACCGCTGGTCGGCTCGATGATCCGCGAGAGCACCTTGAGCAGCGTCGACTTTCCTGCGCCATTCCGACCGATAATGCCCAGCACTTCACCGGGCATCACCTCGAAGCTGACATCTTTGAGCGCCCAGATTGTTTCTCTACTTCCGTTGGGCCGGTTCCAAACGAAGGGCGCGCGAGCGAGCTTGACCAGCGACTCACGCAGCGTCTCGTAACGCACCGAGGGGGATTCGCCGGGAGTTATGCGAAACTTCTTGCTGATGCTTTCGACGTTGATGATTGGCTTCATCAGATTAATTCCGCGAAGCTTCGCTCCATTCTTCGAAACATGAAGGACGAATACACGAGCATCACCAGAGTAAATCCGGTTGAATAAGCAAGCGAAAGCCAGGGGAGCGGCCGTCCGAACAACGACGCACGAAAGGACTCGATTATCCCCACAAGCGGATTGAGCGCCGGGAGCCATCGCCATTCTTCGGGCACCAGGCTAGATGGATATATGATCGGCGAAACGAAGAACCATATCTGTACGAGGAAAGGCAACGCGTATCGCACATCTCGATACTTGACGTTCAGAGCGGAAAACCATATGCCCACGCCAAGCGCCAGCAGCGTTGTCAGAAAGATGAGCGGAACAAGCATCAAGTAGCTCCACGTTACTGAAAAGCCATAATAGGCCAGCAGCCCGATCAGCAGAACGGACGCGATTGCGAAATCCAGCAGTCCTGCCGCCACCGCCGCAGACGGAATAATCAGGCGTGGAAAGTACACTTTTGTAATCAAGTTGCTGTTACCGATCAGGCTATTTGCGCCGCTCGTAACCCCGTTAGAAAAAAAGGTCCAAAGCAAAACCGCTGAGTAAAAAAATATCGGGCTGGGCACGCCTTCGGTTGGCACGCGCGCCAGCTTCCCGAAGAAAAAAGTGAAGATGATCATCGTTACAAGCGGCTGAATGATCGCCCACGCGGCCCCCAAAGTGGTTTGTTTATAGCGCACCTTGATGTCTCGCCACATCAAAAAATAAAGCAGCTCGCGGTGCGCCCACAGATCGCGAAGATTGAGCGGCACCCACGACCTGCGAGCTTCGATCGTGACCAGAGGCTTTACCGGCAAATGATAAAGCGGCTCAGTCGCGCATACTGTTGTTGAGCTGTCAGCGAGACCCATTCCGTCTTTGATTTAGGAACCTCCGCATTCCTGTTGAAGCACCTTCAGCGCGTCCTGGATGGCCTTCTGATCGTCTGTCGAGGCAGCATTGGAGTTCGCGATCAGCAGATATCTGCGAGCTGTTGTGCAATCGTGCTTTGTTCTGTAAATCTGGCCCAACTGGTAATTAGCGTAGAAGTCGTTGGGGTCAATACCAATCATTCTGTTAAGGTATCGTAAGGCCTCATCGTACTGTTTATATTCAATCAACCGAGAGGATAGACTCTGAAGGGCGTAAAAGTCGTTGGGGAAAACTGCACTCTGTCTCTTGAGCATTTCCGTCTCTTTTGGAGGATTTACCGCGTGGTAATAAGCCGCAAGCAGCCCATAGGGCTGCGAGTTGACCGGGTATAAGGTGATGGCCTTCAGCAGTAGCTGTTCTGCTTCTTCCTGATATCCCTGGAATCCTTTTGATATGGCCAGCGCCGTTGTAAGCTCGGAGCGAAACCTGTTCGGATTCTCATAACCGGGAGATATGACCCGAGAATCTGGCAGAGTGAGTCCTTGCTGGATGAGTTCTTCCGCCTCGCGAGCCTTTTCTCTCGACTTATAAAGCAGCGCCAAGCTGACATAAGCCGGCGCATAGGACGGATCCAGCTCTATGCATTGTTTGTAAAGCTCAGCACCTCTAGCCGGGTAACTCGTCGCATAATGTCCAGCGAGCGACGACACTGCCCGCACTGAATTTGGCACCTCTTTATAATTTGTCTTCCAGAGGGAGAGGTCGTCTTTATAAACCGTATTGCGCATACTGGTCATGACCGCAAACACAATTAACATACCGGCAGCCACGCCACAGGTCACGCGCTTTGCCATGTTTCCCCTGTCGGCTACTCTGCGCGCGAGCAACGCAGCAAACAATCCGAAGCACATCATTGGGAGATAAAGATAGTGGTCGGCCAGCAACTCCTGATGCGGAATGATCTGGGCTACGGGCACCAGCAGCGCAAAGAACGAAAGCACTGCGAAGGCCATCAGCTTATCTTTATTCAGAAGTACGAATCCGCCCGCCACAGTCGCGCCCACGACCATGATCGCCAGGATCACTTTCCACGCAAAGAGAGTTGTGGCGATGTCGAAAGCGCCCTGATATTGCACGATCGGTGTCGGCACGACCAATTGCTTCAGATACCAGGCGTGCACGCGGATCGACGTGAGTAGGTTCGTGTAGAAGCTTCCGCCCCAGTACTCGAAGCCGGAAATGCTTGCCCGCGCTGAGCCACCCTTGTAGAAAACCTGATACCAGATATACACAGGTGCAACCACGCAAAGGGCGAGATAAAGCCATTTATCTCTCGCCAACGTTTTTTTTACGGCGCCAAAGAAGCGGCGCGGCCACGACTCGCCTTTGGGGTTCCATGCGTCACAGAAATTCCAAACGAAGATAAACAGCGGCATGCTCGCCGCCATCTCCTTCGACAGCAAGCTCAGTCCCCAGAAAAATCCGAAGAGCCCAAAATAGAACAACGACCGCAGCCGATACCGGCGACCAGCGCGGTCGCGAACAACCCGCCGGTACGCCAAGTAGCAGAGAAAACTCGCGAGAAAGAAGAGGCTGAAAAGAACGTCGCGCCTGCCTGAAATATAAGTTACGGAATCGACTTGTACCGGTTGAACCGCGAAGATGAATGCGGCAAAGCACGCCACCATCGTCTCACGGGTCATTTTGCGAATCAGAACGAAGACGAGCAACGTGTTGGCCAGATGCAACAAAACGCTCGTCAAATGAAACCCAACCGCCCGCTCGCCCCAGATCGCGAAATCAATGGCGTAGGTTACGTCTCTGAGCGGGCGATACGAGGCTACAAGAATTTTCGGGACATTCGCGAGGCTACGAAACGATTTGTCTTCCAACACGTGACCGTGATCGTCAAAGACAAAACCATTCGAAAGCGCGTTGACGTAACAGAGCCCCACCACAATCAACAGCGCCGCGACAGCGATGTAAACCGATTTGTTTTGCAGGCGCGCGACAAGCGTCGGCACTGGCTTTGCCGCCACAACTGAACGCTTCGTTTTCTTTCTGCCGGCGGCTACACTAACCATCGATAACCTTATCGGGCACGCACAGTCATTCCCAAACCGCAATCACACAGATGGCACACCTAAGGTCGTGATTTGAGATTCTCTGCGGCATCTGCGTAATCCCTGCGGATCCTCGGAAGTGGCCGCTGTCAAAAATATGTTTGTCAACGGCCCGCAGCCGTTATATCTTATCCAAAGCGCAACCCTGCGCGCAATTGCCCAATAATAGAAAAATGAAACCTGAGCGCGACAATTTGCTGAACGGGGGCTCGGCGGGGATTTCTGTGGTCGTGCCGTTGTTCAATGAGCGCGACTCGCTTGATGAGCTGTATCAACGCCTCACGAACGTGCTCGCCGAGTTGGCGCCGCGTTATGAGATTATTTTTGTGGACGACGGAAGTGAAGATAGATCGGTTAAAAAGCTCCGAGAGTTCAAGGCTCTCAACCGATCAGTCAGATACATTCGGTTTCGTAGAAACTTCGGCAAGTCGGCGGCGCTCGCCGCGGGCTTCCGCGTTGCGCGATATGAAGTCATCGCGACAATGGATGCGGATCTTCAGGATATTCCAGAGCAATTACCGTTGCTTCTCAAGAAGCTGGATGAGGGCTACGACCTGGTTTCTGGCTGGCGCCACCGCCGACGCGACCGATTGACCCGACGAATCGCCTCGAGGGTCTACAACGCAGTAACCTCTTTTTTTACCGGCGTGCGCTTGCACGATATCAATTGCGGATTCAAGTGTTATCGGCGAGAGGTTCTGCATGAGGTGATGGTCTATGGCGAGCGCCATCGCTACATTCCCGTGCTGGCCTCTTATCGAGGATTTAGACTCGGCGAGGTCAAGATCGACCACGCCCCACGACGTCATGGGAATTCTCGTTACGGAATGGAACGCGTGCTCGGCGGCTTCTTCAGCCTGCTTACGGTAATCCTGATGACCCGCTACACCAACAAGCCGCTCCATTTCTTCGGGTTGATGGGGCTGCTGCTGGCGGGTACCGGCTCGGCCATAGACTTGTACTTGATAGCTATGCGGGTGTTGTTTCAGGAATGGCTGAGCAATCGCCCGCTGCTAATAATCGGAATACTGCTCTTGATAGTTGGTGTTCAACTGATTCTGTTCGGACTTCTGGCGGAAATGATCGCTTTCTCATATAGGCGCGAGAGCGATTACTCGATAGTCGAATCGAGTGACGAAGAAGAGCTGAGTTTCGCCGATGACGAGCGGACAATCGGACTAGGTCGGAGCAGAAGCGCCGAATGAGAATCAGCATCGTCGGACCTGCGTGGCCGCTCAGAGGCGGTATTGCTCATCACGTCTATTGGCTCCGGCAACAACTGTTGGCACGCGGTCACAATGTGCAAGTTGTTTCGTTCCGCAAGCTCTATCCCCGCATATTCTTTCCAGGCACCACCGAGTACGACGTCAGTCGCTTGAGGCTGGATGCTGACGCACTACCGATCCTGGCCCCACTGAATCCCTTGACCTGGATACGCGCATTCAAACGCATCAAGTCCTTTTCCCCTGACGCCATCGTCTTCCAGTGGTGGCAGCCCTTCTTTGCGCCGGTCGTCGGCACGCTCGTCAGAGCGTTTCGAAAGTCCCGCTTAAAGTGCGTTATCGAGTGTCACAACGTTTTTCCCCACGAAGGCACCCCGCTCGATCGCCTCCTGCTCGCGTTTGCTCTGTCGCCTGCGGATCACCTGATTACGCACTCTGCGAAAGATCGTGAAGAATTATCGGCAATACTTCCAGATAGGTCAGTCAGCGTTTCGCCGCTGCCGGTGCTGAAAGAGTTCTATTCCAACAACAACCCAGACCGGAGTGGACGCAACATTCTTTTCTTTGGAAAGGTGCGAAAGTACAAAGGCTTGGATGTGCTGCTCGCCGCAATGCCAGAGGTCTTATCAAGGATTGATTGCAACCTGACAGTGGTCGGAGAGTTCTACGATTCGATCGAAAATTACCGCCGGCTTGTTAGCGAGCATGGCATTGAGCGCAGCGTGCATATTGAAAACCGATACGTTCCGAATGAAGAAGTGCCTGGCATTTTCGAGCGGGCTGATGTATTAGTCCTGCCGTACCGCAGCGCGACTCAAAGCGCCGTGGCTCGGATTGCCCTCTCAAACGGCCTGCCGGTCATTGCGTCTAGAACCGGGGGGCTCTCGGAAGCCGTGATAGAAAATGTCAACGGGTTGCTCTGCCCGCCGGCAGATCCTCAAGCCCTTGCGGATCAGATTGTAGCCTACTTCACCGCTGGCCTGGGCCCCATTTTCGCAAAGAACATTCTCGCCTCAAACAGCTCGGCGTGCACGATCGTCGAAATAATCGAGCAAGCGGCTTAGATTTGCCTATTTGTCTCGAAGATGCTCCACGACTGATTTGACTCGCGCGGACCAGGAGTTCTCGCGCCCGAGCTGCCGTAACCGCTCTCGAAAAGCATTGTCGGCGGTTCGCGCCTTCGCGGTGTCAAGCGCGCGAGAAAATTCCTCCGAGTCGCGCGCGATCAGCACCTCAGGGAAAGCCTGACATTCGGTCATCGGCGTGGCTATGACAGGCTTGGCGCCCGCAAAATACTCGTACAGCTTGAGCGGCGACGTTGCTTGTGTGATGTCGTTGATCAAGAAAGGGATCATTGCCACATCGAATAGCCGAAGGTATCCGGGGAGTTCCTCATATTCGCGCGGTCCAAGCCAACGCAGGTTCGTGCGCTTGAGCATCGAGCGTCCCCGCTCGCGAAGGCTGTCGTCGTACATGGGCCCGATCAGCAAAAAGCTCCAGTCCGGTCTCGATTCAGCAACTGCATCCAGCAAATCGTAATCGAACCACTCGGACATCGCGCCGTAGTATCCGGCAATCGGTCCCTCGTTTCGCCGCAAACGATCAATGTCAGAATCAACCGGCAGAGGTACCGAATCGTCGGCGAAGCGCTCGTACTCGACTCCGTTAGGAAGGTAAAGCGCGTCGGGCCGCGTCTGCGAAGCCCTTTCGTGCAGTCTTCGCGCGACGCTCACAACAAGGGTCGCCTCTTCAAGCGCACGCTTGTGATTTTTCTCGAGAAATGTGCGCTCAAAGTTAAACACCTCGAATTCATCGATCCAGTCGTAAACCGTCCGTGTTACATTGACATACGCATCTCGCCTGTCGAAGTTATAGGGAAGCGTCCACAAGATCGGATCGACTATCTCAGGCAAAACATTATCGGGGCCGCGAAAGAGAAAAAGATTCGGCTCGACCTCTTTGAACCCGTTAACATCATCGTAAGAGTTACTGCTGTCAAAAACCGCGACATAACCCTGCCGAACGAACTCACGCGCCAAATGGTGGGTTCGCTGAGTGTTGGCGATCTCCCAGCCAACAGAAGGTAGAAAGATGACCGCGCCTTTGCTGTTTCTCACCCGCGCTACAACGGCACTCAATTGAGTAAAGTGAAACGGGCGCTCCAAGACATTGACCAGGGCTTTGGCGCCGCGCATTGTTACACCCGGCTTCGAGGTTCCACCCGCTTTGCGCTGACCGGGCAGAAGGCCAAATAAACGATAGACCGGCAGCAAGTATCGATACTTGATGCGGCCGTAACGAGTTAACAAACGCCAGATCAGCGACGCCAATTTCGCCCTTATGCGCGTCGAAAGCGTTTGCGTTGGGAACTGGTCTCGCACTGTTGGTGTTGAAACTATTGGAGGTATCGATGTCTGTCAATCTTGCTCAAATGCGAGCTCAGAGGATATACATCTGAATCTCAGCTGATGCCGCCAACCGAACCTATCGTATCTGTCATAGTGCCTTGCTACAACTCGGAGCGGACGATACACGCGTGTCTGGATGCGTTACTCGCCCAGCGCACACAGATTGTTTATGAGATTGTCGTGGTAGACAGCTCGACGGACGACACTCGGCAGATTGTAGAACAAGAGTACCCCTCGGTGCGGCTCATCCATCTGGAGAAGCGCACCTTTGCCGGCGCTGCGCGAAATGTTGGCGTGCAAGCGACAAGAGCGCCTTTCTGTCTGATGATCGATTCGGACTGCATAGCACAACCAGACCTTATCGAGCGAATGATGGCTCGGCATCGCGAGCGGCATTATGTTGCTGTCGGTGGTTCGGTTCGAAATGGCACACCACGCAGTCTTAGCGGTTGGATAGGATATCTCATTGAGTTCAAGGAGTTGATGCCCAGCACGCCGGCGCGGCTCGTGTCTAACGTGCCGACTGGCAACGCCGCATATCGCCGCGAGGCATTTGAGCGCTACGGATACTTCGACGAGGACCTGTCGCTGACCGAAGATCTGTTGTTCAATTGGAAGTTAAACGCCGCCGGCGAGGACTTGCTTTTCGATCCCGACATACAAGTCACTCACTTGAACCGCACCGGGTGGTCCAATGTCTTTTCGTATCAGGTCAGCCTGGGCAGGACATCAGTCGCCGCTCGCAAGCGAGGAAATGGCCTTGGATTTCGAGGCGGGACTTGGCTAGTCAGGTATCCGTTTCTGGTTGCGTTGATGCCATTCGTTCGGTTGATGCGGGCAGTAATCTGGCTGGCGACTTACGACAGGATGTCGCTTTTGCTTTTTGCGATTGTATGGCCGACATACCTGATCGCTGCGGCGTTTTGGTCTTACGGCTTCTTGTTAGGGGTAATCGATGAAGCTTGATTTCAGTGGTGATCCAATCGTTTCGGTCATCATACCGTGCTACAACTCGGAGCAAACAATACGTCTGTGTCTCGAGGCCTTGATCAACCAGAACACTTCAATTGCATTTGACATCACCGTCGTAGACAGCTCGTCGGACAAAACTCCGAAGATTGTTGAGCACGAGTTCCCATCGGTCAGGCTCATCCATCTCGAGAAGCGCACCTTTGCCGGCGCTGCGCGCAATGTCGGAGTTCGATCAACACAAGCGCCCTTTTGCTTGATGATCGATTCGGACTGCATAGCTCGCCCGGACCTGATTGAACGCATGATCGCGCGGCACGGTGAGTCGCATTACGCTGCCGTCGGAGGCTCGCTGCGAAACGGTACGCCAACGAGTCTGAGCGGTTCGACCGGATACTTGCTGGAGTTCAGACAGTTCATGCCCACTGCGCCAATGAGACTTGTGAATACCGTTCCTACCGCTAACGTGACCTACCGTCGCGAGGCGCTCGAAGACTATGGTTGTTTCGACGACGACATGTGGCTGGCCGAGGACGTGCTTTTCAATTGGAAAATGTTCAAGTCAGGCGAGCTCATACTATTTGATCCGGCAATCGAGGTTACACATCTCAATCGAACCGGGTGGCGCGAAGTCCTGTCTTATCAGATTAGCCTTGGCCGGTGTTCAGCGGAGGCGCGAAGACGAGGCGGGCTTCCCGGAGACGTGCTGCTGCGCTATCCGATGCTGATCCTGCTGATGCCGATCATGAGACTGGTCAGAGCGGCGGGCTGGCTTGCGAAGACCGACTGGCGGACGTTCTTGCTGTTCCTGCTGATCTCGCCGATTTATTTCGTTGCGAGCTGCTTCTGGGGCTTCGGATTTTTCCAAGGCGCGGTTGGCAAGCAGATGTTCCCGAATAATTCTGTGGATTGAATTAACGGTGAAAAAAGAGAGAGAGTGCGCCGCGCGATTCGGATTCCTGGGTGTTGCTCCGGGTCGGGAAGCGCACCCTCTCTTAGGCCGCTAAAGGAGAAAAATCGTATCAATGTCGAGCAACGACTTGACAACGCCTAGCCATTGCGTGTTTATATTCCGACAGTCGGAATATAATTCGACAGGCGAATCTTAAGCCTAGGCTCAGTAGGATGTCAAGGAATATTTTCAAACTGTGTGAAAATATTCAAACCAGGGAAGGGCATTTATGTCTCAAGAGAACCTGCGAGACTACGTGCGGCGCATAACCAAGCTCAAGGGCTTGACTAATAGGGACGTTCAACGACTGTCGGGCGGCAAGATAACCGACTCCTATGTTGCCAGCATCAAGATTGGACGGGCCCACAACTTGTCAGCGGAGAAGCTCGCGGCCCTAGCCGAAGGGCTCGGCGTTGACCGGGACGAGTTATTTCACGTTGCTTGCGGCACGCCTGAGTCCATCATCGAGAGTCAGAAAAACAAACCGGCGGACCTCGCGTTGATTCTGGAGATTATGCAGAAGGCGGTCTTGGTCCCCGAGTTGCCGGAGATTCTCAATGAGTTTCTCTGTTTTTCGTCGGACGAAAGGGAGAGCTTTCTCAAGTACTTCAAGAGACTCAACGAAACCAGGGAAAAGTCTGGGCGTGAGGCAAAACCTGCGTAGCTCGCTCCATTTCCGAACTGACTGCACAAAATACGCCCGACAGGACTTGAACCTGTAACCCCCAGATCCGAAGTCTGGTGCTCTATCCAATTGAGCTACGGGCGCTCTCAACTAGTGAAGAGACTATCGGGAACCTCGCGGCGGTGTCAATTCTTGTGTCAAAGGGGCGCTGTCCTAATCATTAGGCCCGTTCACAGCCAGCGCCGTCGAGCTGCCACAAGATTCTTCGCCCCATCATAGGCCTGCACCAGAAGCTCAGCCTTGTCCTCAAGGCTTGGGAGATTCGCCAATCTCGCTCGGACCGCGCCTGATTCTGTGTCAAGGGTCCTGAAAGGTCGCCCGTTCAGATAAACATCCAAGCGCGCGATATTCTTGATGCTGTCGCCCGATCGAACCTTCGATCCTGCGCTTACGATTACCCCTCTCGAGTCTCCCCTTCGCCTATCAGGATCAATCGACAAAGAGTAGATTGGCCTTTTCTCCAATATCCGTACTGCTTTTCTGATCAGGTCGTCGTTTCTCTTTAGCACGTCTCGTATCGTCATGTAATGACGATGGTCGGGAGCAATCCCCAACTCTTCAAGTGGTCGCCCGGCATGCCGGCCTACTCGGATGCTTCGGCGTATAGCGACCAGCAAGTCCGCTCCTTTCGGTAGCGGTTTGAACGGGGACCTGGAATTCTTGCCCACCGCATTCACCAGGTCTTCGTACCACCACACATTCGCGCCACCGGCCCCGGTGTTGTCGCTCGTGCCGAGAATCTTGCCAACCTCGTTGTCCTGGAAACCGGCTGCAAAAATGTCCGTTGTGCTGTAGGAAAGTGCGTCGGTGATCAGAATTACAGGTCCGTGATAGACCTGGCCGATATCGTTACACGACTCTTCAGAGTTCAATGGAAAGCCGGTCGAGTACGTCGCTCCGGTGACGACAGCTTCAGCGATTGATTCGACCCAGCGCCCCAGGTTCCAGCGCTTGGGCGCAAGACGACAGATCTCGAGATTCACGGGAGTGTTGATAAACTCGAACAATTCGGGCCGCACGCGATGCGGAGTGAACAATTGAAGCAGCCGCTCTCCCGCCCTTATCTTGCCGCCCCCGTTTCCTCGCACGTCTATGATGAGACCTTCTTGCGGGAATCGGTCAGAGGTGATTATTCGTTTGAACTCTTCAACGAACTTGTCCGGGTCGTCGACGTCAAAGCTAAACAGTCGAATGTAACCGACATCGCGCCCGTCGACCCTCCTGATTTCCGCATAAAATACCTCCTCGTATCCCTTGCGCGCGCGCACATCTCGCGGACCATAAAGCTTCCTTCTTAGTTGATTGATCTTCGTTTTCTTGAGGTCTATCGCGGCTCTTTTTTTTCGGGTGGACTTTGTGGGTAACGGATCATCACCTATCGTGTACACGAGCCACTCTTGATTGACCGTCAGCGTTTTGCCACCTTTTGCGCGGTAAGTTAAGGCCACCCATGCCTCATCCGGCGGCAAGGAAATCTTTAGGGGTCGAATCGTCAGATTGTCGAGTCCACGTGCAAACCGCGCCTCGAGATTGCTCCCGGCCTGCGTCTCCCCGTTTATTTCGATCGCCCTGCGGATAGGCACTCCGTTCCAATACAGAACCTCAACACCCGGTTCGAAGGAAGCTATTTCGGGCTCCGATTTAGCAGTCGATGGGAAAAACTCACGCGCTACTCGCGCGACAACAAACTTCTCCGCTCTGCTCTTTCCATTCGGCTCAAAATACTGTTCGACTAGAAACGGAAGAAAAGCGACGTGATCGCGAAAGGGCGCCGGCAGCAAATAGAGCGTGTGCAGATCACGCGTCGACGCGAAAATCTCCAGCATGCGCTTGTGAAACTGCGCCGCGCTTGGCATCTCACTTTCTTTGCCTTCCAGCAGCCGGAACTTCTGCAGCTTTAGTCGCTGGATCGGATCAATCGCATGCATGGCGCGCTTGAGCGGCAGGTGGACGTAGTTCATCTCGAGCAGCAACAGCGCCTGGTCAACTATTCGCAGGCGATCTTTCTTCGATAACCGGCCCTTCTTCTCGACTGACTTGAGAAACTTCGAGAGCGGCACTACAGTTACCGCTTCTTCGGCTTCAACGAGCTTCGCTCTAGCGCCTGTTTCTTTTTCTGGCATTCAGATATCCGCTTGCGGGCACACCCATACCTGATTGGTGACGCGAGCCTTCGCCAAGACCCGCATCACGCTCCCCGCCGGTGATTGCGGCCAAAACAACAAGCCTTCAAGAATACAGCCTAGTGGGACCGGTCTCTAAGCATTCGATTGACGGCTGGGCTAGAAACTGTTCGGCCAAGGTTTGTGAAGTCGCCTAAGCTAACGTTTAGCGCCCCGCTTCTTGCCGGCCTTTCCGCCTTTCTTTCCGCCCTTCTTGGAAGCTTTTGGGGCAGGCCTCTTGCCACCGCCGGCCGAGCCACCACCAGGATCACGTTCGGCGCTGAAGAAAAGGCCGTGTACGGGCATGTGAGTTTCGAACATCATCTCTTTATCTCCTTTGAGATTTAGTTTCGCTCATTTACTGCCGCTCAAAATAGAAGCGAGCTGCTTGCGATAATTCCAAATATCAGGTCTCCGCAAGTAACTGTTGTATGCATCGGCGCCCCATAGCTGCGAGAGACTCGCACACAAGCTCTCGGCGCGAGCGGCATGGGACTGTGCGGCCGTTTTGTCGCCTTCGAGTTGGCTCGCTCGCGCGGCTATCAGCAACGCTCGCCATTCCGAATCGCGCTGTGCGGATTGCGAGAACATATCTTGCGCCTTGAGCGCCGTGTCGAGGGCGCTTCGCGAGTCGCCCCGTAACAATAACACTTCGGCGAGCGCCAGCAATGCGCTTGAAAGCTGCCGCGGGCTATTCAGGTCCCTGGCGATGGCCACAGCATCCTCGCATAATCGCTGCGCCGGTAGTGGCGCCCCCGACAGCGCTTGCGCCAGCGCAATAGTGTACTTTGCCGGGCAAGCCATGTCCTTGATCTTTTGCGTGTCGGCAACATCCAATCCTTGTTGACCTTTCATCTTGGCGTCCGAAAACTGCCGCTCGCTGAAGGACATTTGCGAGTCCGTGAGATTAACCCACCCGAGGAGTGTTCTATTGTTCCCCTCTTTCGCGATCGACAGTGCAGCGTCCAGAGCCGCCCGCGTCTCGTCGTAACGGCCCAATCGCCACAGGAAGCCGGCCCTGTTCATCTGATCAAAGCCCATGTCGACTTTCGCGCCTAGCGACTCGTTAATCTTATAGCTCGCGTCGAGACGGGAAACCGCCTCGGGGTAACGCTCCTGCTCGCCCAGCACAAGCGCAATGCTCGAGAGCGAGGAAGCCTCACGCGCCGGATCACCCAACTGCTTCGCAAGCTCCAGCATTTGTTCCAGCGTTTTGAGTGCAATGTCGTATTCGCCTTTGACTCGATGAGCGCGGGCGGTAAGAAGCAACGCATTCGATGCTTCAACACGATAACCTGCTGATTGATAAAATTCGCTTGCCTGGCCAAGCCACGACAATGCGTCATCAGCATTACCTTGTTTCAAATTCAGGCTGCCCAGCAGATACCTGGCCCTGGCCTCGGCCCTCCGCGCTTTGTCGGCCCGAGCATAATCGAGCGCTTGCCTGAACCGTTTGCCCGCCTCATCAAACTCGCCGCGATTGAGAAAAACATAGCCGAGATCCATCAGCCCGTTGGTCTCGAGATTTCGAATCTTGTTTTGCTGCGCGACGGTTATTGCCTCGGTTGCGATTTCCTTGGCGCGCTCGATGTTACCTTCGGATTCGTAGACGCTGCTCAATTGCAACTCCGCCTTCACGAACTGTGATTTATTGGTGGCCCCGCGCGACATCTCGAGGACCTTCTCCAACTGTTTCTTTGCGTCGGCCAGTTTTCTCATTTTGCTCAGAAGAGCGCCACGCTGGAACAGTACTTCTGCCTGACCCTCCTGATTGCTCATGTGCTGATAGATGGTGTCGGCCTTGTCGAACGAATCGGTGGCGCTTTTGAGATCCTGGCGTCGACCGTAGAGAATTCCCAGATGCAAGAAGGCCGGCGCAGATTGCGGATCGATCGTGACTGCCTGAGCATAGTAGTCGATTGCCTTGTCAATGTTGTCGCTTTTTTCGTGCGCGCGTCCGAGGTCTACAAAGGCGTTGGGCTTCTCCGCGCTCGATGCCCGATCGGCGATCTTGCCGTAGTAATCGATTGCTCCCGCGAAATCGCGTCTCACCGTGGCGGCTATGCCGTCCAGATACAGCGAATCCAGGCTCGACAGCGCCGACCGATCGGGCGCCAGCGACAGCGCGCGCAGCAGTTCTTCCATCGCTCTGTCTGTGTTATCTATCTCCGCATACGCTTCGGCCAATCGCGCGTGTGCCAGCGCGAAGCTGGGATCGTTTTCAATCGACTGCTCGAGGTCTTTGCTTGCCTGATAATAGGTTCCCGCGCGTATCTCATCTACGCCGCGCTCGTACCAAACACTAGCCTGAGGCGACGGCTGAAGCGGCGAAGAACGCAGGAAATGTAGTGCCCACAAGAAACCCAGTATTGCGATCGCAACGATGAGAAGAAGCGCAATCTTCACTCGTTTCTTTTGCAAAGCTTCGGTTAAGGGGGCAGTCATTGGCAACGATCGGAGCCCCCCGCTCATCGGTCGAGTTCGGAATCCGCTGCCCTCGGTCAAACCGGCGCGCAGTTTTCGAAGGTCTTCCAATAGCGCGCCTGCCGACTGATAGCGCACTTGGATGTCCTTAGCCATCGCTTTGAGTATTATGTTCTCCAAACCTCGCGGTACATCTTGATTGACGCGCGAGGGTTTTTGCGGCTCAACTTGAAGCACCTGTGAAGAGATTTCGATTACGCTGCTGCCTGAGAAGGCTGGCTTGCCGGTCGCACATTCATAAAGCGTCACCCCAAGTGAGAACAAGTCACTGCGCGCATCGATGTTCACTCCCCTCAGTTGCTCCGGGGACATGTAGCCGGCGGTTCCGACGACCTGTCCTTCTTCGGTCAACCGGCTCTCGGTCTTTGCGTTTAGGTCCAACGCTTCCGCGCCCCGGACTAATTTGGCCAACCCGAAGTCCAGCACCTTAACTTGTCCGCGAGGAGTGATAATTACATTTTGCGGCTTGACATCGCGATGGATAATTCCGTGAGAATGCGCCTCGGCGAGCGCCTCGGCCACTTGAATGCCGATATCGGCGACCTCTCCAGGTGAAAGCGGGTTGTCCTTGATCTTCTTCGATAACGTGGCGCCGTCTACATATTGCATCACGATGAACAGCGAATCACCTTCCTCGTTCACCTCGTGAATGGCGCAGATGTTCGGATGGTCGAGCGTCGCGGCCGCTTTTGCCTCTCGGAGAAGCCGTTTTCTCGCGTGACCGTCCGCCAGCGATTTGGCAGGCAGCATTTTAATGGCAACCTTGCGCTCAAGTTTAACGTCCTCGGCGAGGAATACTTCGCCCATCCCACCGACGCCAAGCTTTCCGATAATTCGATAATGAGAAAGTTGTTGCGAAACCAAAACGAGTTACCTCACAGCAGTAACGAGCGCTGCAGCTATCGGAATATGGTTCCAGCGAGATGATGCCCTGAGGCGCTCTACCATCCTGTCATTGTCACCTCGTGAGTTTGTATCGAACCGGGCCAATTGTCAACGAATAGGTAGCTTATCGCTGAGGTTGCTCTCTGGCGGAGACTTGAAGATAATCGCAACTGCGCCTTTCCGACGAGGAGTTCTATGCAAAGCACGATGCAAGATCGTCCTTTGACGATCAACACAATTTTCGAACATGGCCGTCGAGTTCATAGTGACAGCGAGGTAGTAACCTTCATGGGCGCGGACTCTCGCCGCGCAAATTATCACCATGTTGCGGAGCGCGCCGAGCGGTTTGCCGCCGCTCTGAAGCGATTGGGCGTCGGCGGGGGCGACCGAGTTGGAACCTTCTGCTGGAATACACAGGAACACCTTGAAGCTTATTTTGCGATTCCTTGCATGGGCGCCGTGCTTCACACGCTCAACCTTCGCCTGTTTCCCGACCAGCTTACGTACATCATCAATCACGCCGAGGATCGAACGATCATTGTGGACGACTCGCTCGTTCCGTTACTCGCGCGCGTCACCGGTGATCTCAAAACGGTCGAGCGGTACGTCGTTGTCGGCGATGGTGACGCTTCGGCGCTGGGCGATGTGCTGAGATACGAGGAGCTCATCGCAAACGAACAAGATGGGTTCGGATGGACCGAGGTCGACGAACGCTCGGCGGCCGCGATGTGCTACACAAGCGGGACGACGGGCAACCCCAAGGGCGTGGTCTACTCGCACCGCTCGACGTTTCTTCATTCTATCGCGGCTTGCGCGGCTTTTACCTTCGGCTTCACTGAGCACGATCGGATACTTCCAATAGTCCCGATGTTTCACGCGAACGCGTGGGGGTTGCCTTATGCGGGGTGGATGGCGGGCGCGGATTTCATAATGCCGAATCGGTTCCTCCAGGCCGAGCCGCTGTGCCGGCTGATAATGGCGGAGCGTCCGACTTTTTCCGGCGCGGTGCCCACAATTTGGAATGACATCCTTCGATACGCCGAATCCAACCCAGTAGATTTGTCTTCGCTGAGAATGGTGATCTGTGGAGGCTCTGCAGTCCCCCGAAGCTTGATGGAAAGGTTCGAGCAGCGGTTTGGCGTGAAGATCATTCAAGCGTGGGGTATGACTGAGACTAGTCCCCTGGCCGCAATCGCTTATCCGCCAAAGGGCTGCTGCGAAGAAGAACTGATGGACTGGCGATCGAAGACCGGCCGCGTGAAGCCCGGAGTTGAAATCCGATTGATGGATGGGGAAACCATTCTTCCGTGGGACGGCCAGTCGGTTGGCGAGATCGAAGTTCGAGGGCCGTGGATAACCGCGGCTTATTACGGCGACGACACGCCCGAGAAGTTTCACGATGGCTGGTTGCGAACCGGCGACGTTGGCACGCTCAACGAAAAGGGTTTCATTCAGATCACCGATCGCGCAAAGGACGTGATCAAATCAGGAGGCGAATGGATCTCTACGGTCGAACTCGAAACGACGCTGATGGCGCATGCGGATGTGGTTGAGGCGGCCGTGATCGGGATTCCGGACGAAAAGTGGGACGAGCGCCCGCTGGCTTGCGTAGTGCTGAAGGAAGGGGCCCAGACAACGCCCGAGCAGTTACGAGGGTTTCTGGCCGAGCGAGTTGCAAAGTGGTGGGTGCCCGAGCGCTGGGCTTTCATTGATGAAGTTCCAAAGACCAGCGTGGGCAAGTTCGACAAGAAGGTATTGCGAGCCCGTCGTGAACACGGTGAATTAGACGTTGTGGAAGCAGGATCGAAAGCCGCAGGCTAGGACGACTCAGAGTCAACTAACCAATAACCAGAATGGAGGCAAAATGAAGCGCGCTTACATGAGGTGCATGTTTGTTGTAGTTCTCGTGGCGAATGGTCCGTTAGTTCTCGCCCAGGGCGGGAAGGACGCAAAACCGCCGTCACTCTTCGAACGCATCGGCGGATCGGAAGTAATCGGGAAAGTCTTCGATGAGGTCGGAGGCCGAATGGCGGCAGATCCTCTGTTAGCCAAGTTCTTTCAAGGGCAATCCCAGGAAGCTCTGATGGCTCAACGTCAGCGGGCCATCGAGTTTCTCTGTCACGAGATGGGCGGCCCCTGCGTTTACAGCGGACGACCGCTCAAGATTGCGCACGGAGGCCTGGGCATCACCGAGGATCAATGGAAAGCCTTCCTGGGGCACCTGACGGCCACGCTGGATCACCAAAAGATTGGGGAGAAGGAAAAACGCGAAGTCTTGGCGCTGGTGAAACGTTTCAAGTCGGACGTCGTCGAAAAGAAATAGCGGAAACAGTGAGGGTGTGATGTCCAAGATTTGGGATGAACGCGAGAAGTCTCTCGAGGAGGAGTATTTTCGAAAAAAGGAAAAAGAACTCATCGAGAAGCTTCGCGCGAAGCGGGTTCAAGAGCAACACGAGAAGGCAGAAGCTGCCACAGTTCACTGTCCCAAATGCGACGGCACGCTTGTCCCGCTTACTTATGAAGGCGTCCGGCTCGATCGCTGTGTCAATTGCAACGGCGTTTGGCTTGAGGCGGAGGATTTGAACCGGTTAATGAAGCAACCCGAAAGTCATGGTTGGTTGAGTCGAATGTGGCGCAGCATCTCAACTGCCGACACCGATTGATTGGACTATTGAGTCGACCAGAGCGCTGGCGCTGTAGGTTTCCGGCTGAATGATGTTTGCCAATCCGTGCCGGGCGGCCGCTTCGGCGGTGACCGGTCCGATGCAAGCAACTCGCGTGTTCGCAAGGAGGTCTGACAAATCGTTCGCTCCAACCAGTTCTGAAAAGTTTGAAACTGTCGACGGGCTCGTGAAAGTTATGACGTCAATCGAGGTTTCTTGAAGGAGCCTGATAATGCTCTGACCTTGGAGGTTTGGCTTTACGGTTTGATAGGTTTCAACGTCGTCTACTCTTGCGCCCAAGCTGCGAAGCCCCGCCGGCAAGACGTCTCTAGCCGATCGCGCGCGTGGGATCAAGAACGCAACTCCTCGAATGGCATCTTCGCTTCCTAAGTGATCGACGATTGCTTTAAGTGCGCCTTCGGATCTCGACTCTGAGGCAATGACTTGCGCGACTACACCCGCCGACTCCAAGGCTTCAGCGGTTGCGGGGCCTATTGCACAACAAGCCAGCCGTCTGATCGCTTCGATGCCGTCTTTGCGCCTGTCGCGAAGCCGGCGGAAGAAGAACTCGACCGCGTTGGCGCTAGTGAATGCAATCCAGTCGTACTCCTCCAGCTTGCCTATTGAAGCGTCCAGCCGAGTCCAGCTCGTCGGTGGGACGATCTCAATGGTCGGGCAGTGAATGACCGACGCGCCAAGCGATTCGAGACGCGCGGCCATCCGCGAGGATTGCGCTCGGGCTCGGGTTAATAGAACCGTTCTCCCGTGTAGCGGCTGTTGCTCCTCTCTCTTCATGCTTATCTTTCAAGTCTTGCCGGCGCAGGAAACCGGCTAAACGCTTGGAAATTTTACACTTACGCCCCCTACCTTTCAAGAAAAGCCCGAGTCCGAGGGCAACGTATTTTCTTGACTTGCCACGAGATTACTGATATAAAAGCCCCATAAGTTCTCGTGTGGCAGGATTTAACGTGGAGTTGGTTCACGCTCAACCCCGAAGGAGACCGATGAGCGGCCTTATCACAAAAGCGACGAAGATGCGCGCCGCTGCGTCTAAGAAGCTTCGCATAAAGGCCAAGAAGGCGGCTCCAAGAAAACCTGTGCCACCTGGACGAATCAAATCCGCTCCAAAAAATCTCAAGTCACGGCCCAAGAAGGTTACCCAAACAAAGCGGAGTGGTCGCTCGGCTTTATTAAGGAAACCTGCGAGTCGCTCGGCCAAGGCCGCGCCCAAGAAACTCGGTAACAAGAAGTCACTTTCAAAGCGAACCAAACAAGTCGCGTTAAAACGACCCGTTCGAAAAGCAGCTCCAAAGCGCCCGGTTGTTGCCAAGGCCAAATCCAAAGCCGCGTCGCGTAAGCCGCAGCCTTCCAGGAGAAGGTTGCTGCCCCCGAGGACGCTCCCTCCGCCTCCCAAGAAGCCGCCTTCACCCGGCACCCTTGCGGCCGTACGCGCATTCGAGCAAGCCTTGCGACTGTTCAATCGCCACGATTTTACCGGAGCTCGGTCGGCGTTTCTGAGCATAGCCGAGAAGTTCGCCGAAGAGTCAGAGATACTCGCGCGAGTCCGCACCTATGCCGCGATCTGTGACCAGCGACTGGCTCGGGCGCCCTCGATTCCGCGTAACCCGGATGCCTTGTACGACCAGGGCGTTTTCGAGTTCAACAAGGGCAATACATCAGATGCGATCGAGTTGTTTGAGAAGGCGCTCAAAGCCAATCCTCGTGCAGACCACGTCTACTACTCCCTCGCAGCCGCCTATGCTCGCCTCAATGAAGCTACTGACGCGCTCGACTCGTTGCGACGAGCAATAACTCTTCGCCCTGGCCACCGCTCGCACGCGCGTCGCGACCTCGATTTTGCGAGCCTCCACGACAATGAAGGCTTCCGTCAACTTACAGGGTTCGGTTACGATCTAGGCGACGAGTAGTCCGAACGAGTCGAATGCGAGCTCTTTCCGTCATGAACCAAGCAGATTCAGGATTGAGAATAGTGTCCGTTGGAGGAGGCACCGGACTAGCCACCGTTCTTTCGGGGCTGAAGGATTATGTGGGTACAAGGTCGGGCGTCGGTTGGATTGAATCGTTGACGGCTATCGTTACGGTTACTGACGACGGCGGCAGTTCAGGAAGGTTGCGCGAAGAGTTCCAGATCCTTCCGCCCGGAGACATCCGAAACTGCATGGTGTCATTGGCGGAAGACGAACATTTGCTTACGAGGCTCTTTCAGCATCGCTTCGAGTCGGACGGTGATTTGTCCGGCCATAGCTTTGGTAATTTGTTTCTCACCGCGCTGGCAAGCGTGACTGGAGATTTTCTCGAAGCGATCAAAGTAAGCAGCGAAGTGCTGGCGATAAAAGGCAGGATCTTTCCGTCGACAGTGCAGGACGTCGCGCTGGTGGCTGAGCTTGAAGACGGACGCGTCATTCAAGGCGAGACCAACATCGTCGAGGCACGATCGAGAATAAAGCGACTTCGGCTGTCGAGCGACAATTGCCTCCCCTTGCCTGAGACTCTGGACGCGATCAACCACGCTGACGTGATCACTATCGGCCCCGGATCGTTGTACACTTCCATAATCCCAAATCTCTTGGTTCACGGGA
This sequence comes from Blastocatellia bacterium, assembly GCA_036505875.1. Taxonomy (GTDB): domain Bacteria; phylum Acidobacteriota; class Blastocatellia; order UBA7656; family UBA7656; genus Onstottus_A. The sequence continues at coordinate 3,330 of DASXSR010000140.1, read as the reverse complement.
TAGTCGAAGCTATTGGCGAGTCGTCCGCTCTCAAGGTCTACATTTGCAACATAATGACCCAACCCGGCGAGACGGACCGATTTGGTGTCGAAGATCACCTGCGAGTTCTGTTCGAATATAGCCCCAATTTGCGACTCGATTACGTTGTCGTGAACACCGCTCCGATCGGCAAGAAGCTTCTGGCGAAGTACTTCGCCGACGGCGCGGCCCAGGTCGAGATGAGCTCAATGTCGGCAGAAGGGTCAGCTTTCCTCAAAACGTCGGACGGAACCCACCGTTTTCGGATTATTTGTCGCGACGTGCTTCATCAAGACGGCCTCGTCCGACACGACCCTGACAAACTTGCGCGGCTGCTTCTGGAGATTTATCACTCGAATCCGCCTAAGGTGTGAGCACCCGTGCATCTAGAGTCGCCTCTCACGTAGAACGCAGCGTCCGATGGTGTGCCTGTGAATGTGGGCGGCGTGAAGTCGAATAATCCACTCGATCTTCCAGCGATTCAATTTGGAATTGGAGACTCGCGCTCTTCGAGTTTTTGCACAAGTTGCTTGGCACCTACACCGGGGAAAACTGGTACTGCCGGCGAGCACGATGGTATAATTCACATCGTCTAGACGATTCAGCCACATAGAAGGAACGGAACAGAATGGTAGCAACACGAACCCTCAAGAGGGCACCCGCACTCGCGCTCCTGGCCTCTCTCTTTGCGCTTGCATCAAATGCGACGGCACAAACCGAACAAGCTTCAGCCATTGACATAACACACTATAAGATCAACGCCGAGTTATTGCCCGATTCCCACAGCTTGAAAGCCCAGGCGGTCGTAACCTTCAAAGCGCTCAAGCCGACCCAGTCAGCGGTGCTGGAGATGAACGGCTCGCTTACGATTTCGAGCATCAAAGGCCCCGATGGCAAGACGGCGCTGCAGTTTATTCAAGACCGCGTCAACGAATTTAACGTCAAGATCAACCTCGGCCAGTTATATCCGGCGGGCTCAGACGTCACGTTGACCGTCGATTACGCCGGCGCGCTTGCGACACCCGAAGGTGGGCCAATCGCCGACACGCGGCTGGCGTACATCGGGCCCGAAGGCTCTTACTTGTTTTATGCGTCGCGGTGGTTTCCGTTTCACGGTTACGCCGCCGACCGCGCCACTTCCGAGATCACGTTCACGGTTCCAAGGAACTGGAGCGTCGTCGGGCACAGTGCAAATCCGGTTACACCAGGCACCAACAAGGACGGACGCAGATCGTTCACCTTTGTCGAAACTCAACCCACGCTTCCGGGATCTTTCGGTGCCGGCCAGTTCATAACCAAGACGATAAACATGGGCGGGATGCAACTGGACATCAATGTTCTGCCGGGCAGCGAGGGCCGGCTGCAAGAATTCGGGCAAGAGATCGCGCAGATACTCCAGTTTTACAACACGCGCTTTGGACCTTATATGCTCGGCTCGAGGTTCGTGGTCGCGGAGGCCGACGACGAGACCCTCGATTACTACAGCGGCGCGGGCATCGCATTCATCGCACACAAGACGCTGACCTCCGACAAGCCGCTGCCGGTCGACGATCTGGCTCGCGAGGTCGCTTATCAATGGTGGGGGCAGGCGGTCGGGCTGAAGAGCTTTGACGACGCGTGGCTCTCGCAAGGCCTCGCCGAATACTCTTCGGTTCTGTATCGCGAATCACAGCAGAGCTCGGCTGAGTTCCACGAGACGCTTTCGGAAATAATCCAGCTTGCGCTCGCGTTTGAACAAGACGCGTCGATATCGCGCGCGCCAACTCAGCTCAACGATCAGTCGCCGGCTTATCGCTCGGTGGTCTTTTACAAAGGCGCTTATGTGTATCACATGCTCAGGACCACGATCGGCGACGAAAAATTCTTCAACTTGCTCAAGACCTATTACTCGACTTACAAGGGACAGAACGCCAGGATTGATGATTTCGAGAGCCTCGCTGACAAGGTGTCCGGTCAGAAGCTGCGGGGCTTCTTCGGGATGTGGGTTGACTCGACCGGTGTGCCCGAGTTCAAAGTCGAGTACTCGATAATTCGGACCAAAGACAGCAAGTTCAAAGTTCGGGGTACCGTTCGACAGAATATGGATTCGTTCCGCGGTCCGGTTGGTGTTGCGGTTGAAGCAGAAGGCGGACGCGAGACAAAGACTACTCTGGACATGCGCGGCACGTCGGCCGACTTCGATCTGGACAGCGAGGGCAAACCGCTTGAGGTGGTCGTAGATCCTGAGAATCGGTATCTGCGAATAAGCGACGCGATCCGCGTGTCGGTTGTTGTGCGGCGAGGCTTACAGCATTTCCAGCGCGAAGAGTACGCCGAAGCAGAAGAGCAATTCCGGGCGGCGCTAAAGCTCAATCCGCGCTCGTCGTGGGCGTGGTATAACCTCGGCCTGCTTTACATGGAGCAGCGCAACTGGCAGAAGGCGCGCGATGGGTTTACGGAATCGCTTGGGGGCGATCTCGAGCCTTCGTGGCTCGAGGTTTGGTCGTACATTAAGCGAGGCAACGCTTGGGATGCGGAAGACAATCGTGAACGCGCCGTCGCTGAATATAACAAGGCTAAAGAGAGCGGCAACAATTACAACGGCGCACAACAAGCGGTCGAGAAGTATCTGGGCCAGCCCTACAAGAAAGAGCGCTCGGCTCAGCCAACCAACTGAGGTTTGGTAGTACCGCCTTCAGGCGGAAGTTTGTATTTGATTGATCGAGCGAACACAACTACAAACTTCCGCCTGAAGGCGGTACTACCGAACTCCGGGGAAAGGCGATCAATCACAATGTCAGCAGCAGCAACCGTGCGTCCTGACAAAACAGAATATCCAACCTACGCAGGGAGCTACGTCGCGAGAGTTCCCGACGGCGACATCGTCTCGATACTAGGCAGACAACTCCAAGAAACGCTGGCGTTGATCCGCAGCATCCCTGAAGCGCGCGGAGAGTTTCGCTACGAGGATGGCAAGTGGAGCGTCAAAGAAGTCATCGGACACGTCATCGACACCGAGCGGGTGTTTGCTTATCGGGCGTTGCGATTCGCACGCGGAGACGCGACGCCCCTCGAAGGATTCGAGCAAGACGACTACGTTCGTGGCGGTTCGTTCGACAAGCGCAGCTTGAGCGATTTGGCCGACGAGTACGAACACGTCCGCCGCGCAACCATTTCTCTTTTCGCGAATCTCGACGAAGAGGCCTGGACTCGTCGAGGCACCGCCAACAAGAACGAGGTGTCGGTCAGGGGGCTAGCGTTCATCGTCGCGGGTCACGAGCGACACCATGTCGAGATATTGCGGACCCGTTATCTGTGACCCTGCGCTTCGTT
>DASXSR010000139.1:0-8149 GCA_036505875.1 Blastocatellia bacterium | reverse complement strand
GGTCGACATCGCCTTGAAGGTCGACCCGATGAGGTAGACGGTGCTAGTTGTGGCAGGAGTTCGCGCCCACAGATTCGAGTAGCCGTAAGCGTTCGACCAGATGATCTTGTCACCGGCAACCAAAGCGACCGCCGCGGAAGGGATTTTGCCTTCGAGAAGAGTGCGTTGGATTTCAGGTTCAAGCTCGGCGGCTACGCGATCGATGTTGACCGTCTGCGCGAGAGTAACTCTCGCGCCGGTCAGAGTCATCAGCAGCACAACGATGACGACGTATGACCAGCGACGCGCGAAAGTTCGTCGTTGCATCAGATTTCTGAGTTTGGTCATGTTTTGTTCCTAAATCGTCAGAAGCCCAAAGATACTACCACACAGACGCGATACGGCTAATCCCAATTACCTATGAACTTACTGGAGACACGGGTTCGATTTGGTATCTCAAAAGGGCAGCCACCGAAAGTGGAGAAACTCAGATAAAGGATTACGGTGGTTGTGCCTGCGCATCGCGGTCGTAACCCTTCCGCTCGGAACACTGAGGGCCATATTAAGGGCGCGGAAATCCCTGAGTCAGAGTGGAAGGACTAAGAACAGCGCCTTTGAGCGCTAGAAAACTCATTACCGCGCTACCACCAAAGGCAATGCGATGTATGACGCTTGCTGACCCGAGCGGTACACTCGCTGCGTCGCCTTCTGAAAGTCTGATTCCTTTGCCTGAAAAATATTCGGCGCGAAGCGTTGAGGGTTGCGATCAATCACCGGAAACCACGTGCTCTGCACTTGCACCATAATCCGGTGCCCCTTCAAGAAGACGTGATCGTTCGCTGGGAAGCCAAGCTCATAGTGAACAACTGAGTCAGGCGCGACTGGCTCTGGCTTATCGAAGCTGTTGCGGTAGCGCCCTCGCAACACGTCGCCGGCAATCATCAATTGAAATCCGCCCATCTTCGGATCGGACGCGTACTTGTCCGGATAAACGTCAATCAGCTTTACAATCCAATCGCTGTCCGTGCCCGAGGTCGACGCGAAGAGATTGGCGATGATTCTTCCAGAAACGGTTACGTCATCGATCAACGCGTCAGTGGACCACGAGAGCACGTCGGGACGATGATCGACGAAACGCTGGTCTTCAACCAGCCAGGTCGTCCAGCCTGAACGGACGTCGATCGGGCGAGGGCGATAAGGGACCGGGTTCGCGGGATCAGAGATGTAGCTGTCGAATTCATCTTTCGCGCCGCTGGGCGGTGGATCGAATGACAGCTTGCCGTTCGCTTGTAAGTACAGCTTTCGCGCGGCGACGTTTTGTTTCGGCGGCCACGCGTCGTGGCGCACCCATTGATTCACGCCCGTCCTGAACGTCAGCGCTTCGGGGAGAGCAGGGTTGCCCTTTCCTTTAAGGTGGTACGCAAAGAACGGAACCAACACTTCACGGCGATAGTAAGCGGCGGTTGCGCTGCCGAAGTCGATTCGGCCAAGCTTCTGGCCGTCGCCTCTGGACCAGCCGCCGTGGTTCCACGGGCCGACCACCAGAAAGTTTTTGTGCTCGGTGTCGTGCAGTTCCAGCAATTCATAGATCTTGATCGGACCATAAAAATCTTCCTGGTCCCACCACCCGGCGACGTTCAACATCGGAACCGTCACGCGGTTCAGCCACGGCGCAAAAGCTTGGCGCTTCCAGAACGCGTCGTAGTCGGGATGATTCACGAAATCGTTCCACGTCGGAAGCTTGCGGTGAAAGTACCGGGCATCAGCGTTCGACAGCGGGCCGAGATTCAAATACCACTCGTAGGCGTCGAAGCGATCGATAATAGCCGTGACATCAGAAATTTCTTTCGAGGATTCCATCATGTACGAGTACTCTAACCCGTAGCTCAACCTGAACGCGCCGTTGTGATGAAAGTCATCGCCGATCCACATGTCTGCCGGAGAGGCTTGTTCGACCGCAGCCTTGAGCGCGGGGTGTGGATCGAGCGCACCCATAACCGTCAGCCACGCGCCGTAACTCGTACCGGCCATCCCGACGCGCCCGTTGTTGTTCGGAACATTTTTTATCAGCCACTCGATCGCGTCGTAGGTGTCGGTGCTCTCATCGATCGCGTTCTTGTCTTTGGGGTCGCGCGGCTGGCGGATCATAACGAATTGACCTTCGGACTTGAACCGCCCGCGGATGTCTTGCGAGACGATGATGAATCCTTCCGCTGTTAACTCCGGAAGCGAAGCTGCGATCCGCGACGGGTTGAGCTGGCCCGTTCCGTAAGGAGTTCTGAGCAGCAGAATAGGAAGCTTCTCGGCGGGCTGCGCCGGTGCGTAGATCTGGGTATACAGTCTCACGCCGTCGCGCATCGGGATCATCGCTTCAGTCGCGGTGAGCGATGAGGTTGCGGTTTGCTGCGCATTGAAGGGCGCGACCGCAACTAGACAGACCAATAAGCACGCCGCTCTCGAAAGGAACTTGATCGTTTGATTCATATTCTCTTACCTGACCTTTGCGGTGTTGCGGCTGTTCGAGACTTTGCGAGAAACCACGACTCGGTTCGCGCAAAGACGCAAAGAACCGCAGAGACGCAAAGAACTTTAGTCCTTAGACACTCGATCAATCGGCGCGGGACGAGGCACGCGATGCACCGGGTTCTTCTCAAGAAGCTTCATCGCCTCCTGCACAGCGCGTTCGAGCTGTGGGTCGCGTCCCTTGAGTACTTCAGAAGGCGTGTACTCGACTTCGATATCGGGCGCGACGCCTTCGTTTTCAACCGCCCACTTGCCCGAAAGGTCGTAGAACGCGAGGCTCGGCGCGGTGATGCCGCCGCCGTCGATCGTCGAGGGAACGCCCAACGTGCCGACCAGCCCGCCCCACGTGCGCGTGCCAACCAGCGGGCCGATTTTGCGAAGCCTGAAATAATACGGCAGCGCGTCGCCGCCCGAGCCCGCCGACTCGTTGATGATCATAACTTTCGGACCGTAGATCCCCGCGGTCGGAGAAGTCGAAGTCTTTCCATCACGAAGAGCAAAGTAGCCCATCAGCTTTCGGTCGAGTTCGTTCACGATATAATCCGCTACCTGCCCGCCCTGGTTGTAGCGCTCGTCGATGATCGCGCCGTCCTTTTGCTGCTGTGAGTAATAATATCGAGTGAAGTATTGGTATCCTCCGCCACCGGTGTTCGGCAGCCACACGTAGGCGAGGCGTCCGCCCGACAACTCATCGACTCGGCGTCGGTTCGCTTCGATCCACGCGCGCGTGCGGAGGCCTTGATCGCTCGCGACCGGAACGACCGTGATCACGCGAGAGCCTTCGATCGAGGGCTCTTTGTTCACTCGAATGAACGTCTGATGACCGGCTGTTCCCTCGAACGCGGAGTAGAGATTTGTCGGGGGCGCGAGCGGGCGACCGTTCACTTCGAGAATATAATCACCTTCGCTCACTTGAATGCCGGGCGCGCTGAGCGGCGCTTGCAGATCGGGGTTCCAGTTCTCGCCGGTGTAGATCTTCTTAATTCGGTAATGACCGTTCTCAATCGCGAAATCCGCACCCAGCAGCCCAACCGAGACCGGCTCCTCGCCGGGCACGTCACCGCTGCCCGTCAGATAAGAGTGTCCGACCGTAAGCTCGCCTCCAACGGTCGCAATTAAATAAGCAAGATCCGAGCGGTGCTGAACGTAAGCCAGCAGCGGACGATACTTCTCAAAAATCGCCTGCCAATCGTTGCCGTGCATCTTGGCGTCGTAGAAGTACTCGCGCTGGATGCGCCAGGTCTCGCGAAAGATCTGCGCCCACTCGGCTCGCGGATCGACCAGCGTCTCCAGCGCGGCGACGTTGATCAAGCCGTCGCCGACTCTTGGAGGAACGGGCCTGTCGATCGCCGCGATTCCCCAGCGATTTCCCGGACCCGCGGCTTGATAGAGAAGCTTCTTATTGTCCGCCGACAAAGCATATGAGCGAATGCCTTCGAGGAACGGCGCCGACGCCCGCTCCCTGAGTTGGAAGCGTTGCAAACGCAGTGAAGCCGGGCCTGCTCCGCCCGGCGTCATCGGCTCGGTGTAGAATATTACACCCGGCGCGCCGCCTTTCAGCTCAGAATAATCTCCCGCCGGAACCCTCAGCGCGAGTATTCGTTGTCGAATGCCGTCGGCGTCTATGCGCACGGTTGGAGGCCCGCTCGGTCTTTCAGGTCTCGCGCGCGGCGCGCCTTCGTCGCGCGGCGTCGGTAGCTCGTCGCCAGTTTCAGGAAGCAACGGCGAAGGGTCGCTCGCGCTCAACACGGTGATGTAGATGGCGCGGCGAACCGGACGATCAACCGAACTCATCTCCAGCCAACCGGTACGCGGGCCGTAGTCAGTGCTCGCAAGAAAGTAGAGATACTTGCCTCCGGCATCGAACGCGGGCGAGATAGCGTCGGACATCCCGTCGGTTAGCTGGAACGCTTTGCCCTCGGCGAACGAGTAGACGAACACCGCGCGCATGTGATTGTCGAGAACCTTCGAATAAGAGATCCATTTCGAGTCGGGAGACCACACAGCGTCGGGCTGATGAGGCGGGTCGTAGTAAGCGTCGGTGTCGATCTTCGTTGTGCGCCCGCTCGCGACTTCAAGCGTCCAGAGATTCAAATGATTGTCCTGGAAGAGAACCTGTTTGCCGTCGGGCGACCACGAGAGCGCCGAGAAGAAGGCGGCTGATGGGAGCGGCAAAGCGCGAGGTTTCGCGACGCCGGTTGGATCGCCGAGCATCAATTGATATTCGCCGCTCGCGTCCGAAAACCAGGCTATCTGCGAACCGTCGGGCGACCACGCGGGACTTCGGTCGTGCGCGGCGGAGCTCGATGTGAGATTCCGCCAATCGCCCTTCTCGGCCGGGACGGTGTAGATGTCGCCGCGCGCCTCGAAGACCGCTCGGACTCCGGTCGGGGATAGCCCCGCGCTTCGAATCATAGCGGCAACTTTTTTGAATTGAGGTCGCGCCCAGGCGAAATCACCGGTTACATCGATGTTCAGCTTGTGCGATTGTCCACTCTTTGCGTCAACTAGGTAAATGTAGCCGGCCTGCTCGTAGACTATCGCGTCCGGGCCGGCGGAGGCGGTCATGATGTCGAAGTCATCGTGACGGGTTAGCTGCGTCGGCGATTTCGCTCCGGCTCGATAAGCGAAAAGATTGACAGTGTGATTGCGATCAGAGAGAAAGTAAATGGTGTCACCGATCCACATCGGATCAGTATCATTGCTGTTGTTCCACGGCAGAGCCTCGCCCGAGTAGTCTGAGAGATTCATCACGCGAATTGGGTGAGTGCGGCCTCCGCGATAATGCCGCCACTGGCTCGCCTGGTTCTGCGACCACGCGGGAAACATCGCGACTGAGACTTCCTCGTAGGCAAAGCGGCGCGCGTCGGGCGAGTAGACTCCGTTGAATGCGCGGGGCATCGGCAGCGGCTCGGGCATGCCGCCGTCAACCGCGACCGTCCAAAGTCGAAAGTGCGGATGCGGCACGGTGTCACGATCGGAGGCAAACACGACGCGGCGTCCGTCGGGCGTCCAGCCTCGAACGCGGTCGATACCCGGATGATAAGTCAGGCGTTTGGGATCGCCGCCCGAGGTCGGCACAACGTAAACGTCTGTGTTGCCGGCAACCGTGGCGGTGAAAGCGATCTGAGTTCCGTCAGGTGAGAAGCGCGGCTCGCTTTCGACAGCCGGCGTCGAAGTGAGACGACGCGCCTGGCCTCCGTTGCGGGATACCACCCACAAGTCGCCGCCGTACTCGAAGGCCACCAGGTCGCGGCTCACCGCAGGTTGGCGCAGCAACCGGGTCCCTTGAGCGGACGCCGCAGCGCAAACAATCAGGCCAAGCACAAGTGCAAAGAACGGTTGTCGCAGGCTTTTGACTCTTAACATGCAGTTCTCTCCCGGATTGAATGACAAATGACAAATGTCAAATGGTAAATGGAAAATGTTCAGGGCTTCTTCTCGCCGCCCGCCTTCGCAGCCGCGGGCAGCGAGCTGACCACCGCACCTTTCTCATCGAGGAATTCGAGTTTAGCCGCGCCTTGAGCATCTACGATAAGCTGAACGCGGGGGCGGCCTTGCGGATCGGACAACGCAACAACGGCGGCCTTGTCCCTGTTCTTACCGACAAAAACCCGTTGCGCGACGCCCGCCCCCGACATTTCACGCAGCTTTTGCATGGCCTGCTTCTTCTCCGCTCCCTCGGGCATCTTCTGAATGGCTTGAAGTTTGTCGACTACCTCACCGAGCGACGCATCCGGCCTGTCCCACACTCGCAGACCGGCTGAATACTGGCCGTTGTCTTCCCCGTACTGGATTGCGACAGTCTGATCCTGCAAGAACCTATCGAAAGCCAGCAGCGCGCCAGCGCTTGCTTTCCCATCTTTTTGGTTGCCATTGAAACTCAAGCCGCCGCATTCATCTCCCTTATCATTAAAGAACAGCATTCCAGCCGGCCTTGTCCTTGACAGAGTCCTTCCGTCAATGATGCCAGGGTGCTGGCGCTCGCTATTGGAAATGACCATCTTCAGCTTGCCGTCCTTTTCGACGATGTTGATCCGCTCGACATCTATCTCGGTAAATCTGTTGTTCTGATTTGCGCGACTGACGGCCGAGAAAGCAACCACCGCTAAAAGCAACGTGATAATGATGGAATACGCTTTCAAGAACCGCACGTCCTTCTGTAGTTTCTCCATAACAGCCTGCCTCCGTAGATGTGCAATCGCCGGGTCATTCTGCGCTGATGAATCGCGATACAGTACGCGAATGAACCTAGAATCGGGTCCATCGAGTAGCTGACCGTCGGTCAGTTTTGCGCGGACGAGTTCTCTTTCGGTTTCGGTTTGCGGGTGAAGACAATCTCCTTCACGCTGGGCTCGAGCGGGATGGAGACGCGGTCAATCTCGCCCGCGCGGTTGATCAGGAAACTCACTTTCGTTCCCCCAATCCCGATCGTGCCTTCCTCGCCCTGAAAGATGTCGTAGTGGTAATGCCTCAGCGCGCCAGTCAGCCCGTGCAGATCGAACTTCAACTGCTCGCCCTCCAGCGAGATCGTTAGGGTCTGATAGGCCGGGTGCTCGAACTGGCCGGTGTAATCCTTCAGCGCATGCGTGGGCGGGGCGTCCTTCTTGCGTTTCGCTTCATCGTCGGCTTTCGCTTTGGCCTGCGCCGTTTTTGCCTTGGCCGCGTCGTCTTTGGCGCGCTGGGCCCACGGCGCTTCGGCGAGACCCAGCATTCGATCCATGGCATTTGAAGCGATGAGGCTGCTTGCAGGTGAGGACGAATTGGTCAACACCACCACCCCCAGTTGATCTTTCGGCAGGAAGCGGACCTGTGAAGTGAAGCCGTCAATCCCGCCGCTGTGCGAGAGGGCCGGATGGCCACGATCGGAAGTCACGGCCCAACCCATCGCGTAGCTGAAGTAAAACGATTCGTCGTACTTCAGGTCGCCGCCTGCTACGATCTGCGGCGTGTGTGTTTCGCCCAACGCCTTCTCCGAGACGATCTGCCGATCCTCGAATTTACCCTTGCCCAATTGCAGGAGCAGCCAGCGGGTCATCTCGTTCACGCTCGAGTTGATCGAGCCCGCCGGGCCGATGGCGTCAATCTTGCGGAAGGGAATTTCATTGACTTCGCCTTTCTGCTCTCCGTATGGCAGCGAATAGTCTGTTGTTTTTTGCGAGTCGTTGACCGAGAAATTGGTGGTCTTCATGCCGAGCGGATCAAGGATGCGGCGCCGAACGAACTCCTCCCAGGTGTTGCCGGAGATGCGCTCGATCAACACGCCTGCGGTCATGACCATCAGGTTGTTGTACTGGTATCTCGCGTGCAGCGGCCTGCTCGGTTCGAGGTAACGCAACCGGTCGAAGAGTTCCTTGCGCGAAAGCGGCGAGCCATACCAGACCAGATCATGGCGCGGCAGCCCCGATTGATGTGTCACCAGATCGCGCGGGCGAAGGTTCGCAGTCGCATAAGCGTCCTGGAGCCTGAAGTCCGGCAGATAATCTCTCACGGGCTTGTCCCATTCGAGCTTGCCTTCGTCGACGAGCATCGCCAGAGCGGTGGCGGTGAATGCCTTCGAGCACGACCCTATGGCGAAGAGCGTATCGGGCGTGACTTTCATCTCCCTTTTGACATCGCGGTAACCGAACCCTTTCGCATAAACCAC
>DASXSR010000138.1:0-8909 GCA_036505875.1 Blastocatellia bacterium | reverse complement strand
ATGAACGCCGACCAGCCCGGTCTCTTCGCGAAGCTCGCGGGCGGCAGCATCCTCAAGCGACTCGTCCTCATCCACGAACCCACCGGGAAAAGCCCAAAGATCTTTGAACGGATCGTGCGCACGTTTGATCAGCAGCACCTCCACGCCTTCTGCGCTTCGGTGAAACAGCACTATGTCCACAGTCAGCGCAGGGCGAGGATAATCGTAACAGTAAGCCTTCGCGGGCGTTTGTTCGCTTTGTGTCACACCATCCTCGCGTCAGCTGCGCTCGATCTGTTTCAGTTCTCGCTGGAACACTTGAAAATCATCCATGGAAAACAACACAAAAATCACGCGATCGATTTTGGATTGTGGATGCTCCGCAGCATAGTCTTTTGCCGCTCCGATCATCACGCGCGCGCATTCGTCAACCGGAAACCCGCCCACGCCGGTTGCGAGCGCGGGGAACGCAATCGAGCGACAGCCTGAGTTCTCTGCCAGCTCGATGCTGTTGGTCGTGGCATCGCGAATGATCGCTTCGCTGGAGGCCGAGCCCGCGCGCTTGGGCACGGCGCGGTCTGCGTCGCGATAGCCCATCGCCGCGGCGTGGATTACAAACTTATTCGGCAGGTTGCCGGCGGTAGTCACAACCGCTTGTCCGAGACTGATCGGGCCTTGCGCGACGGCTTCGCGCTCGATTTCAGGTCCGCCGCGTCTTGCAATTGCGCCCGCGACGCCTGAGCCCAGCCACAACTCGGTGTTAGCGGCGTTGACGATTGCGTCGACGTCGGGCTGATTGGTGATGTCACCTTGGCCCAGCTCGACTTTCATCACAACTCTTATTAAGACGGCCTCGGGGAAACCGTCAAGTCGCGCTGACACAAAAAGGCGGACCCAACTCACGGGTCCGCCTTGCTGTTCGGGGGCTTAATTAACTGTCGTCCTTCAGCAATTCGACATTGAGGGAAGGAGGCTAACGCTGTTGTTCGGTCGTCTTGGCCGGCGTCGCGCGGGCGCCGGCAATGTTGCGAGTCAGCAACCGGACCTCGACTCTGCGGTTCTCGGCGCGCCCCGAGCGGGTCTTGTTGTCCGCAACAGGCCGCAACTCGCCAAATCCCAGGATGTGCATCCTGAACAGGGAAATGTTGTGCTGCTCGGCCAGATAGCGCCTGACCGAATCGGCTCGCTTCTGAGTCAACTGGTTGTTGTAAGCGTCGCTACCAACCCAGTCCGCAAATCCCTGGATCTCCAGAAGGAAGTTCTCACGGTCTTTGATCTGCGACGCCAACTGATCGAGCGACTCTTTGGCTTCGGGAGTCAAGTCATACTTGTTGAACTTGAAGTGCACCACGGAGGTGGTCTGAACCGAGTAGTTGTCGATGTTGGTTCGAAGGTCGTTCACCGATTGCTCGGCGCCGGTCACGCGTGTATTTGCTTCCTCGGCGCGAGTCAGCGCGGCGTCGGCCTGCGACTGCGCGCGATCGGCCCTACCTCGAACGTCGGTTACGTCAGTCGAGAGCCTGGCGAGGTCCTGGCTGCTGCGGCGTGACGTTTCTTCCAACTCGCCGGTGCGTTGCTCAAGCGGAGTCACTCGCTCGCTCACTCGGTTGCGAACGTATTTCTTTGTGGCGCATCCGATGGAGCTCAATGCCAGGACCGTCATCAATGCTGTCAAGATCGCAAATCTCCTCATTTCTTTTTCTCCAAAGCTGGAATCTTAGTGCTGAAGCAGAGCTGACCACATCTCCGCCCGACACTGGACGAGCAATCGTTATGCCGCCTTTGGCGGGCAATCGGGACTAACAGAATCGCCAAAACAAGCGCCAAACCTCGTAGTCTGGCTACTGGCCCGAGGGCATGAGCGGAAAGTATACAGAAGCGCCGTGTAAGAATTTCCTGCTGGCGGCCTCGGCGAGAATTACTCTTCGCGAGCATTTCTTGACAAGCGGGCGGGGCGACCGAAAGAATCTGGCAGTCATCAAGTTTTGAATAGGAGGACTCCACTCGTGTCAATTCGTGTTTTTTGCTTCTTGATCGCAGTGTGCTCCGCGCCGGCACTGGCCCAGGCGCCCGACGTTGTCTCGACGCGCGATATGAGCGACATCAACTGGATGGAATTCAAGGAGGCCGTTCCGTCAAAGATCAACACGGTAATCCTTCCCACAGGCACGCTCGAGCCGCACGGCGTCATCAACAATGGAGCTGACATCACAGCGCCCATCGCGATCGCGCGAAAGATCGCCCGCGAGGTGAACGCGATGATTGCGCCGATCATTCCGTATGGCATAACGGGAAGTATGGACGCTTACCCTGGCGCGTTTTCGATTTCGGAAGCCGCCTATCGAGGCTACGCTCGCGACGTGATGGCGGGGCTGGCCAGGAATGGATTCAAAAACATCATCGTGATCAACGGGCACGGCGGACCGCAGACCGCAGTGCTCAATCAGATTGCGACCGAGATCGGTCAGGAGAAGCGAGTTCGAACGCTGGTGATCAATTGGTGGAGCTACGCTTCGGATGTAACGCTGTCCGTGTTCGGAGAGGACGGAGGTCACGCGGGGTGGAACGAGACTGCTTTCATTCAAGCGATCGACCCAAAGCTGGTTCACAAAGAGCGTTATTCGGATGAGCTTGCCACTCCGAACGCTGCGCCGGGAACTTACTCGGCTTACCCCGCTCCGTCTTCGATCGGTTTGTACAAAGAGGGACAGGGCTACGTGAAGTTCGATCAGGCGAAGGCCAACGAGTACTTTGCGAAGGTGACTGCGAAGGTGGCGAAGCTGATCATCGACACTCGCCGCAAGTGGGATATGGCGGGACTGTTCGAGCGGTGACCACAGGTAAAAAGCGTACATAGGCACGAAAGAGACTAGAAACCTCTTGTCCCTTGTGTCTCTTTTGTCGTTTGGGTCCCTTGCCGCGCATTGACACTATGGCGTTGACGAATTAGTCTGCAAGACACCGCTTTTGATTAAAGGCCGGGCAGGAGAAACCGTTCAATGATTTGTGCGAAGTGCGGGGCGGAGAATCGCGAAGGATCAAACTTCTGTCGCTACTGCTCGGCGCCGCTCACCCAGCGTGACCCTAACTCTGGTTACATTCCGTCCGTGCCGCCGCCAGCCGCAGGCGAAAGCTCGCCGGCAAGTTACCATCCGCCGACGAGTTACGGGACGCCTCCACCTCCGCCGGCCGCGCGGCCCATCGTGCCGCCGATGTCGTGTCCTCGTTGTAATTCCACAAGCGTAGTCAAAGGCACTGTGCCGCTTTGGGCGATACTAGTCGCCGTGATCGGAGCTCCGTTTACCTGCCTGCTCACTCTGCTGTTTCTGTTGATTAAAGATCCGCACAGATGCCTGAACTGCGGCCTTGAATTCAAGTAACTGACAACCTAAGAGTCTGCAGCCGGCTCTGAATATTTCCCTATCGCTCGCAAGTTCACCCGCGACTTCCGTTCCTAAATCAAAACACGAATGGTAGAGGGTCAACCCCTCTCAAAACATCCGATCCGGTGTCTACCCGTGCCGAGGTGTGCCGGCATCCTGGGGAGAGTATGCACAACAGTGGTTCGTTCTTTTCGACACTCGAGCAGCCGTGTGTGATCTCACGGTTGAAAGAGGTATTGAAGGAAGGCTGGCGCGAGTTTCGCGATGAGCCGGCGATGTTTATCACAAGCGCCCTTAGACCTAATGCCGGTGGGCGCCAGCGTAAGTGTTTGTTGAGAGTGGGGCTGGCGGTTGGCGTCTCATTTTATGGAGTAGCGTTTCTTTGTATGCTAATTCTCTCGTCGATGGCTAATCACCGAACCCTCGCGGTCGATGAGAGGCACAGTTTAATCATCACTGGCTGGCCTCCGCCGAAATCTGAAATGCCCGACGGCGACGACAGAGCCGGCGGTGGAGGCGGCGGCGGACGCAAGAAGGATCAACCACCTTCGGCTGGAGAGCCGCCAGAGTTCTTGATGAGACCGATCGTGTCGCCGCGACCCGAGCAAGAAGTGAGTCCGCCCGCGTTGCCGGTGATCGAGGCGATTATGGGTGATCCGAGAATTCAACTCAAGCGTGATGATCTGGGCGCAACCGGATTGCCCGACGGCGTCACTGGTCCCCCCTCGCCAGGACCAGGATCGGATGGGGGAATAGGGATAGGAGTTGGCGGAGGGATCGGGCCTGGCGACGGGCCCGGGTATGGTCCAGGCCACGGCGGAAACATCAACGATGGAGAGTTTCATGTCGGAGGACGACCCAGGCGGGAAGCCCAACAAACTGTGGTGGATAGGCGGCCTATCTTGTTGAACGAACCGCGGCCCCTTTACACCGAAGACGCGCGCAAGAACAAAGTGCAGGGCGTCGTGCGCGTACGAGTGTTGGTTGACGAGCGTGGTAGCGTGCGAGAGGTTCTCGTCACCCGCGGTCTGCCGGATGGCCTGAACGAACAGGCTATACGCGCCGCATACCAGATGCGATTCAGTCCTGCGATGAAAAATGGTCGGCCCATCTCATATTGGCTCAGCAACGTTGAAATCGAATTCAATCTCAGATGAGTTTGCGACGCGTGGCTGCCATGCTAATGCGGTTTGCCCTGCTCGTGCGTGGCTGCGTGAGCCTGAGGCGGCGCCAAGTCGTCAGACGCGTTGTAGTGAAAGACATCGCCGTCGAGTCTCAGGAATATGAATACGACATCTTGTTCCGGATCGTAGTCCCTGATCACTTGCGCGATCTCTTCGCTCGGCCAGCCGCCTCGAATGGATAATCGCTCGCTGCCGTCGGCGACGTAATAGGTAGGAACCCGCAGATTGGCGCCGGACTTGGACGCATTGCGCAGATCGACGACCACAGCTCCGCGGCCCTCGCTCGAATACTTCTCCCACGCGAAGGCGGCAAAGTCGCGCCACTGCGCCCGAATGAAGGCGATGTGTCCGTTTGGTGTGTCGAGGTCTTCAATCCGACCCGACTGAATCGTGAAGCCCATAGACATTTCGAACTATCCTTGAGATTATAACAACTTCTCCGAGGAGCAAGCTGAATGAAGGCGATTCGCGCACACGACTGGTGCGGGCCGCGCGATCTGGTGATCGACGAAATCCCGCCGCCCGAACCGAACGCCGGCCAGATTCTGGTTCGCGTCAACACCGCAGGCTTGAACTTCCCTGATCTGCTGATCATCGCCGGCAAGTATCAGCTCAAACCTCCGTTGCCGTTTTCGCCCGGCTTTGAAATCGCCGGCACCATCGAAAAGGTCGGCCCCGATGTCAGCAAGTTTTCCGAAGGCCAAAACGTCATCGCGCAGGTCGCGATGGGCGGGTTCGCCGAGTACGCGATCGCCGAGGAGGGTCACACTCACCCCAAGCCTGACTCGATGAGCGATGAAGAAGGCGCGGCGTTTCCTCTCGTTTACCAGACGGCGTACTTCGGGCTTGCGTATCGAGGAGCGCTCAAGAAGGGCGAAACGGTTTTGATTCACTCGGCCGCCGGTGGCGTGGGGCTCGCGGCGGTACAGGTCGCCCGCGCTCTCGGCGCTGGAAAGATCATCGGCACGGTCGGCTCGGATGATAAGCTCACTCTGGTTCGCGAGCACGGCGTTAACGTTGCGCTGAATTATCAAACGGAAGACTTCGTGGAAGCGGTTAAGCGCGAAACAGGCGGGCGTGGCGCCGATGTGATCTATGATCCAGTCGGAGGCGAGGTCGGCGAGCGCAGCACCAAGTGCATCGCCTTCGAGGGAAGGCTGGTGCTGGTCGGATTCACCAGCGGAAGGTTTTCCAACTTCGTCTCGAATCACATCCTGATAAAGAACTACAGCGTGGTGGGGCTTCACTGGGGTTCTTATCGCCACAACAATCCGGCAAAGATCGAACAAGGTTGGAACGAGCTGATGGAGCTTTATGAGAGCGGAATGTTGAAGCCGGTGATTGGTGGTCGCTATCACATGGAACAAGTCGCCGACGCGATGGAGTTTCTCGCTTCAAGGAAGGCCGTTGGGAAGATTGTCCTGCACTGGTAGATTCACGTAGAAGAAGGCGCAAGTTGTTATATTATGCCGCAGGCATTGATGATCAGGAGGTCGTTTGTGCGAAACAGAAGACATTTGATCAATGTTTTGGTCATCGCGCTCGTTTCAACATTCGCGATCCGGCCGATTCACGCTCAAGCCACCAAGAGCGCGGCTGACATAGTTGCGCTGCTCGAGAAGTCGGGCTACAGCTACACCAAGGTGGGCGACGGCGTTTGGGAGATTCCAGGCACGGGCAAGAACGTCAAGACGTTCGGGATCAGACTCGCCCTCGCTGAAGACATACTGCTGGTGATGGTGAAGCTCGCCGACCGCAAAGACCTAAAGCTGCAGCCTGCAGCGTTGACTAAGCTGCTTGAGTTGAATCACAAATTCGACTCGATCAAGATTGCGTTGTCCGAGGAGATGCTTTACGTGAGAATGGACACGCATTTAAGGTTGCTGGACAACCAGGAATTGAAATACCTCGTCGAACAGATCGCCAACGCGGCAGATGAAATGTATCCGCAGGTCAAACCGTTCCTCGCTGGCGCGAAATGATCGCCAAAATGGAGGTCAGCCATGCAGTTAAATCAACACTCAGTTCTCAAACTTGTCATTTGCTCTCTCGCAATTGGTTCGTGCGTGGCATCAACCGCAATTGCTCAAGAACAACCTCCTCCTCCGCCGCCACCGCAGCAAGGAGAAGTGCCAAAGATAATCCGCAAATCCGGTGGCGTGCTTCAAGGCTCGGCTACAAGACGTGTCGAGCCTGCTTATCCGCCGCTGGCGAAGGCGGCGCGAGTGAGCGGCGCGGTGGTGGTCGAGGTAACGATCGATGAAGAAGGCAACGTGATGTCAGCGCGGGCGATTTCGGGTCACCCCCTCTTGAAAGATGCTGCGATAGCGGCAGCGCAAGTTTGGACATTTGCACCCACTGAACTCTCCGGTGTGAGGGTAAAAGTCATCGGCACGATCACTTTTAACTTCCTGTTACCGTATTCGAAGGAGTTGGAGTGGCTTATCGAAAGGGCGCGCGCTAACCCCGATTTCGCTGACCTTCAGTATGACCTCGGCAGACAGTACATCGCGGAGAACTATTACGAAAAAGGCCTCGCGGCCTTAAAGCGAGCAATCAATTTGAATCCCGATTTCGGTTTAGCGTATTTCGAGATTGGCCGCGCAAACGAGGTTCTTAACCGTCCAAGAGAAGCATTCGAAGCTTTCAAAAGCGCCGTGTCCATCAGGACCGATTTTGAGGGGGCCGCGAGCGCTTTGATCTTCGTCGGTACATATTACCTTGCCGAGGAAAAAACGCAGGAGGCAATAGAGGCCTTCAAACGAGCTGTGACCATTAGCCCAGACTCTACCGAAGCGCATTTTGCTTTGGGGCGAGCTTACCTGCAGTTAGGGGACCGGAAGTCGGCAATGGAAGAATACTATATCTTGCGAGCGCTTGACGAACAAACGGCTAAAAAGTTGCTCAAGCTGATCAAATACGGAGACTAGCAGAGCCTTCAATCTTATTCTGCACGTTCTTATTTTGCACGTTCGACGCCCAACGTCACAACTGTAGCGCCCCAGCCTCCAGCTTCGCCGGGCGCGTCTCGATAATCAATCACATAAGGCGTGCGCGAGAGGATCGAGCGAACCATTTCCCGCTGCACTCCGATTCCTCTGCCGTGAATGATTCGAACCCAACGCATGCCGCGGCGGTGCGCTTCTTCGAGATATTCTTCAACCACCGCTCGGGCCTGTCGCGGCGGGATCGAGTGCAGATCAATCACATCCTGGAATTCGACGGTGACGATGTCAGGAAAAGGATTGTCAAGGTCGAGCGAGTTGCCTTGTTCAGCCTCATCGGGAGGCGCAGCCTCATCGCGGCACGGACGCCTTGCTTCGAGCTTCTTTCTGAAGAAATCAAACATAGCAATCTGTGAGTACAATCTAATGGGAGAAGCTGTTGGTTCGCGAGTCAATACGAGCTCTCTTATGGTAGAATTTTCGCGCTGAGGAATCCAGATGGAGGAAACCACATACGTCAAGCAACAAGCTCTGAAGCTCATCGATTCGATGCCGGACGACGCCACTTGGGAAGACCTTACGCGCGTCATGCTCGAACAACAGCTGATCGAGGAAGGAATTGCTGACATTGAGGCGGGACGAGTTTGGACCAGTGACCAGATCCGGGAAAAGTTGGGAATGTCTCAATGAGAGTTGTCTGGTCAGACCGAGCGTTGAGATCGCTCGCCGCGATACACGCGCACATCTCGGCTGATTCGGAGGCAAACGCTCATCGAGTTATTGATCGTATACTAAGATACTAAGTCGGGGTGACCAGCTTGCAACTTTTCCTCTCTCCGGGCGCATGGTTCCACATCGACGGCGCAAGAATGTCCGCGAGCTTATCGAGCGACCCTATCGAATCGTTTATCGAGTTAGACGTGACCGGGTCGAGGTCATCGACGTTTTCCACTCGGCGCGAGGCCCGGCATCGAAATAAGAACGGATTCGAAATCACTGCTTGATCCCCGCTTCAATAAGCTCGATGCGCTGGACCGGAGTCTCGCCGTTGCGAGGAGCTTTCTCGATCAGCTCGAGTGTGTCGAAGCCATCGACTACTTTGCCGAAGATCGTGTACTTGCCGTCCAAATGCGGCGCCGGGCCCAGCACGATGAAAAAAGAAGTCTCGGCCGAATCGGGATCGCTCGCCCGCGCCATCGACAGCACGCCGCGAATGTGAAGCGCTGTGGGGCTGAACTCGCCTTTCAGTTTGTGCACCCACTTGTCAGCCGGATGAGGTTTGTTGTCGGCGCGAGTCGCTCCGAGCCCGCCCTGAATCACGAAGCCGGGTACGATGCGATGAAACGCAGTGTGGTCGTACCAGCCGCTTTGGACAAGCTTCAAAAAGTTGCGCACGTGCTCGGGCGCGAGGTCCGGAT
>DASXSR010000137.1:0-14244 GCA_036505875.1 Blastocatellia bacterium | reverse complement strand
TCGCCGAGGCTCAAGCCAATCGCAAGGACCTCACGATCGTTGCGCCGTTCGACGGGACTGTGACCACGCGGGCCGCGGAGCCGGGCGAAGTGGTGACTCCAGGAACCGCGATCGTCACGCTCCTGGATATGAGTAAGGTTTATCTCCGAGGATTTGTTCCTGAAGGCGATATCGGGAAAGTGAAGCTGGAGCAGCCCTCGCGCATTTACCTCGATTCAAACCCCAACGAGCCAGTCGAGGCATACGTTTCTCGCGTCGATCCCGAAGCTACGTTCACGCCTGAGAACACCTACTTTCGCGACGAGCGAGTGAAACAGGTGGTCGGCGTGAAGTTGCAGTTAAGAGGTGCGATCGGGCTCGCCAAACCGGGCATGCCCGCCGACGGGGAGATACTCGTTGAAGGCGACAAGTGGCCGTCGAGCAAACGAAGCAAATGATCGCCGAGCGAAAAGGACCAAAGGGACAAGAAGCCGAAGATTCCCATCCTCGGTCCCTTTCGTCGCGCGCCATCAACGTCCACCATCTCACGAAGAGTTACGACTCGGTCGAAGCTGTGCGCGGCATCAGTCTCGATGTCGAAGAGGGGGAGATATTCGGGCTAATCGGACCAGACGGTGCAGGCAAGACCACCACCTTTCAGATCCTGGCGGGAGTGATGGAAGCTACCAGCGGCACGGTGCGGGTTTTCGGAGAACCGGCGCGCGATACACGGGCACAAACCGGTTACCTCACTCAAACATTCAGCTTGTATCCCGATCTCAGCGCGATGGAAAACATCCGCTACATCGGCGATCTTCGCCGTGTACCGCCCGATCAAATTGAGCAGCGCGCTCACCGTTATCTCAGGATGTTCGATATGGACCGCTTCGCCGACCGGCTGGCCGGACAGTTGAGCGGCGGAATGAAGCAGAAGCTTTCGCTTGTGTGCGCGCTTGTGCCCGAGCCTCGCGTGCTGTTGTTGGATGAGCCGACTGCGGGCGTCGATCCTGTGTCGCGGCGTGAATTTTGGGACGTGCTCGCGCACTTGGCGGCTGACGGATTGACCATTCTCGTTGCCACACCGTATCTGGACGAGGCTGAAAGATGCAACCGGGTAGCATTGATGTACGAGGGCAAACTTCGCCAGGTCGGCACGCCGGCTGAACTGCGAGACAGCTTGAACGCCAAGCGTCTCGAGCTCCGAACCCCAAACCTTCGTCGCGCGGTGCGGGCGTTGTCCGAGATCAGCGGGCCCCGCAAAGAAATCGTCGACGTGCAGCGATTCGGCGACCGCATCGAGCTTCTCGCTCACCACCCGGACGAAGCCAGACGGATTGTCGAGGAGACGATGAGCGCCGCCGGTCTGGAAGTTGAGGAGATTAGCGTTGACGAACCGACTCTGGAGAACGCGTTCGTCGCAACGCTGCGCGAGCTCGGCGAAGAGGCGCACCAGCCTCCGTTTCCAAGCCGCCACGATCACGAAGAGTTGAGGGGCGAGGTTGCTATCGGCGCAAAGAGTCTTACCAAGCAATTTGGAACGTTTACCGCTGTTCGCAACGTGAGCTTGCAAGTGCGCTACGGTGAGATCTACGGACTCTTGGGGGCGAACGGCGCAGGCAAAACGACGACAATCAAGATGCTCTGTGGATTGCTCGCCCCAACAGGCGGAGACATACAACTCGCCGGTGAGCGCGGAAGCTTGAGGTCGAGCAGCGTCCGTCAACGTATCGGTTATATGTCGCAAAAGTTTTCGCTCTACAACGATCTATCGATAAAAGAGAACCTCGACTTTTTTGCCGGAGTGTACGGTGTGCCCAGAGATGAGCGGGAAGAGAAGCGACAATGGGCACTTTCGTTCTCGGGACTCGAAGGCAAAGAAGACCAGATCACCGGGAGCTTGCCTGGAGGATGGAAGCAGCGCGTAGCCTTCGGAGCGGCGATAATGCACGAGCCGAGCGTGATCTTTCTCGACGAACCGACATCGGGGGTCGATCCGCTGGCACGCCGCGCTTTCTGGACGATGATCAATCGGCTGGCGGACGCCGGCGCCGCGATCCTGGTTACCACTCACTATCTGGAAGAATCCGAGCAATGCAATCGCCTGGGCTTCCTGGTCGCGGGCGAAATTGTTGCTGAAGGCAGCCCGAGCGACATCAAGCGCCGGCAGAAGGGGCGTTTGTTAGAGTTCATCGTTGATCATCCTCAACGCGCGACTGATTTGCTTAAGAAAGACTCAGAGTCTTGGCGAGTTTCGCTTTTCGGTGATCGGCTTCACATCATTACCGAACGCGACGCCCAGAGCGGCATACGCACGACGACGGAGAGGTTGGAAGCGAATGGAATTCAAGTCCGTCGCGCAAGGGAAGGCCGCCTGTCGATGGAAGATGTCTTCATTAGCGTCGTAGAGGAGGCGCGACGCCAGGGCAAAGTCGCGTCGGAGGATTAAACCACGGGGCACACGGGGAGCACGGGGAACAACAAGAATATGTCTGATTCTCTTAAATCTCCGCGTGTTCCCCGTGCTCCCTGTGGTTAGTTCTAACAAATGAGACGCATACTCGCGCAAACCCGCAAGGAGCTGACTCAGATTGTCCGCGATTGGCGCACGCTCGTGCTCGCGCTGATTCTCCCGCTGTTTCTGCTGATTTTGAACGGCTCGGCGATTTCGCTTACAGCAACCGATCTTCCGATCATCGTTCAGGACTTTGACGATTCGTCTGCATCGCGTCAGTTCATAGATGCGTTTCGCGCCTCGCTCACCTTCCACGTAGTGTCGTGGCCACCCGATAAACAACCAGACGAGGCTTTCGCATCGGGAAAGGCGCACGCCGCTCTCATCATCCCCGCTCATTTTGGGCAGGACGTGTCGCGCGGAAGGGATTCTCCGGTTCAGATTCTGGTGGACGCGTCGGACGCCAACACCGCCAAGCTAGTCGCCGGTTATTCGGCGCAGATCACGCGCGCTTTCAATCAGCAGATCAGTTCTACGCCACGCCAACCGGTCGAGGCCGCAATCAGGCTGTGGTACAACCCCGGGCGTTCGTCGAAAAAGTTTTATGGTCCCGGGATCTTCGTGCTGGGAATCTCGATGTTCCCACCGTTATTGGCAGCGCTGGCGACGTCGAAAGAGGGAGAGCAGAAGACGATTCTTCAGGTCTATGTTTCCAGCATTTCTGCGCATGAGTTCCTTCTGGGGAAGATCTTCGCGTTCGTGATTGTTGCGTTGGCGGAATGCATGCTGAGCCTGGTGTTGTTGTTCACCTACTTCGGAGTGGGGCTCGCCGGCGATCCAACGCCGTTCATCGTAGCAACGGTGCTGTATGCCTTCTGTGTTGCGTCGTTCGGGACGATGGTTGGAGCGGCGATACCAAGCCAGGCGGCCGCAATGCAAGCGGTGGCGCTGGGCGGATTCCTTTTGGTGTTCTTGCTCTCGGGCTTGATCTTTCCGGTCCAGAACATCCCGTCGGGCTTGCGCTGGCTCTCGCATTTTGTGTGGGGAAGATACTACATCGAGATCGTTAGGGATGCGTTATTGCAAGGCGGCGGCTGGCCGGCGGTGTGGCTAAAGGTGCTGATCATTGCAGCCATCGGCGCGATTTTCTACACGCTGGCGTGGCGCAGCATGCGACGGATGCAATTGAAGGCGTAATCGATGAGAAGGCTAAGACAACTCTTCAGCGGGCGAGTTCGCGCTCTGATGCGCAAGGAGTTCAATCAGATTCGGCGCGACCGTCGGCTTGCAATTTCACTGATCCTTCCGCCGACTCTTCAGTTGCTGCTTTTCGGGTTTGCGTTGAGCGCCAATGTCTCCAACCTTCGGTTAGGAATAGTCGATGACAGCAAAACACCCGAGAGCCGCGAGCTCATCGCGACGATGAGCGAAAGCAAGAGCTTTCGATTGGCCGGTTATTACTTTTCGGTGGATGAACTCGGGGACGCGATCAGTCTCGGCGATCTTGATGCGGGAGTGGTGATTCCGTACGACTTTGCACGCGAGCTTCAACGTGGCCGATCGACTACGCTGCAAGTGCTGCTGAATGCGATGAACGCGAACACCGCCGCGATCGGTCAGGGGTACGCGGAAGGCGTGATCCAGTCATACAACAGACAGTTGCTGCTTGCCAGTCGCGGGTCGGGGCCCCGACCGACGAGCATCGACGTCAGCGATAAACGTGAATCGCCCGTTCGTAGTGCGCAGTCTGCAACTCCGAATCGACAGCTCGCGATCCCCAATCTGCAGCCCGCAATTGAGGGCGCGCAAACTGCAATTCGCCCTCACCAACCGGGGCTGGTCTCCATACATCCGGCTTTTCTCTACAACCCGGGCCTGGTCGATTCGTGGTTTATCGCGACGGGCGTTTTCGGGTTGCTGTTGATCCTGAACAGCTCGCTTGTGGCATCAGGGGCGATGGTCAAAGAGCGCGAGGCAGGAACAATCGAGCAGTTGCTGATGTCGCCTTCCTCAACTTCCGAGATCGTGATCGCGAAAATCACGCCGCTGTTTGTCCTGCTTTGCATGATGTCGCTCTTGGCGCTCGCGACGATCAAGCTCGCGTTCGGAGTTCCCTTTCACGGCAACTTGCTCCTTGTCCTTGCAGGCGCGGCGCTATGCATTTTGTCGGGAATCAGCCTTGGAACAGTGATTTCAACATTCAGCAAGTCGGCGCAACAGGCGCTGTTGACCAGCTTCTTCGTTAACCCGCCGCTCGCAACATTGTCAGGGGCGTTCAATCCGGTGGAGGCGATGCCTAAATGGCTGCAGCCCCTGACGGTGATCAACCCGATCCATCATTTCGGGACCATCGTGCGCGGGACGCTGCTGAAGGGAAGCGGGCTCGCGGACCTGTGGCCCAATTTCGGGGCGCTGCTCGCCTTCACCATCATCTTGTTCTCGCTCAGCATGTGGCGCTTCAGAAAACAGCTGGCGTAACGAATGAATTCGTCGCTGCAAGCCAGCCCGGAAAGGAAAGGTTCGACCAAATGAGAAGATCAACTGAGTTAACCCTTCGGATAAGCGGAATGAGAGTGATATGTCTGCTCACGTTTCTTATGGCGTTGCCTCAGGCGTTGGCGCAGTCCGGAGCGCGGACTCCGGCCGTCGCGACGCAGGCCAATCAGCTTCCGATCTCGGGACGCACGGGTCAGAGCGGGTCGGTTGTCGCCACCGAGTCTCCTGTTCCCGGCATTACTTCAAGCGTCAACACGATCAATCCTGCGATTCAGGTTCAGGGCCCTTACGCCGGAAGCGCTTCGAGCACGGCGAAGATGCCCTTCTCAGGAAGGCTCTCGTTGCGTGAAGCCATCGAGCGGGCGGTCCAGTACAACCTCGGCGCTGTGGGTCTAACTCAGGCTGTACAGCAAGCGCGAGGTCAGACAAAGTCAGCCCGCAGCGCGTTGCTGCCCAATCTGAACGCAAGCCTGAGCGAGACGGTTCAGCAGTTGAATCTAAGAGCGTCGGGCTTCCGATTCAGCTCCCCGCTTCCTGGTTTCTCGATTCCGTCTGTGGTCGGACCATTCAACTTTTTCGACTTGCGCGCGACGTTGTCGCAGACGGTGTTCGATCTTACAACACTGAATAACTATCGGGCGGCTCGCGAAAACCTTCGCGCCGGCGAACTTTCCGCCGAAGACGCCGGAGACCTGATCGTGCTTGCGGTCGGCGGCGCTTATCTGCAGGTGATCTCGGCGAAAGCTAAAGTGGAATCGGCGCGAGCTCAGCTCGACACCGCCAATACGCTGCTAAAACAGACCTCAGACCAGCGTGCGGTCGGACTAGTGGCGCAGGTGGACGTCAATCGAAGTCAGGTACAGGCGTTGACACAGCAGCAGCGACTCTTCTCGCTGGAAAACGATCTTGCAAAGCAGAAGATCAACCTCGCTCGGCTGACTGGTTTGCCGCCGAATCAAAACTACGACATCGCCGATGACGTTCCTTTTTCGGCTGCGCCTTCGATAACTCTGGAGGTTGCGCTGAGACAGGCGTTCGAAGCGCGCTCGGACTTGAAAGCGGCTGAGGCACAAGTTCGCGCTGCCGAGCGAGCGCGTTCAGCCGCGCGCGCCGAGCGGCTCCCGTCATTCTCAGTGAGCGCG
This sequence comes from Blastocatellia bacterium, assembly GCA_036505875.1. Classification (GTDB taxonomy): domain Bacteria; phylum Acidobacteriota; class Blastocatellia; order UBA7656; family UBA7656; genus Onstottus_A. The sequence goes on along the minus strand of DASXSR010000137.1, from coordinate 8,175 downwards.
GATTACGGAGTGATTGGAACGAATCCCGCTCAGTCGCACGGCACGTTCACAGTGGTTGGAGCGATCCGCATTCCGATCTGGCAAGGAGGACGCACCGAGGGAAACATTCAACAGGCCGAAGCAGCTTTGGCTGAGCGACGCGCCGAACTGGAAGATATTCGATCGCGCATAGAGAGCGATGTCCGTAATGCATACCTCGATCTCGAGGCGGCAACCAATCAAGTGACCGTCGCGTTGAAGAACATCGAGGTAAGCAAACAGAATTTGGATCTAACCCGCCAGCGTTTCGAGGCAGGCGTAAGCGACAACGTCGAGCTGGTTCAGTCTCAAGAGTCCGTGGCCGCCGCGCACCTGGACTACATAAACAGCGTGTTCGCGCACAACTTGGCGAAGCTCAGCCTCGCGCGCGCGATTGGACGCGCCGCAGAAAACCTGTCACAGTTTCTCAAGCTGCAGTAGATTCAAATGCACAGGCATCAACAACTGATTCAGGTCGAAGATTACGCTGAGTTGATTGGCGAGCAAGCCTGCAAGCGCATTCGCGAGAAAGCCGAACCGCTTAAAGGCATTCATGTCGTTCACGTCAACTCGACCCATTACGGCGGCGGCGTGGCTAAGTTGCTGGATTCGTTGACCCTCTTGATGAGCAGCGTGGGAATCAAGACCGGATGGAGGACCATTCAAGGTGCTCCCGACTTCTTCAGCATAACCAAGAAGATGCACAACGCGCTTCAGGGCGAAGAACTGAATCTCAGCGAGCTGAAGATGAACATCTACGAAGACGTGGTGTACAAGAACGCGGTCAGAAACAATTTGGAACGACACGACTTCGTAATCATTCACGACCCGCAGCCGTTGCCGATGATTACTCATTACGAGACGCGAGGCACGTGGATCTGGCGCTGCCACGTCGATCTTTCCAACCCGAACAAAGAGCTTTGGAAGTATCTGCTCAGGTTTGTAGAAAAATACGACGCGGTGATCTTCAGCGTTGAAGAGTACAAGCAGAAGATCAAGCCGAAACAACTCTTCTTTCGGCCTGCGATCGATCCGTTCTCGATCACCAACAAGGAGCTGACCGAAGGACAAATAGAAGACCGTTTGAACCATTACGAGATTCCGACCGACCTTCCGTTGGTCGTGCAGATATCGCGCTTCGATCGGTGGAAAGATCCCGAAGGCGCGATCGAGGCCTACAAGCTGGCGAGGCGGGAGGCTGATTGCACGCTGGTGTTGCTCGGCAACGTTGCTACCGACGACCCGGAGGGTGAGGCGGTATACCGATCACTGCTCCGCCGTCGAGAGGAACGAATCCGAATTCTCTCGGTTGAAGACACGGCGTTGGTGAACGCCTTGCAGCGGCGAGCGACGGTCGTGCTGCAGAAATCGATTCGCGAGGGATTCGGACTGACGGTGGCTGAAGCGATGTGGAAAGGCGCTGCGGTGGTTGGCGCGAACGTGAGCGGCATACGTCATCAGATCGAAGACGGCGTGAATGGTTTTCTTGTTTCTTCTGTCGAAGAGGCAGCAGGGCGTATCGTTCAGTTGATCAAGGACGAGAAGCTGCGAAAGAAGTTAGGCGAACGCGCGCACGAAACCGTGCGTGAGCGCTTTCTTATGACTCGATTGTTGGAGCAATACCTCGACTTGTTTAGCTCGTTTCAGAGAGCTCACAGATGAACAGACTGCAAAGGGCGCCCTCAGCAATGCTTGCCGGCTGCAGCGCGTTGTTCGAGCCACCTCTTTAATGATTGTTGACTCTCGCCTGAGCGTCGTCCAGCCAGGATACCTGAGACACTCAGGTCTTCGTCCAGGTCGGGCCAGTGCAGCAGCATACCATCGCCACTCATTTCAACATTAGCTCGTTCCTCCGGAGTGCCGTGCCACAAGCGGGGATACCAGACCAGAGGCACTATTAGTGTGCGGCCATCCACCAAGTCTATGATGAGTGAATCTTCATTGACCGTGAGCGTTTGTGCGCGCGCCTCTTGAATTTCAAGTACCGAAAAACTCATCCCAGCTCTCCAGCAGTTTGACTCGATTCTCGTTCACTAGTCTAGCGATTCTACTTAGCTCAGTCGAGCCGAATCCGCCTGCTTTTTGAAGTGAGACTGGGTCAAGCCAGAACTTGGCGACCTTGTCCTCTCGCTTCACATGTATGTGCGGAGGCTCGTCGTAATCAAGCGAAACGAAGAACAATCTATACGGGCCTATTCTAAGAACTGTTGGCATCGTCTAGTGCTTCAGATTGGTCTCAAACAATCTGAATATGCGCTTGTACTCATCCGCCCAACTGGTCGGCTCTACAAAGCCGTGGTCCTCAACCGGGAAAACCGCAAGCTCCCAGTTCGTCTTGCGAAGCTCGATCAATCGCTGCACTAACCGCACCGTATCTTGAAAATGCACGTTCGTGTCCACCATCCCGTGACAGATCAACAGCGCGCCTTTCAGGTTTTGCGCAAAGTAGATCGGCGATGATTGCTTGTAAGCTTCGGCGTCTTTCTGCGGCACGTTCAAAATGTTCGACGTGTAAGGGTGATTGTAGTGCGCCCAGTCGGTCACCGGCCTCAACGCAGCGCCCGCTGCGAACACGTCAGGTTGAGTGAACAACGCCATTAGCGTGATGAACCCGCCGTAGCTCCCCCCGTAAATCCCTATTCGCTTCGCGTCGACACCTTGGTCGCTGACCAGCCACTTCGCTGCGTCAACTTGATCATCGAGGTCTTTTCCGCCCATGTGACGATAGATCGCCGTGCGCCAATCGCGTCCGTAACCCGACGACGCGCGATAATCGACGTCCATCACCGTGTAGCCGTTCTCCATCAAAAAGTGGTGAAACATGTATTCGCGGAAATAGCTCGCCCAGTAGCGATGAACGTTCTGCGCGTAGCCTGCCCCGTGCACGAAGATTACCGCTGGGCCGCCACGCTTCCAGTTTTTCGGTTTGTACAATCGCGCGTACACTTCCGCGCCGTCGCGCGCCTTGAAAGTCACGATTGGCGGATCGATCCACGCGTAGTTCCAAAACTCAGGCACTGGCGATGACGTGACCTTGGCCGCAGTCGCGCCAGGCTTGTTCTCTTGAATGTAAAGCTCGGGAGGCTTGTTGCTGTAAGAATAAATCAACGCCAGCATCTTCTCATCGGGCGAGACGAATGTCTGATTGCCGCCGGGCATTGAGGTGATCTTGGTTCGCTCGCCGCCGTCGGCCGACATCGAATAGAAATGACGTTCACCGGGATGAACTTCGCTGGTGGTCAAAAAGAAGCGGCTCTTGTCATCGGAAATCTGAACTCCGGTCACTTCCCATTTTCCTGAAGTCAGTTGCTTCGGCTCGCCGCCTTCGTAGGCCACCGTGTACAGGTGCGCGTAGCCCGAGCGTTCGGACTGGAAGTAAATGTGTTGATTATCTTTCATCCAGCCGACGGTGAACGCGCCAGGCCCATCGACCCACGCTTCATCGTGTTCGCTTACAATTACGCGCGTCTTGCCGCTCGCCGGATCGAGCGCGAGAACCCAGCGATCTTTGTTGTCTGCCGCGCGAGCCATCAGCACCGCTTTGCTTCCATCCTCGGACCAGATGGGCTGCGCCAATTGCACGTCACGTTCGTGAGGCTCGTTTCCTCGGCGCTCCCCTTGTGTGGTTCGAGCGCCGCCTTGCTGCTCGCGCGATTCGCCTTCGCGTTGCTCGGTAGCGACTTTTTCAGTTCGAGTTTCGGTGCCTGCGGCGAGCGCTTGCTTCTGACCGTGATCGACCCATTTCACCTCGCCGTTGTCGACGTTCACGATCGCGAGCCGCAAACGATTCTGTGTGTCACCGACCTTGGTTCGGCTGCCGATGTCCTCAGTATATGAAGTCTCAGTTACAAAATTTGGGACGATGGTGTTCTTCGCGCCTTCCGCCGTTTCGTTGACGGATACGATGATCGACTTTTCGTCGGGCGTGAGCTGAAGGTTAGTGGCCGCCTGACGCGCTGAAAGCTGAAACGGTTTTCGCGGATGCTCGCGCTTCCGCTTCGCTTCGTCCTGCTCGCGTTTCTCCGCGCGTCGCTTGACGACATCGAGCAGCTCGCGCTCTTCTTTTTTCAAATACTCCTGGCTGTCGGTACCCTTTTGTTGAGTCGAATCGCTCTGCGCGCGCTGACCGCCGCCCTGGCCACGACCTTGCCCAAACCCGCCGCCTCCCGCGACTGCCGGCGCAGGCGCAGCGCCGCCAGTCGTAATCTCAGTCATCTGCACGAGCGAGCCGGTTTCGAGTGACATCACGTATAGGTTGTTGGCCCGCGTGAAGTAAATATGCTTTTGATCGCGGGTGAAGTGAGCGTTCGATTCGGCGTCGGTCGTGCTGGTGATGCGTCTTCGCTGATTCGCGAGGTTGTCATAAATGAACACGTCGCCGTCGTCGACGAATACGGTTAGCTTCTTGTCCTTCGAAACCTCGCCACCGAGCGGCGGCGCGTTCTTGGCTTCTTCTTCGGTGAGCTTTTTCAAGCCGGAGCCGTCGCGGTTGACGACATAATTGTCGAAGTCCTTCTCACGCGGCTCGTTTGCTTGCTTCCACTGGAAGTAGACGCGCTGGCTATCGGGCGACCAGTGAACTGCTCGCGGCTCGTAGCCCACAAGCTCGAAGCCTCGCATTATGTTGTCGATGGTGAGTTCAAACTTGCCGTTAGCGGCGCCGCCGTTGCCCGCGACTTTTTGTTGTGCAATCGCCGGAATGATATGCGCGGCGATAAGAATCATCGGCAGAGCGAGGGCGATGCTTCGCTTCCAAAGCCTATTGGTCATCTTTATAAGACCTCCAGAGTTCCACTGAGTCGAGCTTCAATGAGGAGAAGAATGTTAAGAGGCCGACGCGCGAGTCTTCGCTCGATTCATTACAAAGTTGGCCAGCAGCCGTGCGCCGAATCCCGTCGCCCCTTTAGCTATGTAAGACTTCTCCTTCTCGGTCCAGGCGGTTCCGGCCACATCGAGGTGGGCCCACGACTCCGAGCCGATGAAATGCTTCAGGAAATACGCGGCGGTGATCGAGCCGGCGGTTCGATTCCCCACGTTTTTGACGTCAGCGATTTCGCTCTTGATCAACTCGCCGTACTCCTTATCAAGGGGCATCGGCCACAGACGCTCACCGCATTCGTTCCCCGCTTCGATCAGATCATCGATCAACCGCTGATCGGTGCCCATCACCGCCGCATGAGCCTCGCCCAGCGCGACCACGCAGGCGCCTGTGAGCGTCGCTACGTCAACGATACAGGTTGCTCCACGGCTGATGGCATATGTGATCGCGTCGGCCAGCACCAGCCGACCCTCGGCGTCGGTGTTCACGACTTCGATCGTTTTCCCACTTAAACTCCGAACGACATCGCCAGGCTTGACCGCGCGGCCGGATGGCAGATTCTCGGACGCAGGCACTACGCCGATGACACGCGCGTTGGGCTTGAGCCGCGCGATCGCCTGCATCGCTCCGATCACCGCCGCGCCGCCGGCCATGTCGTATTTCATCTCGTCCATCTTCTCGGCCGGCTTAATTGAGAGTCCACCCGAGTCGAAAGTGATTCCCTTCCCAATGAGGGCGATCAAATCGCCATCAGTCGAGATCTCAGATTTGTACGCCATCGAGATCAACTGCGCGGGCTCTTGACTCCCTCGCGAGACGGCAAGCAATGCGCCCATTCCAAGCTGTTTCATCTCGTCCTCGGTGAGCGCTTCAAAGTCTAGCCCCTCGCGACGGGCCATCACTTCGGCTCGACGAGCGAGCTCGGTAGGAGTCATAACGTTGCTGGGTTCGTAACCAAGCTCGCGAGCGAAGTTCGCTGCTTCGGCCATCGCGACGCCCGCGGTGACGGCAGGCTCGAAGTCAGGGTGGTCGGGTAATTCGCCGATCAGTTCAAGAGTAACAATCTCCGAGCGCTCGCTGTTCGATCTATAAAGCTCACCGCTGATCTCCCCGATGAGCGCGCCTTCGACTATCGCTTGGACACATACCGGACGCTGAAGCTTTCGGGTGACCAGAAACGCAGCCGAACGGATGCCGCGCTGCTTTATCAAAGTTCGCACTGCCGCGCCGGCGAGTCTTTGCACTCGGAGTGAATCGACCCTCTCAGGATTGCCCGCGCCGCAGAGCAACAAGCGCTTGGTCGAGAAGTCGCCGACGTTGTGGAGCAGCACGCATCGGTCGCGCTTGCCGTCGATCTCGCCGTCCTCAAACAACGAAGCGACGGCGCCACGCGTCAGATGGTTCAACACCGCCAGGGCGGTTTCAGAGTCGCTCGGAGTTTCGCCTTCGAAGACAGGCACTATCAGCACGTCTTCGCTGATTTCTCCAAGGCTTTTGCGGCTGCTTATGATTTTCATCATTGAGAGTTACGCATCATTGAGAGTTACGCAACGCGTCACGTAGTAACGAATTTATTCGTTGGAGCAAACTCTAACGAATAAATTCGTTACTACGTGGCGCGCTACAAGCTCCGAATTATCGCGTCCGTAAACTCGAGTGTCGTGGCTCGCCCGCCCAAGTCGCGAGTCAGAACATTGCCGGCAGCCAGCACCGTCTCAAGCGCGTTCCGAATCCGCATCGCCCGCTCCCGTTCGCCCAAATGCTTGAGCATCAATACGGCGGTCAGCAACAACGCGGTCGGGTTGGCTATCCCGCGACCGGCGATCGACGGCGCTGCGCCGTGCACCGCTTCAAACACCGCGATCTCTTCGCCGATGTTCGCGCCGGGCGCCACGCCGAGCCCCCCGACAAGTCCCGCTGCCAGATCCGAGATGATGTCGCCGTAAAGGTTCTCGAGCAGCAACACATCGAACTGACTGGGATCCATAACTAGTTGCATGCAGGCGTTGTCGACGATCAAGTCATTGGCCTCGATTTCCGGATACTCGCGAGAGACCTCGCGGAAGCAATTAAGGAAGAGGCCGTCGGACAACTTCATTATGTTTGCTTTGTGAATGGCCGTAACTTTCTTACGGCCCTCACGACGCGCAAACTCGAAGGCAAAGCGCGCTATGCGACGTGACGCGCGATCGGTGATAATCTTCAAACTCTCGACCACTCCGGGTACAACCTCATGCTCGAGGCCTGAGTAGAGATCTTCAGTATTTTCTCTTACAACAATCAGGTCGACATTCTCGTAACGGCTCGGCACGCCCTTCATTGATTTGACCGGACGAAGGTTGGCGTAGAGATCGAGTGCTTTGCGCAACCGAACGTTCGAGCTCACGAAGCCGGTCCCTACCGGCGTCGCCACCGGTCCCTTAAGGGCGACCTTGTTGCGTTTGATCGCCTGTATCAAATCATCGGGCAACGGATCTCCGTAACGCGACAATGCCTCCGCCCCGACTACGAAGGTCTCCCAGTCTGCTTCAAACCCGGTGGCTCGCAGCACTGAGATGGTAGCGCCGGTTACCTCCGGGCCAATTCCATCGCCGGGAATGAGAGTGATCTTGTGCTTCAATACCGAACCTCCTGAAACAGATGAGCCGGCATTTATCTTTGCGAGTTTCCAATGATACAGGAGCATCGATCAGTTGTCAGTGGCCATCAGACTACTCACCACGAACCACGAACTACGAGCTGCTGACTTTCAATTAATTGACAAAGCCATCCCGCTCTTCTAGCCTTGAGCTTAGTCAGTCCCTGGTGATTCGTCTATTTGTGACTGCGTGCTACGGACTACTGACTGCGGACTGTTGACAACCATGTACGAAGTAATGATCGAAGAAGAGTTCTCGGCCGCCCACGCGCTGCGAGGCTATCGCGGCAAGTGCGAGAACATGCACGGCCACAACTGGAAAGTCGAAGTATACGTGCGCGGCGAGCGGCTCGATCAGGTCGGCATGCTTGTCGATTTCCGCGAGCTAAAGGCTGCAACGCGCCGCGTTATGGAAATTCTTGATCATCAAAATCTAAACGAGTTGAAACCGTTCGACGTCGAGATGAACCCTTCAAGCGAACACCTCGCGGGTTTCATCCTCCACAACGTCGCCGAACAGATCGGCGATAACCGCCTTCAGGTCTACAAGGTTCGAGTGTGGGAGACGCCTTCCACCTGCGCAACTTATGAAGTAGGTTGAGTTGGCTTGCGGACCCGTTCAAGTCGATCCCGGCGAAGGATTTGTGGACCCATCATTTCACCTTCGGAAAGTCGGTGAGCCGGCTTGACTGGATTCTTC
>DASXSR010000136.1:0-4288 GCA_036505875.1 Blastocatellia bacterium | reverse complement strand
CCGCAATCCGCAATCCGCAGTCCGCAATCCGCAGTCCTCAATCCGCAATCCCCAATTCGTTGTCCCTCTTGCATCCACGGTTCGGCGCCGGCAGGTTGAACCAGCCATCCAACAGACCCGCCTGGAAGCCAACGATCTTAGCGTTACGGCAATCGAGAACGACACATACAACGCCCTGACTTACGCTGAGTTTGCGATAGTCGCAAGCGGAACCGCAACGGTGGAAGCCGCGCTCGCAGGCACGCCGATGGTCATCATCTATCGCGGATCCGAATTGAACTGGCGCCTGATTCGGCCGCTCATTCAATTGGACACATTTGGCATGGTTAACTTGATTGCGGGCCGCCGCATCGTTCCCGAGTTGATGCAGCGCGAAGTGACCGGCGAACGAATCGCGTTTGAGGTAACTGCCATACTGTCGGACCCGGCCCGACTATCTCAGATGCGCAAGGACCTCGAACGCGTGCGCGAACTGCTTGGAGCCGGTGGTAGTTCAGGCGCAACGCGGGCCGCACACGCGGTGATGGAGGCCATAAGCGCGCAGCACAAACGCCATTCATAGCTTGGCAATATGCACAACTGAGATATAATCAGACCTAGTCAGTAGCGGCTAGAATCGAGACACAACCCAACGATGTCCAACATGCACCAAAGCCCAACTGACTCTCGTTTAACCGAGCGCGGCAGGCGTCGGCTCACCACTGTCATTATTCTCTCTATTGTCGTTCTATTGCTGATGCTCTCGTTGATCGCGCAGGGGGGATTCAATCTGGCGCCATTTGTAACCCCTGATACCGCAACCGAGACACTGCTGCTTTACGCGCTCTCGACTCTGAACTTTCTGGCTTTCGTAACTCTACTGTTCATTCTCCTCCGAAATGTGCTCAAGCTTGTGCGTGAGCGGCGTGCGGCGAGGCTCGGCTCGAAGTTCAAGTCCCGACTCGTGAGCTACGCGATAGGACTGTCGCTTCTTCCGGTGCTGCTTCTGTTCTTCTTTGCGTTCGGGCTATTGAATCGCAGCATCGATCGGTGGTTTGGCGAGCCCGCGCGCCAGATCGTGGACGACGCCCGCGAGATCCAGGAGAGCTACTTCAAGAAAGAAGAGGCAGAACTGACGAATATCGCGCGCGCGATTGCTCGCCATGTCTCGCTTGAACAGCGCAGCGATGTAAACAGCCAGGAGTTGACGTCGAGGCTGGATCAAGAGATGGCCGACTACAATCTGTCGCTCGCGCGAATCGTGTCTGCGGGCACTCGTCAGACAATTCAACGAGGCGAGAAGCAGGTTGAAGCTGACATCGTCGAGACGCTGGACGCTGCTGAGCAGCAACTTTCCTCTGGCGCAGAACCGTTTGCCGGGCGCGACGAAGGCGATAGTCCCACGTCGATCTTCGTTATCTCAGGCGTACGGCTGTCGACCGCAGCAAACACGCCGCGCCTGCTCATCGTCGCGCGCGAGTTCCCTCCCGAACTCACCCAGCGCGCCGCCGCGATCAGCGCTCAGCACGGGAATTTTCATCGGCTGTTGGGAAAGATCAAACGAATAAAGGCGATCTATGTTTTGTTGCTGGCGGCGGTGACGCTGTTGCTGATCTTCTCGGCAAGTTGGCTGGCGCTGTACGTCGCGCGAGGAATAACGGTCCCAATTCAAGCGCTGGTCGAAGCGACCGACCGAATAGCTCGCGGTGATTTCCATCACCCGGTCGACGCGGTCGCCGAAGACGAGCTTGCTCGGCTCGTGAGATCGTTCAACCAGATGGCCGCGATGCTCGCCGAGAATCGCGAGCGGCTCGAGCGCGCTGCCGAAGACCTCAGCCGCATCAACCTCACTCTGGAGAATCGGCGCCGCTACATCGAGACTGTTCTCGAATCTCTCTCCACCGGCGTCATCTCGGCCGATGAGAACGCTCGGATAGCGACCATCAACCGCTCGGCGCTGTGGATGCTCGGGTTGAAAGACAAACCCGAAGTCGGAACACCGATCGAGCGAGTGGTCGAAGGCCCGCCGGCCGCAGAGCTTGCCACTCTCTGTCGGCGCGCTCGTCGAAGTGAAATGGCTCACGCAGAAATAGAATTCAAGCGCGCGGATGGCACCTCGTTATCAACCGCCACGACTGCGATTGCGCTTCGAGCTTCAGAGGGCGCGATCGAAGGACTGGTGGTTGTGATTGAGGACCTGACCGATTTGATTCAGGCTGAGCGGGCGGCTGCCTGGGGCGAGGTCGCCCGCCGAATGGCCCACGAGATCAAGAACCCACTCACCCCAATTCAACTCTCAGCCGAGCGAATACTGCGAAACTACCAGCGCGGAGTCGGTGCTGCATCCGAGTCTCGGTTTGACGAGGTCGTCCGCGAAGGAACGACGACCATCGTGCGCGAGGTGTCGGCGCTTCAGCGAATGGTGGAAGAGTTCTCACGTTTCGCGCGGTTGCCTGAGGCCCGCCCGTTTGAAACCTCGTTGAACGATGTCGTGCGCGATGCGGTCAATCTTTACGCCGAACGGCTGAACGGCATACACATTGATTGTCGACTCTCGGACGACATACCAACCTTGTGGCTGGACCGCGAGCAGATCAAGCAGGTGCTGGTAAACCTGATCGACAACGCCGTGGAAGCATTGGGTTCGGATGGAGAGCACGAAGGCAATGGCTCCGAGCGCGCGTCGCAGGTTCGTTTAGCAGCGGGCTCCGCCCGCGTCCCAAACGAGCACGAAGGCAACGGTTCCGAGAGCGCGTCGCAGGACGGCAAATTGATCAGCATCCAGTCGCGCTATGACCAGAGCAGCGACTCGGTGCGGCTTACGGTGAGTGACACGGGTCACGGCATCAGGGCTCGCGACCGGGATAAACTGTTCCTGCCGAAGTTCTCGACTCGCAGCCGGGGCACAGGCCTCGGGCTGGCGATTGTGAGTCACATAATCGCCGATCATAAGGGGCGAGTGTGGGTCGAAGACAATCAACCGCGCGGCGCAAGGTTTATCATCGAACTGCCGGTCGCGCGCGCCGAATGAACGCAGTTCAGCGTTCAAGCTCTAGCTCGGGGCAGGCCTTGATGGTGCACAAGGATCTCAATGCCACTGTGATCGATGCGCGTGTTTTGAACAAAGGAGGCTGTGGTGTGCGGGCCCGACTGATAAGCTATCGGCAGTAAGGAGGGATTGTGATGCCAGATGATCGGATGACGATCGCGCATGAATGGTTCGAGCAGGTTTGGAATCAGGGACAGGTCGAGGCGATCGACCGGCTATTTGCTGAGGACGGCGTTGCGCACGGGCTTGTGGACGCGCAAGGCAGTGAACTTCGAGGTCCGGCCGGATACAAGCCGTTCTTTCATACGTTTCGCGAAGCATTCCCCGACATTCGGGTCATCGTCGAAGATGCGATCGTTGAGGGTGACAAGGTCGCTGCGCGCTGCGTTGTCAGAGGGACGCACCTTGGACACAACCTTGGGTTCGCGGCGACCGGGAATCGGGTTGAGTTTACGGGAATGACGTTCCTGCGAGTGCGGGATGGGCAGATCGTCGAGGCGTGGAACAACTTTGACTTCGCGACGATGAACACACAACTTAGCTTACGGTCTGGAGGAGACGACACGGCAAGCCCAGAGAGCAGTGGTAGTGCAACGGGCGGTAAGCTTTGATTCGCGCCGCCGCGTCAACTCACCGTTAGACGGACACCGATCGTAGCGACCGACCCTTTTTGCGAACGGCGTCACGCGGCTTTGGCAGGTGATGACGCGAGTTCTATCCTAAAGACGATAAGGAGGAGCAGACGATGCGAACTCGTCTTTGGCTAGTTGTCGCATTGGTGACAGCGTTAGCGCCTATCGGCGCTGCGGCACAGGCGCAGCGGACTGCGGCGGCTTTGGTGCTGACCGAGGGGGTGGTCTATCTGAACGATCGGCAGGTTGAGGCGAATTCCTTGCCGTCCGTTCTGCCGGACGCCGCCGTGTTGCGCACGACTCAGGGCCGCGCGGCGATCGCGCTCAAGCGCGGCGGCTGGATTTTTCTTGACTCTGCCAGTTCGGTGCGAGTATTCGGTAATAGCGTCTACAACTTCAATCGGCTCGAGGTACTTACTGGCTCGGCGGTTGTCGCGTCCGGGACAAGCACTCCTGTGGTTGAGTGCGAAAGGGAGATCCGGCTATCGGATACTGGATTCTTCCGGTTCGACGTCTTGCAGATTGACGCGCTGGCCGAACGCTTTTGCCGTGTCCGGGTGTACGAAGGTGCCGCGGCTGTCCAGCTCATAACCGTCACCAATGCACTTCGAGCGGGCCAGGCTATGAC
>DASXSR010000135.1:0-16618 GCA_036505875.1 Blastocatellia bacterium | reverse complement strand
AGCCTCACCATGAAAAGATATGCTTACACTCTTGCCCTGACCGTGGCGATTCTGGCCGTTCTAGCAGGCATCAAATCAGCGCCGACGCCAGTCCTCTCCAAGACATTTCGTCAGACACAAGAGCCCGTCACCCTCTCTATGGATGTGGCGCGCCGAGGCCACACCGCTACCACGCTGGCTGACGGAAGAGTAATCGTAATCGGCGGTCAAAACCAGGCTGGTCCGGTCTCTGAAGCAGAGGTGATTGATCCGGCGAAGGAGACCGTCACCGTAGTCGCGGCATTGATCGTCGCCCGCTTTAATCACACTGCCACACCGCTATCGGATGGCAGCGTTTTCATAATCGGCGGATCGGGCTCAAAAGGACCGCTCAAATCAACCGAGATATTCGACCCGCAGACGAATCAGTTTCGCAGCGGCCCCCGGCTGAAACTTGCTCGCGCTGGTCATAGCGCGACCCGGCTTAATGATGGCAGGTTGCTGATTGCGGGAGGCCGGGCCGATGGAAGCGTCGAGATATTCGACAAAAACACCGGGGAATTCATCGAGATCAAGTCAAAAATGAATGGCCCTCGCAGCTCGCATGGAGCAGTTCTATTGAAAAACGGGAACCTCTTGATCGCGGGCGGCATCGGGCCGGATGGTCAGGCCCTCGACACGGCGGAGTTATTTAAGCTGCGCGACGAGAGCTTCTACCCAATAAGCACGTGGATGTATTCGGCGCGCGTGCATCCGGACATGCGTGTTTTGCCGGACGGGAAGGTTCAGATTATCGGGGGCGACAGAAAAGGCACGATGGAGATGTACGACCCCGCCGGGAAATACTTCCGCGGGCAAGCTGAACTCACTTCGGCTGCCGACTCGTTGTCAGTTTCCGGTTTGTTGCGGGCGCAGACGCGCGCTGCTTTCATTGATCGCGCCAAGGGCGATGATAAACAGAAGACGGAACAGCCCGAAGAGACTGCAAGTGTCCAGTCCTCCCCGGCCTCTTCGGACAACCCGCTATTTCGGGCAGACTACGCCTCGGCTGAGGTCCCGCAGCTTAACCTGGCGGTGATAGCGGGAGGCGTGGATGAAAAGGATCAAATAATGCAATCCGTGGCGCTTATTAAAAGCGTCCCCGCGTTCGTAACGACGGATCAAGTTGATTATCCGCCCGAAGGCTCGCCGGTCATTAGCGGCGGCGCATGGCAAAGCAACGAAAACATAGTCATTCACAGGCTGGAGGTGAAGACCGGTCAGCTCACCATGCTTCGAACCGTTGCCGATAAGGATGGGAAACTCGCCTATAACGGCCTGTCGCCGGCCGACCACCAACCGAGCAACTACCTGCTTACGGCGGTTGGCCAGTCTTCAGGCTACGTGGCGCAGACAATCTATCGGAGCGCGCCCGCGCTAGACCCTAAAAAGGCGGGCAAGCCGCCGCAAAGGGTCAAGTTCAACATACCTCTATCAGGCAAAGGTGAGGGGATTATCCAGACCTACAGCGGGCCATACAAGTACAAGATCACTAACCTGAAGCAGGGCACAGCAGGCGGGAACTTCCGGCCCACCGCCAGACTTGATTTCGGTCCCATTGACAAAAGTTGGAGCGACGTAGGTGTTAGCTTTCCAGCGCCATTGCCTCCCCTCGGTTGGAGCACCTCCGGCAACGTGCATCTTGACGGGTTTATCGAAGTCACAGCGGACATAGACTTCGGCCTTCTTCCAAACCCCGTTTGTTGTGCTTGCGAATTGTTTTCCGACGACTGTGACAGCGTGTGCGATGGTGCCCCTTGCAGCGGCCGCTTGCCGGACTTGAAGGTGACCATGAAGTTCGTGGCCAACTTCGATCTCTCGATCATTAACAAATTCCATCTGGAGGGGACGATCCTCAACAGGACCAATATACCTGTGGTTCCATTGTTAGTTATTGATTCTCCGCCGTCGCCTCTGACCAGCACATTCGGGTTCAACTTTACGGTCGGGCTACTGGGTGGGATCCAACTGAGCTTTAACAAGGCGATGGAGTTCGAGACCTGCCTGAGCATCGGAGCAAACACGTCGGCGACCCTCTCTGCAGGGGTAACCAGCGGCTTCAGTTCGAGCTTCAATATTTCCAATGAGCATGCTTCGGCAGGCTTCGAAATGATAAAGCTTGGCAGCACCTGTCTTCAGCTATCACTGGGGCCCGGGCTTTTCGGCAAGATATATAGCGAGGACTGTAGTTCGCTCATCGAATTAGACGCGCGGCCGGTAGCGGGTTTCATTGAAGGCTGCGTCAACGCGAACGAGGTAGATCCCAACTGCCAGCTTTATAACATTGATATAAACGGGGGCCTGAAGGCAGACTTCAGGATACCGATCGGCTGTGGCGCGATTTCGGTGCCTTTAGTAAACCTCGCGCATGAGTTCTTCAGGAAGAACATCGCAAGCTTTGACGTGGGCGTGTTCAAAGACTTGTCGGCGCCGGTCATCGTCGTTCCGTTTGATTTTACCCAATCGGCTGATCCAGGGTCGTGTTCGGCTATCGTCAACTATGACGCCTCGGCCAATGACTATTGCTCGGGGGTGAAATCGTTCTCGTGCAATCCTCCATCCGGCTCAGTGTTCCAGATGGGGACCACCACCGTGACCTGCACGGCCGTTGATAATGCGGGCAGACAATTCGCCTGCACCAACCCTGCCTTCAATGGCAACATCAACACGCGCACGTTCAAGGTCACGATAGCTGATACCGAGCTGCCTAAATTCACAAGCCAGTGTCCGGGCGACATTGCAAAGAATACCGATCCCGGTAATTGCTCCGCAGTGACGACCTTCACCCCTCCGACAGCCAGCGACAATTGCCCCGGCGTCACCGTCACCTGTGTGCCACCACCGGGCTTCGCCTTCCCGAAGGGTATGACCACAGTGATCTGCACGGCAAAAGATGTGGCTGGCAACAAAGTCTCGTGTAGCTTCAAGGTGACGGTGACGGACAACGAGGCTCCGGTCATTACTGGGGAGTCAACCAGCCCGTCGGTCCTCTGGTCCCCTGACCACAAGATGGTAGACATCACGGTGAATTATGTCTCCAGAGATAATTGCCCGGCTAATTGCAGCCTCAACGCTGTGAGCAACGAACCGGACAATGGTCTCGGCGACGGTGACGAGCCTCATGACATCGAAATCGTAGATGCTAACCACGTAAGACTTCGGTCAGAGAGGTCGGGCCTGGGCAATGGTCGCGTCTATACGATCACGATCACTTGCAGAGATGACACCGGCAACAGCACGATCAGGACTGTGAGGGTGACGGTTCCGAAGAGCCAGAGGTGAAAAGCCTCGACACAAATCGGTTCTTTTCAGGTTAGGAACTCAGTACCCGCAGGATTCAAATAGGAACAGTCTGCAGGGAAGGAGTGGATGCTCTCGCTTCTTCCCTGCTCTCAGTTTGAACAGCGATAGGTGAGATAGGCACTCCCGATGCAGTCCCCTTGATGCCTGACGTTAACTCGCCAAACCCTTGCCATTGCCCGCAAGGAGTGGGAGATATATCCCAGGATTGGCCGAAGGCGCTCGATTGAGAGAGCCTGCCAGTCTGCTGTGAGTATTCCTACTCATAAAAATGAGTACCGCCACTCATGGAAAAATGAGGGGCGGCACGGATTCTCGGCCTCGGCTCCTTTTCCTATAATCCCGCCTGTCGGTTGCTTCCCCCTAAGAGGATAAACAATCAGCCGATACGGTCAAAAGAGCCACCATGAAAGTCTTAATCGTCGAAGATAATGCGGTGATGCGCGAGATGATCAAGCGGATGGTTGGCGATTTGGCCGACGAGATCAGCGAATGCGAGGACGGCAGTCAGGCTCTGGCGGCCTACGAAGCAAGGCGCCCCGATTGGGTGTTGATGGATATCGAGATGCCGGGGATGGATGGCATCACTGCGACGCGGAGGCTGATCAAAACTCATCCAGACGCCAGAGTCATCATTGTTACCGACTACGGCGACAAACCGCTGCGGGCGGCGGCGCGAGCAGCAGGCGCGTGTGGGTACGTGTTGAAAGAGAACCTGATTGAAGTGCGGCGATGGCTCGAAGCGTCGCTTCAGAAACAATCCGAACAACCCGCGAGAACGATCGCGGACACCAAAGGAGAGATATTATGAACAGGAAAGTATCTGCAACCTGGCTGGGAGTCTTGCTTAGCATTCTCTTAGCACTATCGCCCACCGCTGCCCTTGCTCAATCTGGTAGCTCAAACACACCAGTGGTGACCGTTTCCCCGTCCATTTTCCCAATTGGAGAAAGCTCTAGCCTGTTCCTGAGTGTGACCAACGGCAATTACACAACAAAACAACGGCAATGCACAACAAAACAAAAACATCCAATCAGGTGATGCCTTCAAATTCACATTGGGCGCAGCATCGGGGACAGGCTTAGCACTCGAAAGCGCAGTGCTGGTTAACTCCTCCAGCTTGAGTGCCGGCGACTTCGACGTGGCAATTGATCCGGCAAACAAGCAGGTAACGGTAACCTACAGAGGCGCGACCAGGCCTTTCCCGTCAGGAGATGTCTTCAGCATAAAGGTGTCCTTCGTAGCACCGAATCAGATAGGGCCGGGAAAGATCACGGCAGAAGGTCCGGCAACATCAAGGTATAATGCAGCCTCCCCGACCTACACGACAATTCTGTTTGCAGACTTTCCTACAGGTCCGAAAGGAGATACAGGGCCCCAAGGTCCGGCAGGCCCTTCTGGTCCGCAAGGGCTGCAAGGTTCAGGCAGGCCCGCAGGGAGCAACAGGTGCAACAGGGCCGCAGGGTGCCACAGGTGCAGCAGGGCCACAGGGATCGCAAGGGCCAAAAGGCGATCCTGGGGCGACAGGACCTGCTGGTCCGCAGGGTGCAACAGGGCAACAAGGGCCACAGGGGTCGGCTGGGCCAGCGGGCTCGCAAGGTGCACAGGGACCTGCAGGACCACAGGGGCCGGCTGGACCAGCGGGCTCGCAAGGGCCACAGGGACCTGCAGGGCCTAAAGGAGAGACTGGGGCAACTGGACCGCAAGGACCACAGGGATTGACGGGTGCTCAAGGGCCTGCTGGGCCGCAAGGACCCCAAGGCATTCAGGGACCGCAAGGCCCGCCGGGTACAAGCAGTAGCCTGGATCTGCGATTGGTGGCGATGCTGCGCTGGGATCAGTTGCCTCGCGCGTATGGAGAATTTGCCGTGGACAGCGGCCCATTTGCAGTTGCATTTGATGGCGCAAACATATGGGTGACGAACAGCGGCCTCTCCGGCACCGTGGTCAAGCTGAACGCAAGCGACGGAGAGAACCTCGGCACCATTACCGTCGGCAGCAACCCACGTGGAATTGCATTTGATGGGGCAAACATATGGGTGGCGAATAGTGCCAGCGGCTCGGTTTCAAAACGCCCAATCCGTTAGTGTCAGACTAACGCCCAGGCTTGTGCGGCAGGTTGACCGCAGCGGCCTGTAATCAATAGCGCCGCCAACAACATCAAGGCGAACATCGGCTGTTAGCTATCGCAAGCGAAGTGCGAGCCGGGCGTGTGGGTCTTCCTCCGGCCGGCTCGCGCCTGAGGCAAGAGCTTGTGGCTATGTGTTGAAAGAGAACCTGATGGAAGTGCGGCGATGCCGGCAAGCGTCGACTAGGAACTCTTACACATCACCCGTGCAGTCGCATTTCAATTACGTAAGTTTCTGACAATGTCGTGACAGTCTTTCGCCGAAGTCAGCTTTGATCAGCAGTGCTCCGCAATAACCCGTGGCTATAACTTGTCATAGATGTCAGTAGTTGCGACTGAAACGAATTCTCGCAGTATCTTACGACTTGTCTCTTAATCAGCGGGTCGCAGGTTCGAGCCCTGCACGGCTCATTATTCATTCCACCTTTTCGGGTTGCAGAAACTGTAGCCCTTTCTCTTGTCCACGCCAACGCGTTCGAACGCAATCGGGTCGTCGCAAAGACTGATGCGACGTTCCAATGGTCCGTCTACGGCGGGAGACATCGTGCCCCAAAGGTAACGAAGAGTCAGCAGCAACTCGACATCCTTTTACTTACGCTTGATACTTTTTGACATTCGTTAGCGTATGCTTTATGTGCCGCAAGACGGTTGGAGGTTGAAATGAACTCGAAGACCAAACGTTTCTGGAGCCGAAACAAGCGCTTCAGACTTATGCTCACGCTGGAGCTGGCGGTCATGTTGCCGGCTGCTGCCCTCATTTACCTCAACTTCCACCACGTGAAGTCCATCAAGCGCGCCAAAAAAGTAGAAGCCAGCATCCATCGTGACTTCCAGTATATGCTCGCGGACGCAGAGAAGAACATCAACGATAAGATTTATGCAATGATCGAAGAGGTAAGGAATATTCTTCCGGATCCCGACAGCGATGCAGACGAGAAGGCGAGGAAACTCGATCTCATACTGTCAACGCATCCTTGGCTGGCGCACATGTTTCTGTTCGACGCCGACAAAGGACTGCTGTTCCGTTCCCAGCCGCAACGAATGAGCGAAAAATACTTTCAGCACGAGCACGAGTGGTTGAGCGAGATGTATAGCGGGTGGTTCGGTGTCGAAGCCAAGATGCTCTGCGACGTGATGCATAAGAAACCTCGGCCCATCAGCTGCTACACCGATCCGATCAAGCGGGAAGGCAACGATGTCGTTATGACGACGGCATTCTTCGTCTTACCACAAGTCCCCAAAGACAAGGTCGTTTTGGGGGGCATCAGCTTCGAGCCCGATTATCTGAACCAAACCTTCTTCCCGGAAAACCTGGAGGAAATGGTTGCGCAAAAGTTGACCGACGAAAGCGGATATCAACTTGCTTTGTCGGTCTTCCCCTCGGAGCGTGAAGGCGAATACGCCGGGAACGCGCTCGCGACTTCGGCTGGATGGGGAGACGGAAAACCCGAGGTCTCACGCAATCTCGACGATGTTTTTCGCGGACTTGCGATGGGGATCAGATTCCAGGGCACAAGCGCCGATGCGATTGCCAGCCGCTGGGTTCAGCAAAGCATTTTGATTCTTGGAGTGCTTTCGCTTCTGATGATCGGCGGCCTGGTGTTGACCTATCGCAGCGTCAGCAAGGAGATGGCCCTCGCTCGTCTCAAATCCGACTTCGTTTCCAACGTTTCACACGAGCTTCGCACACCGCTGTCGCTGATCCAGTTGTACGCGGAGACCCTCGAGCTCGGGCGCATTACGACTCAGGAGAAGAAGGAGGAGTACTACCGAATCATTCGCAAGGAGAGCGAACGGCTGGGCAAATTGATCAGCAACATTCTGGACTTCTCTCGCATCGAGGCCGGGCGCAAGGAGTACGACTTGCGTGAGACCGACATCGCGGAGCTCGTGCGCAACACGCTTGACACCTATCGCTATCAAATCGAGAAGAGCGGTTTCGAGTTTGAGACGAGCATTGAATCGAATATCCCAACAATGAAGCTGGACCGTGAAGCTATTGCGCGAGCGCTTCTGAACCTTGTCAACAACGCAATCAAATACTCGGCTGACGAAAAGTTTCTGAAGGTTAAGTTGTACCGAACGAACGGCACCGTGAAGCTCGAGGTGGTCGATCGCGGTATCGGCATCGCGCGCCGCGACCAAGCCAAGATATTCGAAAAGTTCTACCGAACTTGCGACCCGTTGGTGCACAACACCAAGGGCAGTGGACTCGGCCTCTCGCTGGTCCGACACATCACACACGCCCACGGAGGCGAAGTCGAGGTGGAAAGCTCGCCGGGTAGAGGCAGCAAATTCACTTTGTCGCTGCCGTTGACGGAAGAGGCCGACCGAGAAGCGTATGTCATCGCATCCGGGGCAGGCGCGTGAAGAGCGCAATAATCAAACAAGGGCCGCCTTGGCCGCGGGCGACGCCAGAGAGAGGCGAAAAATGAAAACGAGGATTCTAATTGTCGAAGACGAACCAGCCATGGTTGCCGGACTGCGAGATAACTTTGAATACGAGGGCTACGAAGTGATCAGTGCGCCGGACGGCGTCGCGGGGCTGGAGAGCGCGCTCGCTGATCACCCGGACCTCGTGGTGCTTGACGTAATGATGCCGCGAATGAGCGGACTCGATGTCTGCAAGCAGTTGAAAGCCAAAAGGCCCGCGCTGCCCATCATCATGCTGACCGCGCGCGGCCAGGAAATCGATAAGGTCGTCGGCCTGGAGCTGGGCGCCGACGACTATGTTACGAAGCCCTTCTCGATTCGCGAGTTGATGGCTCGCGTTAAAGCGGTGCTGCGTCGGGTTTCTCCTGCGCCGGCGCCTGAGGTTTATCGATTCGGGGATGTCGAAGTCAACATACGCAAGAACGAGGTCCGGCGAGCAGGCGTGCAAGTCGAGTTGTCAGGGAGGGAGTTCGAGCTGCTGGCTTATTTTGTCACCCACCCGGCAGAGACGCTAAGTCGCGATCGCCTGCTTGACGCGGTATGGGGCTACGACAACTACCCAAACACCCGCACTGTCGACACGCACATACTCCATCTCAGGCAGAAGCTGGAACCCAATCCGGAAGAACCTCGCCTGTTTCTGACTGTGCATGGCAGCGGTTACAAGTTCGTGGGATGAGGTAAGGGTCTAATGAGTCAACCATTATTCAATGCCAGATCGACCGGGGGACTTGCGGTTAGCGTTCAACCCTCTCCGCTGCCTAGCCGTGAGTTTGTAAGAAGGACGCGCGAGCAAGAACTGGAATTGACCCTTGCGGAGCTCCAGGCGAATTACGCCGACCTGCACGCCGCGCTGTTCGAAGCTTCGCAGGTGTATCGCCGGCTATGCGCGCCGCGATTGGTGCAGCACGGCCGCTTTGAGATTGCGAGCGAAACATTCGCAGCTCGTCACTTGCCTGGCGACTTTATCACCGTGGAGGGTGCTGGCGACTCGGTGATGGTTGCCCTCGGTGACATCACCGGCAAAGGCTTGGCTGCAGGGATGTGGACAACTCTGTTGCTGGGGCTGTTGGCTATTCACGGCAAGTCTAATATCGAACCTGAGTCGATCGTGACCGGGATGAACCGTGACCTTTCCCGCGCGTCCATTGGCGTGCCGCTGGCCAGCTTGTTTCTGGGAAGGCTCAATTCGGCAAACGGCAGGCTCGACTACTGCAGCGCGGGACATCCTCCTGCGTTGCTGCTGCGCGCGGACGGGCGCCTCGAATCTCTTTCTGATGGAGGGCCTTTGCTGGGCGCCGTCTCCCAGGCCTCCTTCGTTAAAGGAAGCGCGGAACTGAGAGACGGGGATGTGCTGGTGGCCTATTCGGACGGGATCCTGGAGGCGCACAACTATGGGGACGAGGAATTTGGGTTCGATCGACTCGAGGCGCAGTTGCGGTGCGCGGCTGGCAGTTATGCTGATGCAGTTCTGTTCTCAATGCTTGGGGCCGTGCAGGATTTTGTAGGCGGCTGCCCGCAAGCCGACGACATGTCGCTTGTGGTCGTGCGGCGACGGACTCCGCGGTGAGACCGCGACGCCATTCAATTTTGAATATGCTGACTGAGCACCATAGGCTACATTGTTTGCGAGTTTCTTTGGAATCTGTTTACCTTGTCATATTCGGGGCATGTTCGAACGCTCCGCGGATCATTCGGAAGCCGGCGAGGATGGCTTGATTGGGGTTTTTGCGAAGCAGTTCTCGCGCAGAATCTGGGAGGAGGTGAACTACATTGAGCACCAGGACAACTTGGTTGGATCGAACGGCATTGTGTTTGGCCGTTATTCTCGGTCTCAGTTTATGGAGCGCGCGACAAGCAAACGCGAGAGTGTTAGTTGAGCCGCGAAGCGATGCGACGTCCCGTTTCGCGAAGCTCGACGGCTTTCGCGTTCATTACAAGAGCTATGGTAACGGTCAAGACGCGCTGGTGTTCGTTCACGGCTGGACTTGCAACATTGACTTCTGGCGTGATCAGATCGCAGACTTTGAGAAGCATACGCGTGTCATTGCCATCGATCTTCCAGGTCACGGACAAAGCGACAAGCCGCAGATTGCATACACGATGGACCTCTTTGCTCGCGCAGTCGACGCGGTGATGTCGGACGCGGGAGTCAAGCGCGCGGTTCTGGTTGGTCACAGCATGGGCACGCCGGTCATCCGCGAGTTCTACAGGAAGTATCCCCAAAAAACGCTCGCGTTGGTTATCGTCGACGGCCCGCTGCGGCCGTTCGGCGATAAGAAGATGATGGAACAATTCATAGCTCCGCTGCGTGGGCCAGACTACAAAGAACAGGTCGGTAAATTCATAGATATGATGCTGGGCCCTCAGCTCAAGCCGGCGCTTCGCGAGGAGATCAAGTCTTCGATGCTGAACACGCCTCAGAGCGTCGCCATCAGCGCGATGGAAGGCATGGCCGACGAGTCGATTTGGAAACAGGACAAGGTCAACGTGCCGGTACTCGCGATTCTCGCCAAGTCCCCGTTCTGGCCGGCTGACAACGAGCAATTCTTTCGAAGCATCGCGCCAAACCTCGACTACCGAATGTGGGAGGGCGTGAGTCACTTCTTGATGATGGAAAAACCGAGGGAGTTTAACGAGTCGCTGGCGGCGTTTCTGACAAAGAACGGTTGGTTGAAGAAGTAAAGAGAATCTGAGTAATCTACGTCGTCTCCGCTCTTCATCGCAGCGTTAATCTCTTTGTATGCACATTGCGTTGACTCTTCACGAGTGCAAATGTTAGTTTGAAGCTTAAGCAGAGCAAGCCTCTCATCTATTGATCGTCGACTCGATCTGACGCAGTTGAATTCGATGGGTCTCAATCACAAAGTCATATTTGGAATGAAGCTTCGCCAGTTCCGCGAGCAGGCAGGGCTATCGCTCACTGATCTGGGCGTGCGTACGAAACTATCGACGTCTTATCTGACGGAAATCGAACACGGTAAGAAATATCCTAAGGCTGAGAAGATCGCTCGAATGGCGGAAGCGCTCGGGCGAGGCTATGACGATCTGGTCTCGATCAGGCTCGACGAGCAGCTCAGCCCGCTTTCGGACTTCCTTGGCTCGGCTGCTCTGCACAACTTTCCTTTTCATCTGTTCGGGATTTCGCCGGCGCAGGTCGTCGAGCTGATGACCCGACAACCCGCCGAGGCGAGCGCGCTGGTCAGTGCGCTCATCGGGATCGCTGGACAATACAACATCGGCGTCGAGCACCTCTATCGGTCGGCCTTGAGATCGTATCAGGAGTTGCACGCGAATTACTTTCCCGATATCGAGCGGGCTGTTGATGATTTCGCGCGCCAGGCAGGGATCAAGTCAGGTCCAACGCCCGCGTATTCCGATCTTCAATCATTGATCGAAAAGCGATTCAACTATCGGCTTGACGACCAGAAGCTTCGCGATTATCCCGGTCTGCGGCAATTCCGCTCCGTGCTGTTGACCAAAAAAAACCAACCCCCGACGCTTGTGATCAATCCCGCGCTCAACGAAAGACAAAAGAAGTTCGTTCTGGCGCGCGAGATCGGTTACCAGGTGATGGGTCTGAAGGAACGCGCGATGACTTCGGCCCCCGAGCGGGTGGATTCATTCGAGCAAGTGCTGAACGATTTCAAGGCGTCTTACTTTGGCGGCGCGCTTTTGATGAACCGCGAGCGATTGCTCGGCGACATCAGAGAGTTCTTCGCGATGGACCGCTGGCAACCTCGGCGCTTCCGCGATTTCCTGGATGCTTACGAGGTAACGCCGGAGATCTTCATGTACCGGTTGACTGAAATCTTGCCCGAATACTTCGGCATCAAGCTTCATTTTCTTCGCTTCAATCAAGAGAAGGGCGAATATAGGCTTGTGAAACATTTGAACATGTCACAAGTCCTGATACCGGTCGGCACCGGAGTCAGCGAACACTATTGCCGCCGGTGGCTGGCGATCCGCATTCTTCAGGATCTCGAACGTGAGCGAGCGAGCCGCAAGAAAGTAGTCGAACCGATCGTCGGCGCGCAAGTCTCGCAGTTCATCGACTCCGACGACAGGTACCTATGCGTCGCGATGGCGCGTCGCCTTGTGCTGAAGCCGTCGTCGACTTCCTCGGTATCCTTGGGGTTCCGCTGCGATCAGGAATTTGGGAGGACGGTCCGCTTCGCGCGCGATCCGTCAATCACCCGTCTGGACATCGACGGTACGTGTGAGCGATGCCGTTTGACCCCGCAAGAATGTGAAGACCGGGCGGCGCCACCCTATCTGCTCGAGCTTCAGAGGACCCGGCGGCAGATCGAGAAAGAGCTTGCATCTCTCGGCTGACGTAGGTTATAAGCAAAAAACCCCGTATTGAAGATGGACTGGTCTTAGCTCGATGATTAGATTGCGTGCTTTCTTGCTTGCCTTGATTGCTCTGGTGCTTGTTGGGACCGGCAAAAAAGCCTCGGCCACGAAACCAGTAAACCACTCCAGTTACGCGCCCGGCGAGGTAGTAGTGAAGCTTAGGCCGGACGCGCCGCAGTTCGAGATTGCTGATCTCAACGAACGATTAATGACCATCGCCCGCCTGGCCGGCGAACAATCGGCGAAGACCACCGAACGAGCAGCCGAGCCGCTCGTCAGAACAACCGGCAGCCCGCGCATCAGCCGAATAATATCCGAGCGCGGACTGGATCGCGTGTTCGTTATCAAACTCGACCAGAATTCCGATGTTGAGCAGATCGTCAACGAGTTTCGCGCCCGTGATGATGTCGAATACGCCGAGCCGAATTATCTAGTGACGTTCGGGAGCGTTATTCCAAATGATCCAAAATTCTGGGAACAGTGGCCGCTTCTCAATTCCGGCGATACTCTCAGCGAATGCAATCCTAACTACTATCCTACCGCCAACGCAGACATCAAAGCGTACCAGGCCTGGGATTTAACGGTTGGCAGCCCCGACGTGATAATTGCAGTTGTTGATACGGGAATCGACCTCACCCATCCGGACCTCGTGAGAAACATATACACAAACCCGGGAGAGATCGCGGGAAATGGTATCGACGACGATCACAACGGTTATGTAGACGATGTTCATGGCTACAACGTCGCCGAACAGAATGGAGACACTAGCGACGCAGTCGGTCACGGCACGCAGATAGCGGGGATCATCGCCGCCGAGATGAACAACAGAATCGGGATCGCCGGTGTATGCCAGTCAAAGATACTGCCGGTTAGATTCTATCGACGGTTTGGCCCGGGCCCAACGCAATACGACGCGACGATCGCCGATGCCGCGCGCGGACTGGTTTATTCGATCGTCGCTGGAGCGTCGATTATCAACGCGAGTTGGCGGACGTTGCTCAATGCGAGTGACACCACCGAGCAGGATGCGCGCGTGTTGCAGGATGCGGTGCAAGCCACCAACGACGCTGGCGTTTTGCTGGTCTGCATAGCCGGTAATGAAGGTTTCAACCTGGATTACAGCAGGATTTATCCGGCATCTTACGGTTTGCCGAATGAGATCGTCGTTGCGGCCTCCGATTTCAACGATGAGGTTTGGCACCCGGTGGGCGATCCGTACACGATCGAGACGGGATTCGGACCCAGGTCGGTAGATCTGGCGGCGCCCGGCGTGTCGGTGCTCACAACCAAGGCGCACGGAAACTGTTTTCTTTGCTCTGATGAGATTGATCCTTCGAAGTGGTACACTTGCGCGGATGGGACTTCGATATCGGCGGCGTTCGTGTCGGGCGTCGCTGGGCTTGTCAAGTCCAAGTATCCCGACGACAACGCAATTATCATCAAGCGAAGGATACTGGCTGGCGTGCAAGCAAGCGACAACCTTCGCGATTATGTGATCACCGGCGGGAGGCTCAGCGCGATCGGCGCGCTGCAGGCCCAGGTCAAAATCACACCGCCATTCTTGCAGGATATCGCTTACAAGGCCAAAAGTGAAAAATTCACCGTATATGGCTCCGGGATGCAAGAGGGTGTAACGGTGATTGTGGGAAACAAGGGTTACTCCACCAAGCCGAGGAGCAATGACGGGACCGCCTTCCTGGCCCGCGTGCCTTCGAGCGCGCTGCCGCCGGGCGTCGCCGTCCCGATCAAGGTGCGCAATCCAGACGGCGGTGAGAGCAAAGTCCTAATGTTAACCCGCTGAAACAGCAGAGCGATTCGGGAGATGATGGTCAGCGATGGCGACTCGCCCAACTGAATCGCGTTACTGGCAACGCCGACTCGATCGACGCCCACAGGCAGAAAAGTTTGACTCCAAGACAAACCTTCTGACGAGAATTGGCACGCTCAGAGATGCGCTGATCGCATTTGGAACTGGCGTCTATCTGTTAGGTTATTTTTCGTGGGCCTTTTATGCTTGGCGCCAACATCTCGGGCTTATTCCGGCTCTTGACGCGCAGTATTTTACAGCCGGTGTTTTCCCGGCAGCCATCCTGCTTCTACTCGTTTGTTTGATAAAGGTCCTCCGAGCCGTGGCCCGCTGGTTCAGAAGACAGGCCTTCACAAAGCGACGGGAAAACCTGGGGAAGCTGTTACAAAACGCTGCCGTCGCCTTAGTCATTATCTCGTACGTAACAAGGTTGATGCTTCCACAGCGATATTCCTGGATACCTAATTGGATAATCGGCGGTGGGGTGACGGTAGGGTATGTGAGCGCGTTCTTCTTGAAGGGCAAGCCGGAGAAATTTCTGCGTGCGGTTCTTTACAGCATCGTGTGGTTATATGTGAGTGTTGCCACGCTAGCCGTACTGCTTCTTTATTTTCTTGAGTGGTTTTCCAAGCTCCCGCAGGAGCTAGGAGGACCATCTGTAAAATGTGTGCAACTCGATCTCAACAGCACCAAACTTTCACAAGAAACCCTACGGCAGTTCTTGCCGGAGGGTTACAGCGCAGACGGCCGCGAAACACAGCGCTCGCGTAACTTATACCTTATATTCGACGGAAGCGGCTTCGTCCTCTTGAAACCAGACAGCGGCGAGGCAAGCCCGGTGCAGAAAATCGAGAAGAGCGCAATTGAGGGCGTGTTTCCTTGTAACTGATCTGGCCGGTCGTTTGTCTTAAGAACCGAGGGTTGAGTGAAAGAACTGGAGGGCTCTAAACTTGCCGTCATTTGGTTCATGAGTCATAATCACTCCCCTTAGCAGAGCAGGGCGCTGTCATCTAGAAACGAGTATAGACCGTTCATTTGGGCAAACGCGGAATGACAACTACTACGCAGACACTTTCACTTGAGCGCAAGCTGGAGATGCACGAGGCGCGAGAGGCGATCCTCAACCGCATCGGCTCGGAAACCTTTTCCGTAATAAATCTCGACCACTTCCTTCAAGCGACCGTAACCGAAGTCGGCAAAATGATGGGGGTCGATCGCTGCGACGTGATGACTCTCACGCCCGAAAACCATCTCCGGGTTACTCACGAGTACCGCGCCAACGATGACGACCAGACGCCGTCGCTGCTTGGCCTGCAACTTCAAGTCGATATCGAGCGGTTGCAGGAAGGGGTTGATCCATACAGCCCGCAAGCGATTGAGAATACGTCAGCCAATGACCTTCCTCCGATCCTTGAACAACTTACCGAAGGATTGGGCAGCAAGTCTGTCTTGATTGTGCCGATCACCTTCAACCTGCAACTTCTCGGGATGATGGGTTTGCATCATTGCCGCGAGCATTATCGCTGGAACGAGGACGAGATTAACTTCATCCGCAATCTCGCGCAGCACATCGCCATCGGTTATCGATACACGCACATTTACAGCGAGAAGGAGCGGGAAGCGCGGATCAACAAAGCGCTGCTCGAGATCGCCAACGACATCAACACCGGCTCCGATTTCAACGAGGTGATCGAACGCATACTGGATCGCTCGCTGGACCTGCTTCGAATTCAGGCGGGTTGCCTGGCGATCATTGACGCCAGCAACAGCGAGATTCATTTCACGAACTTGCGCACCTCAGGCGCCGTTGACGCGGAGATACTCAGGCGACCTTCGCTGAAGTTCCCTATCCTCGAACTGATGCCCAAAACCGTCGAGCGCGGACAGATGCTGAAGATCCTCAGCCCGGAACAGCACGAGTACGCGCGCTCGTTTCTGACCGAGGTCTTCAACGCCGGCGCGTCGATCATCGCCCCAATTCTGATCGAAGACAAGATATTCGGGGCGTTGGTGTTGTTGTGGTCTGAGCCACAACAATCGTTTGCGAAGGAGGTTACCGCGCTGGCCCTCGGCATTGCAGATCAGCTTGCGATCGCGCTGTCAAAAGCGAGGCTCTCCGCGGAAGTTTTGAGGCTGCGACGCGAGCTCGAACACGCGCACAGCCACCTGGGCAGCGGGCTCGTAGGCAAGAGCGACAACTTCCTGCGGTCAATGCAGATGGCGCTTTACGTCGCCGACAACTACACGACGGTGCTCATCCAAGGCGAGTCTGGCACAGGCAAAGAGCTGATGGCCGACTTGATTCAATCCCGTTCGTCGCGCGCCGGGAAGCCGTACATAAAGATCAACTGCGGCGCCATCCCGGAGAGTCTCTTGGAGTCTGAATTGTTCGGCCACGAAAAAGGCGCGTTCACCGATGCGCGCAGCCGGCGAATCGGAAAGTTCGAAGAGGCAAACGGCGGCACGTTGTTTTTGGACGAGATAGCCGAGATGTCATTGTCGGCTCAGGTCAGCCTGCTGCGAGTGCTGCAGAACGGCGAGTTCGCTCGAGTTGGCGGCAACGACGTGATAAAGAC
>DASXSR010000134.1:0-11470 GCA_036505875.1 Blastocatellia bacterium | reverse complement strand
TGCCGGCCACGAGACCCGCTGTGTGAGCAGTGTTGTCTGATTGATTACTGCGAGTACTATCAGCATACGAATGGGCAGCGAGTCTAGCCGAGCCTTCAGCCGCTCGCCGCCTCTACAAACATTCAACCACTACGTGGTTGTGATGCGAGCATGCTTATTATCACGCGCGCAATCTCCTGGGGCGAGCCCTCTCCGGCTGCTACGACGTAATCCGCCCGAGAATAAGCAACACGCCGCCCTTCAAACAACAATCTCATCTCATCTCTGCTGCCCAGCAGCGGACGAGACTCGTCGCCCCCGACTCGCCGAAGACATACCTGGAGCGGGCAATCAAGCCAGACCGTCTCACCGATCGAGCGCAGCTTCGTCCGGTTCTCTTCAGAAATGTAAGCGCCGCCGCCAAGCGCGACTACCGCCCGCTTCAATTCGTCGCACGACGAAATTGCTTCGCTCTCGAGTCTGCGAAATTCCGCTTCACCGAGCTCGGCAAAGATGGCTTGTACTGATTTGCCTGTTCGCGCTTCGATTAGCTCATCAAGATCGAGGAACTTGTATTCAAGCTCACTGGCGAGCGCTCGACCGACCGTCGACTTCCCCGCGCCCATGAAGCCCACCAGAAAAATGAGTGAGTCGTCCGACGTTGTGTGCTGATGGGCCATCTTTCTTAAAGTTTCGTAGTCCCGCCTTCAGGCGGAAGTTTGTAGTAAGCGGAGCGTTCAATGCTAAGAGAATACGAGCTTCCGCCTGAAGGCGGGACTACAAACGCTCACCGACGCGAGCGATCGTGTCGGGCGGAGTCAAGCTCGCCAGTGAATCGTAAAACTCCGGGAACGAAACCGCTGCGCAGTCGGCATCCACAATCTCGGTTTCCCCTTCCGCTATCAATCCGGCGATCGCCAAAGCCATTGCGATTCGATGGTCGCCCGCCGCCTCGACTCGTCCTCCCATTAGCCGTTGCGGACCTTCAATCGCAAAGCCGTCTTCAAACTCCTCGACCTCGCCGCCAAGCGCTCGTATGCCCTCGGCGATGGTTCGTATTCGATCGCTCTCTTTGACGCGCAGCTCCTTTGCGTCGCGGACCTCGACTCGGCCTTCAACCTGAGTGGCGACAACGGCCAGAATAGGAATCTCGTCAATGATGTTAGGTATAAGTGGACCCGACAATAGTGTGCCGCCAGGTTCGCTTGCAAGCCCACGACTCGATACGATCAGGTCTCCGACTTTCTCTCCATGCCGCTCACGCACATTGCGTTTTGTGATCGCCGCTCCTAACTCGTTCAACACATCAACAAAGGCATGCCGAGTGGGATTGAGATTCACGTCATGAATCGATAACTCAGAGTCCGGCAAGACCGTTGCGGCAGCAATAAAGAAAGCTGCTGAAGACAAATCGCCGGGGACCGTGCAAGCCGCCGGCCTCAATTCGTGCAAACCTTCGACGCTCACGGCGCCAGACGACTCGAATTCGACCGGCGCGCCGAATTCTTTCAGCATTAGCTCGGTGTGATTTCGGGAAGGCGCAGGCTCGTGGAAAGTAGTGCGGCCTTCGGCAAGCAACCCTGCAAACAACACACACGTCTTGACTTGAGCGCTCGCGACAGGGCTCGCGTAATCTATCGCGCGGAGCTTCCTGCCCTCGATCACCAGCGGCGGAAAGTT
Organism: Blastocatellia bacterium; assembly: GCA_036505875.1. Classification (GTDB taxonomy): domain Bacteria; phylum Acidobacteriota; class Blastocatellia; order UBA7656; family UBA7656; genus Onstottus_A. The sequence goes on along the minus strand of DASXSR010000134.1, from coordinate 9,811 downwards.
ACCACCAGCGCTATCGATGTGTGCTCCCATCTGTCGGAGTGGTTCGATGATTCGGCCCATCGGTCTTCGACGAAGGCTCGCGTCGCCGTCGAATTCAGAAGTAAAACCCTGTCCCGCCAGAAGTCCGCTAAGCATCCTTATTGTGGAGCCGGAGTTTCCTGCATCAAGACGGGGCACGGGCTCGACCGGGCGGTATCCGAACAACCCTCGACCGTGAATCACCAGCTCCGAGCCCGCGTCTTCAACTCTTATCCCGAGTTTTCGAATGCAATCAAGGGTAGCCTTGCAATCGGCGCTCGTGGCCATTCCTGTAACTCTCGATACCCCAGGAGCGACCGACGCAAGCATCGCGACTCTGTGCGAGATTGATTTGTCACCCGGCAAAATTAGCGAGCCCGAGAGCCTGGCAGGTCCCCTAATTGTCACCGTTCTTGACATCGCAACTTCCCGCATGTTACACAAAGACGCGCTTTTGTAACCACCTTAGTTGTTGCGATGCGCTGTTCGATCCCGGGTTGAGAAGGTTGATGACACAGACCATCGAGCTTTCAATCGATAGCAAACTCGAGTTCGCTGAGACAGTAGCGTCAGTTACCAAGCGCATTACGGCCGAGATTGGATTTGACGAAGACGCCGCCGGCTGGATCGAACTTGCGGTGCACGAGGCGGTCGTTAACGCCATCGTGCACGGCAACCGGAGCGATGCCGACAAGAAGGTGGACGTTCGTTTCGTTACTGGAAACGGCGCGCTCACGGTTTACGTCAGGGATCATGGGAAAGGGTTCGACCCTAACCAGTTGCCTGATCCCACGAATTCGGATAATCTGCTTAACCCGAGCGGCCGGGGAATTTTTTATATGCGCACATTCATGGATGAGGTCGAGCATTCGATTCATCCCGAGGGCGGAAGCGTAGTGCGAATGAAAAAGATCAAGAGCTAGAGCGCAGAAAAGGAGACTCAAAGAGATGGCTAATTTGAACATCAGGGATCGCCAGGTTGGCGATGTCGCGATATTGGATCTTTCAGGCAAGATAACCATCGGCGAGGGCAGCGTGCAGTTGCGCGAAGCCGTCCGCCGTCTGCTCGACGATGGCAAGAAGAAGATACTCCTCAACCTCGGCGACGTCTCGTACGTGGACAGCTCCGGCATCGGCGAGTTGGTAAGCTCTTACACGACGACCAACCACAACGGCGGCCAGTTGAAGCTTCTAAATCAGACAAAGAAGATTCACGATCTCCTGACCATCACCAAGTTGCTGACGGTGTTTGAGTCGTTCGACAACGAGGACACGGCGGTCGCCAGTTTTAATTAGGCCATGTGCGGGCGGCCCTCCGTGGCCGCCCTGAACCCGACCAGCGGCTGGACAAAGGGCGGCCACGGAGGGCCGCCCCTACAGGTTGATGAAGTTGAACTATCAGGGGCGCGGGACCTCTACGTTGAGTAGATGTCGGCGCCCTTTCCCGTTCGTGATGCTTATGAAGTTTGCGGTTACCATTATCTGCGCCCTTCTGTCTGGCGCAGCCTTTGCACAACAACGCGAACAAGGGTCGAAGACCTGGGCAGTAGTCATAGGCATATCGAAGTATCAAAAACTGCCAGGCGGGCAACAACTCCAATTCGCCGATCGTGACGCGACGTTGTTTGCGGAGACGGTCGAGAAGAAGGGAGTCAGTCCGCAGAATGTGAGACTGCTGACGAGTGCTGAAGCGACGACTGCCGCGGTCAAATCCGCTATCGGAAACTGGCTCGCGCGCTCGGCCTCTGAGTCGGACACCGTTCTCATATTTTTTTCCGGCCACGGAATGGTCGAGCGCGAGTTCGGGGAAGCTTACCTGCTCGGCTACGATTCAGACCCGAAGGACCCATACGCAACGGCATTGTCGGTCACCGAGATCACCGCAGCGCTAACGCAGAGAATCCGTTCAGGGCGTGTGGTGGTGATTATGGATGCTACACGCCGTGATTTCTTCGATCCCGACTCGGACCCGGACTCTGCGAAATCCTTCGCGCGCGCTTTTGAAGGGCTTGCTGCGTCGAGGCCCGGCGTGTTGGCAATCGTTGCCAGCGGGCCAGGAGAGTTCTCTCGCGAAGGTCAACGGTGGGGCGGTCACGGTGCATTTGCCAAGCATCTCGCAGACGTGCTGATCGACGGCGCTCAGCGAAACGGCGACTTGGCCCTTTCAGCCGACGAGCTCTTCGACCTTCTGAAGGCACGCGTAGCGGATGATACATCCAACAAACAACATCCGTGGCGGAGTCCGGCGACGCTTGCGAGAGTCACCCAACCCAAATCCGTGGAAATCGCGCGTCAACCCCAACGACAAGTAGCGGAAGCGACAGTTCCGCAAAGATCGCAGTCCGGCGACAAACCAGAGATAACCACCAGAACTCCAGCTCCGGCGGTTCCACGCGAAGAAAAGAAGTCTGAATCGACGCCCGTGGTTGCAAGCGTATCCGGAACGCAACCTGGCTCGACAACCTCAAAACTCACAACTGAAACCCCAGTCCGCGCTGCGGTCACGCCGAAGCCTACACCGGCTTCTGCGCCCGAGCCCGCAAGGCCTCCGGTGTCTCGCGCTCCGACGCCGCCTAGTGTTGAGGCAGTCAAGACAGGCCAACCGGCTACGTCGCCGTCCCGCGCACCCGCGTCTTCCGAAGTTGCGAGAGTAGACATATCGACGCCGCCAAACCCTGCGCCGCGCCGCACTCCGACTCCGCCTGGTGTAGAAGCAGTCAACGCGGGCCAACTTGCCGCTTCGTCGCCGCGCGGCCTCGCGCCCTCTGTAGTCGCAACCGCGGAGATCCCGGCGCCGCCAAAGCCGAAGGTTTATATCCCTAACGCCGCGGTCGTTTCGGATCGCGAAACCGTTCAACCCGAGAAGACTCTGGCGGTGTCGGTTCCCACCTCTAGTCCAGAGGTTGCGCCCACGCCCTTGGTGTTACAGATTTCAGCAGCAATCGCGTCGAAGAACCTGATCGAGCCCAAAAACAACAGTGCGTGGGATCTATACATGCGACTGGCGAGTGAGCCGAGCGCTTCGGCGGACGCGGCGCGAGTGAAGCCTGTGCTGGCAGCAGCGCTTATCGTCGAGGGGCGAGCGCTCGTGGGCGGCGACGTGCGGAGCGATAACATCGCCGATAAGGTTGATGACTTCAAACGAGCTGGACAGATGCTCGCCCGCGCGAGGAGCCTCACGCCGGATAGCGCCGAGGCGGTCGCGCTTGAAAAGCTGAGCGCCGTCGAGGCGTTGATTTCATTACAGTTTTTCGACGAAGCCGAGCGCGCCCTTTCGCAGCTTCAGGCTGCAAAACTGGCTGTGGTCGACAATGCGTTGGGGTTGGTTTATCAGGGCAAGCTTGACGGCTGGCGGGCAGAACGCGCGTTCAAGCGAGCGATCGAGCTTGATTCGAAATGGGCGGCGCCGCATTACAATCTGGCATTGCTCTACAGGAGCCAACAGAATCAAGCATCGCTCGCGGAGTTTGAGGCGGCCGCTGCGCTCGATCCAACCAACGTCAATCTGGTGGCCGCGTCGGGTGACGAGTATTTCGCTCGACAGCAATTCAAACAAGCAGCAGACTCGTTTCGCAAAGCGGTCGCGCTAAGACCTTCGGACGACGGGCTCCACACAAAGCTGGGCCACGCGCTTTACAGTCAGGGGCTTCAGGATGAGGCAAATCGCGAGTATCAAAGAGCTCGCGAGCTTCGTGGTAAACAGCCGTAAGCGATTGACTCGCTTGAATTCCGGGAAGTTAGATCTCTCCCTCGGCCTCGCGCGCCTCAGTTGCAGTAACACTTGCTACGGCATGCCACAGCTCTAGATACTTGTCCTTGACGTAAGGATCAAGGCGGTCGGCGTACTCGGCATCCAGCTTCTTGATTTTGATCAACTCCTGGACATCGGCAAGATCACGCAAGCGGTCGGGCGCGGTCATGCCTGACGCAAGCTTCAGCTCGATCAGCTTTTCGAGCGTCACGATTCGAATGCCGTCAATCTCAATCGACGCATCACGAGGATGTGGGAACGACACGGGCTTAGGCTTGCCGTCTCCGGGGTATTCGCCCGTGATAATGAGGTCGATCTCGACGCGGGTGTTCGTGTCGCGAAATCTTTTTCGCGCTCCCGGAAACAAGGGCACATATCCGCGACCTGCGAGTTTTTCTTCTAGTTCGTCTCGCCCTTCACGAGTCAGCAGGAAATCGACATCTATTGTCTCCCGGCGATAACCGTGCAGGACCAGCGCCATCCCGCCGGCCAACGCGTAATCTATGCCCTCTTCGGACAAACGTCGAGCCAGCGATCGCATTGTTTTGTGAACCGGACCTTGAGCCATAAAGAACTCATCGACTCCTTGCAGCAAAGAATCTACAGATATGCGCTCGACTGACATGCCGGAATTATAACGCAGGTTAAGGTGGACCGTCTCGGGTTCATTGAACACCGGGTGCGCGTCAGATTTTCGCGCGGTCTGCCCTCTAAATCATTCCCTGCATCCGCCGTTGCCGCGTTGTGCACCCCAGAGGGGTGCGATGTTTATAGCAACGAGATTTTGGGTCGGCCGCACCCCAGCGGGGTGCAATGATCCTCGTTGGCCTGGACTAAAAGGATGTCGCGCATCGCACCCACTGGGGTGCACATCACACTCCACACGTTGCCATAAACATCCAACTCCTTACGGAGTTGCGGCGCAAACGAACTGCGTGCCTCTTTGGGACTGTGTATCATCGCCGTGGTTCGGCGCGAAAATCTGACGCGCACCCGTGAGCACCCGTCGGCGACTGCGGTTATCAGTTCTCGGTTTTTGTTGCTCACTCGTCCGTATCGAAGTCCACCTCGATGCGTTGATCGCGCGCCCACTCCTCGATGTACTCGCGTCGTCGCTTTGCCTCATATACGAACCAGCGCTCGCGTTCTTCGGGGAAGTTGTTGACCGCATCCTTGAAGCGACGAAAAGGCCAGAAAGAGCGCCGCGTAGCGCTTCACGGATCGGCGAGCTGTCTTGAGAACCACGCTACTTTACTACAGCCGAGAAAAAAGTCAAGCAGTTTTCTCCATAAGGACACGGGGGCGATCAACAATGCGACTTGAGGCGCGTCTTCGGTCGGTCAATGCAACCCAGCGGAGCGCGTTGTTGTTCTGCGAATTTCCGTAGGACCAGTAAGACCCGACACATTGCACCCCACTGGGGTGCGCGTTGACTCGACATGCCTTTCTACAAACATTCCACCACTACGTGGTTGCTTCTGGCCGCGCGGAACGAACACTGTTTACAATTACCTCGTGAAGCACAAGACACGAGTTGGGCCGGCGGGGTGGTCTTACAAAGATTGGAAAGGGATCGTCTATCCCGAAAACGCCGGTTCCAAATTCGATCCTCTCGCTTACCTGGCGGCTTTCTTCGATACGATAGAGATCAACAATACATTCTATCGGCCTCCCTCCGCCTCGGCTTCCAAGTCGTGGGCCAAGCGCGTCGCACAAAACGACAACTTCAAGTTCACGCTCAAGCTGTATCAGCAATTCACGCATAGGCGCGGTGAGGCGACTGCTGAAGATGAGAAGATGTTTCGCGAGGGCATTGATCCGCTTGCTGAGGCAGGGAGACTCGGCGCGTTGCTGCTGCAGTTTCCGTGGTCGTTCAAGAACACCGAAGAGGAGCGCGATTATCTGTCGGGCTTGCTCGACAAGTTCAAGGAGTATCCCTTGGTGGTCGAGCTGCGACACGCGTCTTGGAACGAGTCTGCGGTTTATCAATCACTCGAGCGGCGCGGCGTCGGCTTTTGCAATATAGATCAGCCGCTGTTCAAGCGCTCGATCAAGCCCTCGGCGCGCGCTACTTCGCCGGTCGGTTATGTCAGACTGCACGGGCGCAACTACGAAAACTGGTTTCGCCAGGATGCCGCGCCTCACGATCGTTACGATTATCTTTACTCGCCCGAAGAGCTCGAGCCGTGGGTGGATCGGATAAAGAAAGTCTCAGCCGACGCGCAAGAGACTTACGTCGTAACCAACAACCATTTCCGCGGCAAGGGCGTGGTGAATGCTTTAGAGATCAAGGCGATGCTTGACGAAGAGAAAGTGCCCGGTCCCGCGTCGCTGTTCGAAACTTACCCGCGCGTTAAGGAATCGATCGTGCCAATGGAACAATCGGAACTCTTTTGATCCATGTAGGGGCGGCCCTCCGTGGCCGCCCCTCCCTCAAATTGAAGGTGTTATTCGCCAACGAGGGGCGGCCACGGAGGGCCGCCCCTACAGGCATCACTTTTTCTTTTGTTCGGCGGGTTGGGAGATATCTATCAGATAAAGCTCATTCTGTTTGTCGCGATCTGAGCCAAACAGGATTTCGGTGTTCGAGATGAATCTCGGCGAATGAGTGTTCGCCGGCTTGAAGGTGAGTTGTTTGATCGTGTTGGTCTCCACGTCGTACACAAACAGTTGCGAGCCAAAGCGCGCTGCGCCGACGAAAGCGATCATCTTGCCGTCCGGCGAGACCGTTGGCGAGCGTTTGGGCAAATCAGGCTCAGGCAGCTCACTCACCTTACCGCTCTTTGGGTCGAGGAGGTAGATGTCTTCTTGCTGCTCGGCTTCCTCCTGCGCCCACAGAACTGTGGCGCCGCCGGGGCCGATCGGAACGTAATCACGAATTCGAGCGAACTTGAGACCGGTGAGATCGCGCCGAGCCTTTCCGTCCAGGCCATACTCCCAAAGTGAATGTTTTCCGCTGTTGTCGCTCACCTTGATCAGCAGGACACTCTTCCCGTCTGCTGAAATCATCGGGTGGATCGACGAACACTCGTCTTCGGTGAAGAACTGAGGCTTGCCGCCCGAGACTGCGATGGAAGCGACGTGCAGAATGCCAAACGCGGCGTCGGGCAACGGGCTTTCATCCGAAGTGTAAAGCAGTCGCTTTCCATCGGGAGTGAAGACGGGCTCTTTGTCGCTGAACGCGTTCTTGGTGAGCTGACGCCCGACGCCGGTTTTGACATCGAGTACGAATAGCTCCGGAAAGCCTGAGCTCTCGTTCATGCCTGCGAATGCGACTGATTGCCCGTCCGGCGACCACTGGGGATCGCTGACGCCCCATTTCAAACTGGTCAGCGGCGGACGGATCAAGTGATCGGCAAGATTCATCACATAGAGATTTGGCGACGCATCCGGCTTGCGGGCGAGCAGCACGATGTATTTCCTGTCCGGCGAGACCGGCCCGATCGAGTACAATCCCAGACCGGCCGTGATCTTTTGGACCTTGAACGCATCGGCCTTCTTCTCGTCTTCCTTCTCCTCTTTTGACTTGGGTTCCTGCTGTGCTGCGATAAGCATTGGGCAGGCAGAAAGGATCAACGCAACCAAGGTTGCGAACTTTACTATGTGAATAGAAGCGAATCGATTTTGATCGGCAGTCATCGGCTTTGGAGAGAGCATCCTAGCACGCGCGCCGGGTGAGGTGAAATCGCCGCGAAGACTCGACGACTCAAAGTGTCACAAAGATCTTCGTGCGTCTTTGCGCCTTCGCGCCTTGTGGCAGGACCGATTCACGGCTCGAGCACGCTATGCTACACTTTCTTTTTTCTTATGGGCAGCGAACTCAATATAGGCAAGGTCAAGATCACACCAAATCTGGCGCTTGCGCCGATGGCTGGCGTCACGGATTCGTCTTTCCGGAGGCTGATCAAGGAACTTGACGGTGTTGGATTGATCGTGACCGAGTTCATCTCGGTCGAAGGGATCACTCGCGGCAACATGCGCACTCATCGGATGATGAAGTTCCTGCCCGAGGAACGGCCGCTGTCGATTCAGATTTTCGGCTACGACGACGACCGAATGGTCGCTGCTGCGGAAATCATAGAAGAGAGCGGCGCCGACATCGTCGATATAAACTGCGGCTGTCCCGCGAAGAAGGTAGTCAACGGCGGAGGCGGCTCGTCCCTGCTTCGCGACTTGCCACAGCTCGAAAAGATTTTGCGTCGGATCCGGAAGGCAGTGTCGATTCCGGTAACGATGAAGATTCGCACCGGTTGGGACGATTCTTCGATCAACGCGGTCGAGGTAGCTCGCTTGATCGAAGAGTGCGGCGGCGACATGGTCGCGATTCACGGTCGCACTCGTATGCAAGGCTACAGCGGTCAGGCTGACTGGAGTGTGATCGCCGCGGTGAAGCGAGCAGTCTCGATCCCGGTGATTGGTTGCGGCGATGTAACGACTCCGGAGCAAGCTCTCGCGCGCCTCGCGGAAAGTGGCGTCGATGGGGTAATGATCGGCCGCGGGGCGATCGCCAACCCGTGGATCTTTCGCCAGACTTCCGAGCTGATGCGCGGGGTGGAGATGTATCAGCCTTCGCTCGCGGAAAAGCAGCGAGTGCTGCATCGCTATCACGAATTGCTCCACGACGAGATGCCCGAGCGCGCGCTCACTGGGAAGCTCAAGCAGATGTGCGGCTACTTTACGCACGGGCTTGCTGGCGGCGCGCGACTCCGCGAGCGAGTGTTTCACTCGCAGACGATCGCCGAGATTTACGATCAGGTCGATGAGTACTTCGCGTCGATGATAGAGCTGGGCATTCCGCCGGATGTCCTTCGCGCTCGGGAGTTTGTTGATCCTCATCCGCGCGATCCGAAGAACGCCGAGTTCGTGCGCGCAGCGCCGGTGGCAACAAGTTGACTATTGGACATGGACATTCGAGAAATAGCAATCGCGTGGCCTTCTCTGGCCGGGACGGTCTTTGTTCCGCACACCGAGGAAGAATACAACCAAATCGTCGCCCTGCTGGATCAGTTGATTGACGAGGTCCAAGAAAATGAGAGTCATCCAAGTAATGCGTGGCGTTACGTCGGCGACTATAAGGTGGAGCGATGGACACAGGATCCCGTTGAGATTGAGAGGCGTACCAAGTCTTCAGGGCGAACAGAAATTACAAGCGTTCTCTATCTGAAGGGATCCTGAGCAAACAACAAACTCTTTTGTTCTTTTGGCGTTGCATGGATGGAAGGCGAATTGGTAAGCGCTGTCCGCATGGGCAGACAATTGTCTCTGTGTTCACAGGCGCGATTCAGCGATGCTATGATGAGGGTGTTATGGTTACCAATGTAGTCACGACAATCACTGCCCTTGAGGCCCAGGCTGCCGCAAGTCTCTTTTTGTCTGATCATCTGGGCGATCGTTTTCTGGCTAGCAATCCAACACTCGATGCCGCGGCCAAGGTATGGCGCGTGCCAATTCTTCTTGCTTACCCAATCATTGGCCCGGTAGGCCAGACCGGTGAGATTCTCGTGAGCGCAAGTTCGAAGGAGATTGTCTCGTATACACCTCTCGAAGAAATGAAAGCCGCCGCCCGTAGGCTTTACGAAGAAAATCGCGATGCCATCGAAGCCCCCGTTCCATAAGCAGGAAACTCTATACTCTTGCGTTCCAGCTTGTCTACGCATGGTCCTTGGCAGCTTCGGCATCGACATATCAGAAAGTGAATTGAGGGGGCGTTGCGATTGCATGCCCTATTTCGGCGTCGATGCATTGATGGCAATCGATGCAGCTCGGCAGCTTGGATTTGCCGGAACCGCCAAACACACATTGACTCTTGACGAGTTGCGCGCGGTTCTGGCTGACGGCCACCATCCCATAGTCTTCATCGATCTCAGCCCGATCGACGGTATTCCAGATGTTCACGCGATGGTAGTCGCCGACGCAGGAAGGGGTGAAGTGGTCGTACTCGATCCGCTGAAGGGAGAGCGTTCAATTCCGCTTCAAGCATTCAGCACTGGCTGGGCAATGCGTCATAATCTGGCTATCATCGTCGAGCGCTAACGAGCCTTC
>DASXSR010000133.1:0-17617 GCA_036505875.1 Blastocatellia bacterium | reverse complement strand
ATCGTTGCCCTCGACAAGATCCCAGACCTGAACAGAGAGATCCGGGCGTGACGGGATTTGAAGCTCGATAGCGTGGAACTCGGGTTCGCCTTTTTCTCCATCCATGCGAAACAGACCGCCATCGGTTCCTGCCCACAAGACTCCAGTGCCGTCTTCAAGCAAGATGTTGACGCGATTAGTCGCCGCCTCATTGCTGATCGGATAGGCTCTGAACCGCGCGTGGGATTCAGTCGGAGCCATTGGCCGAGGGCCTGCGCTCGAATTCAGCCGAGCCACACCACCGCCATTTGTAGCCACCCAGTAGTCGCCGCCGCGAGTCTCCAGCAAGAGGTTGATGGAAGTAGATGGCAGCCCGTCTTCCACGTTGTAGTTGGTGAAGCGAGCGCCGTCAAACCGGCTGAGGCCATCGGCTGTGCAGAACCACAGGAATCCTCGCGAGTCTCGAACGATGCGCGTGATTCGATTGTGAGCAAGGCCATCTGCAGTTGTGTAGGCTTTGATCGGCAATCGTTCGGCCCGCGCTTCGCCAATCGCGGCCAAGGTAACTGCCAGTAATAGGAGAACGGACTTTTTGGATGCGATCGCGCGCACGCGGGACCTCGGGGGCAAGAGTCCGGAGAGACGAACGGCTCGACAAGCGTAACTATGGTCTCGAGCCGAAATGAGTCAAGAACTCAACATAACTGTCCAGCGCCGCGGGATTTGACGCGTGAGCGACTTCCGACTCCAACACGTGACTCGCGCCGGTGGCGACGCTTGCAGTGGCGGATCTTGTTGTCTAAATGAATTCCTGCATCAACCCTTCAAAGGTCTCTCTCTTCAAGCCGAGCTTATGATGCACCAGAGGACCCTGCTTGAAAGCTGGCTCGCTGTCTTCGTAGGTCGGTTGCTCATTCTGATAGAAGAGACCTATTGGAATCCGATCGCCCCACTCGAATGACTTCTGCACGGCAGCTTCGGAATTCGAGACATCGTAGCCTTCTTCATTTTCCAGTTTGTAGACGCGCTCTTTAAACCAAGGATAGGTGTTGAGCTTGTTGTAGGTCACGCAAGGGCTGAACACGTCGATCAATGAAAAGCCTTTATGTGCGATGCCGCCCGCGATCAGATTCGACATGTGCTCGGGCACGCCTGAGAAGCCGCGTGCGACATAAGTAGCGCCTGAGGCAAGTGCAAGCAAAATCGGATTGATCGGCATCTCGACGTTGCCTCGTGGAGTCGACTTGGTGCGCATCTCTTTCATCGTGGTCGGCGAAGCCTGCCCCGTAGTCAGTCCATAAATCTGATTGTTCATCACCACATAAGTGATATCGATGTTGCGACGCATCGCATGAATGAAGTGCCCGATACCGATTCCATAGCCGTCGCCGTCGCCTCCCGTGACGACGACGTTGAGAGAGTGATTGGCAAGCTTGATCCCCTCGGCGACCGCGACGGCGCGTCCGTGCAGGCTGTGAACACCGTATGCGTGAATGAATCCCGGCAGGTTCGACGAACATCCGATGCCGGAGATCACGATCAGGTCCTTCGGCTTGATCGAGAGTTTGCCTGCGGCGACCTTCAGCGCCTTCAGCACGCCGAAATCCCCGCAGCCGGGACACCAGTCCGGATCAACCACGCTTTCGTAACTTTGAATCGGTAACTCAACAACTGCTGCCATAATTCCCTCCGATGTCACCTCGTAGTGACGACTTCAGTCGTTCAGTGATGAAACGAATGAATTCGACCTCGTAGTGACGACTTCAGTCGTTCAATGATGAAACGAATGAATTCGTCACTACGTGGCTGATTCCGCTGGACGCCACGAATACGTCGAGCCGGTCTCGACGCCGATCAACAACTCGCCCCGCTTTTCCGCTGACTCGCGCGAGACGATTTCAACATTCCAGATGGCTTCGTTGTAGCCGTTCCCCTCAACTTGATTGATTTTCCCGGGGCGGAGCGTCTCGCCCAGCAGCGAGCGAATGTAATGATAGGCCATCTCGCGCGCTTCGTCTTCGGTCAGATTGCGGCTTCGCTCCCTTCCTTCCAATATCGCCTTCACCTCTTCGACTATCTGACCCGGCTCAAAGGGCTCGCAATCATATTTGAGAATGCGATCGTCAACGGTGAAACCGGTCTCGGCTCTGAGATGCCGCGCGAATTGGCCGGAATAATTACCCTCAACACAGATCGTCTTCTTGCACTTCTTCAGAATCTGCGTGACTTCTTCGGACTGAAAAGGAGTGAGGTATTTGATCTGTAGCTGATTCGCCCGAATCCCTTCGGAAGCAAGTTGGGCGATCGCTTCGCTAATGACGCCTTTCGTCGAGCCCCAGCCGATCAGTGTCACGGCGGCGTCGGCAGGTCCCTCGAGCGCTGGAGGTTGTAGCTCACGAACCAAGCCGTCAAGCTTGCGCATTCGTTTCTCTTGAATCTTTCGCCGCATCGGCGAAGACGTGAAGACGTCGCTAATCAGGATTCCGCCTTCGTCGTGATCGTCGGTCGCCGCGACATAGACCGTGCCTTCCGTTCCAGGCAATGCGCGCGGTGAGATGCCGCTTTGCGTGAACGCGTAACGCTTGTACTCGCCGTTGGATTCGGGCCACTCGCTCACGATGTCGCCGCGCTCGATTGGCACTTCGTTGGTAAGCGCGTCAGGCTCGATGGTCTCTGGGTGCTCGGACAGAAGCAGATCGCTGATGATCGTCACCGGAAGCTGATACTTCTCCGCAAGGTTGAACGCTTCAACCGCCGAATAATAGCAGTCAGTGGTGTCAGTTGGAGCGATGATGGCTCGCGGGTAATCGCCTTGCGACGCGCCGAACACCTGATTCAAGTCGGCTTGCTCGGTTTTAGTAGGCACGCCAGTCGAGGGGCCACCACGTTGAACTTCGATGAACACGACGGGCGCCTCGATCATCCCCGCCATACCTATGGCTTCGGTCATCAGAGCAAAACCACCGCCCGACGTCGCGCACATTGCCCGTACGCCCGCGTGGCCCGCGCCGATTGCCATGTTCGCGACTGCCAACTCGTCCTCACATTGCTTGACGACGACGCCGCAGCGATCCGCATGGTTTGCCATCCAGTGCAGGACTGAAGACGCGGGCGTCATCGGGTATGCCGAATAAAACTTGCACCCGGCGGCGACGGCTCCCAGGGCAAACAGTTCGTTGCCGGTGACGAACGGCCTGGCTATCCGCGTAAAGTTCCACTCGTAGCCAAGCGGCACAAAGTTATCTCTTGCGTAGTCGTAGCCCGCTCGCGCAATGCCGGCGTTTTGGTCGATCACCGCCTGACCTTTGTGTTTGAATGTGTCTTCCAAAACTTCCACAGCGGTGTCGAAATCGAGACTGGCGAGAAACATCAAGGCCCCCAGCGCAACGGTGTTCTGCATCACCGGCTGAACTTTTCCGAAGGGCTTGGTAAGCGTCGCCATTGGGATCGGCGCCGGCAGCACGTTGTCGCCAAGAAGCGTCGGGTCGAGTTTGAACTTGTCTGAGTTGTAAATGACCGCGCCTCCCGAATTCACCTCGCGGGCGTGCCGCTCGATTGAATCCTGGTTCAGCGCGATAAGCACGTTCAGACCATCGCCGTGCGAGTAGACCTTGTCTTCACCGACGCGCACGCGCAGCCAGATGTGTCCGCCGCGAATGACGGACTGATAGCTGTTATAAGCGCAAACGTAGAGGCCGAGCCGGCTGACTGTTTTGGCCAGCGTGTCGCCGGACTTGTCGAGACCATCTCCGGCGGCTCCTCCAATTCCAATGGTTATCTCTTGCATAACAAATCTCCTGAGTTGCGTTACCGGATTAGAGACTTGGGGATTTCTTCAGGCGCGATTCTATCACCGAGTCAAGCGGAGAGAAAGATTGGGCGCCCCTTTTTTTCGCGGGCTATCGAATAGTCGCTGCCAGAGAATTTACGCTGACGCACCTGATAACCACGGGGAGCACTGGGAGCACCGGGAAAAAACAAAAGCTGTCCCCGTGTGCCCAGTGCTCCCCGTGGTTGGATGTGACTATTAAAGCGGCTTTCTGAAGAAAAGGAAGTTGGATCGCTTACCGCTTGGATTCTCAACCTGCAATTGAACGGTCTGGCCGGGGTCGATCCCTTTCAGAGCCTTCTTGGCGATCAGTATCTGCGAGGGATCCGGATCGCCGTTTCTCGTTTTGACCGGGTCGTCGTTGATTCGCAGCACCGCACCGGGCTCGAAGCTCTGCCCGAGCAAGATCAGGTTCTTTCCGCTGATTAGTGCCACGATCAACACCGGTCGATTGAGACTGGTGTTAGGATCGATCTTTGCGACGAAAATGTCCTGTCCGCCGCCGTTGTGATCAAGCAGCGGGGTGAAGGTTAGAAAGTCAGTGGACGTGGTAGTTCCCGTCACAAAAATAAAGCCATCCGCGTTTAGAGCAACCGCCAGCGCTTGATCATCGCCGCTTCCGCCAATGTACGTAGAGAACGTGACGGCGCCCGTAGTCCCCAACCTGGCCGCAAACGCGTCGTTAGGTCCACCTCTGAAAGACGACTGAATCGCGTTGACCGTCGGTAAGCCGTCACCCGCAGAGCCCGCGATAACCGCATTGCCGGACGAATCGATCGCGATCGCATTGCCAGAGTCGTCACCGGCTCCTCCCACAAACGTGAGATACGATAATGCCGATCCTGACGCGTTAAGCTTCGCCACAAAAGCATCACTGGTTGCCGATGCTGCGCGTGTTGTGCTGGAGCCTGTGAAGCTGGTCGACTTGGTTCGCCCGGTGACATAAGCGTTGCCCGTTGCATCAGAGGCGATCGCCAAAGCAAAGTCGTCGTCGCTCCCACCCAGAAACGTCGAGTAAGCGAAATCAGAGCCGGTTGTATTGATCTTTGCGACGAAGCCATCGAAACTCGACGCCGCTCCGCTCTTCGAAGATCTAAGCGCATTCTTCGTCGGGAAATTTCCTGAGGACGTGTCGCCGGTCACATAAACATTCCCTGTTGAGTCGACGCTTATTCCGGTTTTACCGACGGAATCCTCCGCGCCGCTGCCGCCGAGAAACGTCGAGTATACGAGCCCCGATCCGTCGGCCGTAAGCTTCGAGACGAAAGCGTCCGAGCTTCCGCCGCCGTAGCTCGATTGAATAGCGCTAACCACCGGATAGTCCGCCGACGTCGTGCGCCCTGTTATATAAGCGCTTCCGACGCTATCGGCAGCCACGCTCACGCCGGCTTCGTCGCCGCTTCCACCGATGAGGCTTAAATAAAAGAATTGATCGGCGCCTGGAGTTAGCTTGATCACAAAGGCGTCTGAGCTACCCATCAGAACCTGAGCGAAGGAGTGGAACACCGGGAAGTCTGGGGATTGAGTGACTCCGCTTACATAGATGTTGCCCATTCCATCAACCGCCATGCCGGTAGTGAATTCGTTTTTGGTGCCGCCAAAAAAACTGTACCTGAGCAACAGTCCGTTTGAGCTGAGCCGGCCAACGAAAATATCAGAGTCTGTGCGCCCCACGGCCCGCGGGGACAAAAAGTCTGTTGAAAAAGAATCACCGGCCAGGATCGTGTTGCCGCCGGAATCAGCCACAATGCCTCTCGCGGCGTCGGCAGCATTGCCGCCCACATATGTCGAATAGACGAGCACAGGATCGATGATCAACGGCCGCGTCCGGTCATAGCCGGCAATCTCAAATCCGACGGTGTCACCAACCGAAATATTAAAGTCAGCAGCCACTTCCAGCTTTGAGCCGTCGATTTCCTGGTAGGCAAAGGGCCGCTCGAAACGCACGTCGCCCGCCGCGGTGTGAAGAACCAAAGAGCCATCAGCCAACGCAGCTCGGTCCGCGCCTTCGAAACGCAGAGCGATCCGCTGCGGGTCCGCGCCCGGAGCGACCTCAAAATCATATTCAAGCTTGCGGTCATTCTCATAGAATGTCAGGTCTATTCCCGGATACAGATCTGAATATTTAACGCGCGAGTAAGTATCGATATCTCGAATCCACTTGGCGGGATCGTTCCCGATGAAGTAACTGGCAAGAGCTTGCTGTTGGTTTACGCCTGCGACCAGCGCCGCCCGACTTGCACCCTCGAACTTCATGCTCAGTTGAGGTGAGCGTGTAACTTTGTCTGGTTGGTTACGGAGCGCGAGCACGGCTTCCGACTGTTTGAGAAGCAGCCCAAGACCCTTACCGCGGCCCACGAATCTCACGTCATCATCGGCCTGTCCGCGATTCGCTTCAAAGCCGAGCGGCAGGTCCCACCTACCCTCACCTGCCGCAGTAGATACCTTGAGTTCGGACTCTGGTGATTCAACCGAGCGTGGCATACCAGGAATCAGTGCAGCAGCCAGGGAAGCGGCAGCAATGATCAAAGCCGCGCGCTGAATCTTTGAGGGTTTACTCTTCATCGCATCACTCCTTGGTAATGTGTCGCAGCGTCCAGCATGCTGCTTCCGACGTATCCGACCCGGTCATGGTAACTAAAGAATCTGAGCGGTGCGGTGACACAGACTTTGGTCTGTGAAGAGCTGCAATAGACTGGAGTCTGTTCCACGCAGAGTTATAGCTTACTCTACTCGCGCGACCGACGCCATTGACGGAGCGCAATCTCTCGCCATGACCCGCAAAGCCTATCGCGATAATGCGCCCAAATCAAGCCATCCATCAATATGTAGTGTGTGAAGTCCCGTCCCCCACAATTTGCGGTATACACGACGCTCTGTTTCTGCTAGACTGCTCACCCGTAGAACGTCTATCATCGGACGCGCGATCCTCACTTGAAAGCTGAAAGACCATGAACGAGAAAGACTTTGTGCACCTTCATCTTCATACCGATTTCAGTCTTCTGGATGGAGCGATAAAGATCAAACCGCTGGCCGCCCGCGCCCAGCAGTTCGGCGCGCGCGCGGTCGCGGTCACCGATCACGGCAATCTCTACGGCGCGATCTCTTTCTACAACCAGATGAAATCGTCGGGCATTAATCCGATCATCGGTATGGAAGCGTATATCGCCAAAGGCAAGCACACCGATCGCGGAGACGCGTCGGGCGAGAAAGGCACAAACCACATCATCCTGCTCGCTAAGAATCTTCAGGGCTACCACAATCTCGCGAAGCTTTCATCCATCTCGTTCACCAAGGGCTATTATTACAAGCCGCGAATCGACAAAGAGCTGCTTGCGGCGAACAGCGACGGGCTGGTTGCGCTTTCGGCTTGTTTGTCGGGCGTGCCTTCCTCGTTGCTGCTCTCCGACAAGTTCGACGAGGCCGCGCGCCAGGCCAAAGAATTTGAAGACATACTGGGGAAAGGCAATTACTATCTCGAAGTTCAAAATCACGGACTCGATCAAGAAGTGCAGACAGTCATCCCGGGAATGATCGCGCTGTCCAAGAAAACAGGTGTCCCGCTGGCGGCGACCAACGACTGTCATTACTTGCTGCAGGAGGATTGGCGCGCGCACGACATTTTGATCTGCATCGGCTCGGGCAAGACCATCAGTGAAAAACGAGATCTCAAATACAAGGAAGGCGAATTCTATTTTCGATCGGCGGCTGAGATGTGGAAGATCTTCGGGGATGAGTTGCCGCAAGCTTTGTTGAATACAGTCGCAATAGCCGAGATGTGCGAGCTCGAGCTCCCGAAGAACCAGAATCATCTGCCGGAGTATCGCGTTCCGGAAGGCGAGACAGTCGACAGCTTTTTCGAAGGACGGGCTCGCGCCGGGTTGAATGAAAGATGGGCTGAAGTTAAGGACAGGCCTGATCGCAAGCATGATCTTGACGATTACCGCGCGCGGCTCGAACAAGAGATAGCGGTGATAACAAAGATGGGCTACGCGGGCTACTTCCTGATCGTTTGGGACTTCATCGCTTACGCGCGGAAGAACCGGATTCCGGTTGGCCCGGGCCGCGGCTCGTCAGCAGGATCGCTCGTGGCCTATTGCTTGAGGATTACCGACGTCGACCCGCTTCAATACGACCTGCTGTTTGAACGCTTCCTGAATCCCGAGCGGGTATCAATGCCTGACATCGACATCGACTTTTGTGTGCGCGGCCGGCAGAAGGTCATCGACTACGTAGCCGATTACTATGGCCGCGATCACGTTTCACAGATCAGCACATTTGGAACGATGGCTTCAAAGGCGGTCATCAAAGACGTTGGGCGAGCGCTCGAGATGCCGTACTCGGAAGTCGACAAGATTGCCAAGATGATTCCGCCTCCGGTGCGAGGTCGCAACGTATCGATCGAAGATGCGATCAAACAGAACCCCGAGCTCAAACGGGCGATCAACGCCGACGAGCGAGTGCGCGAGGTAATCGAAATAGCGCAGCGGCTCGAAGGTTGCTCGCGTCATGCGTCGGTCCATGCGGCCGGCGTGGTGATTTCCCCCAAACCGCTGCACGAGCTCGTGCCGATCTCAAAGACCGCGCGCGATGAAATAACAACGCAGTTTCCGATGAACGATCTGGAAAAGACCGGGATGTTGAAGATGGACTTCCTCGCGCTGACCACGCTGACCATCATCGAAGATTGCATTGGGTCGATCGAGCGCGAAACCGGAACCAAGCTCGATCTCAAGAAAATCACGCTTGACGACCGCGCGGCGTTGCGGCTCTTTGCCGAAGGCAAGACGGAAGCAATCTTTCAATTTGAGGGCGGGGGCCTGAAAGACCTTTGCCGCAGACTCAAGCCCGAAGGACTCGAGGATCTCTCTGCGCTCAACGCGCTTTTCAGACCGGGTCCCATCGACAGCGGTATGATTGACGACTTCATTGAACGGCGTCATGGACGAAAAAAGGTGCGCTACGATTTTCCTGAGCTGCAGGAGGCGATGGGCGGCACCTTCGGCATACTGGTCTACCAGGAGCAGTTGATGGCCGTTTTCCAAAAGCTCGCAGGTTATTCGCTGGGTGAAGCAGACCTCGTGCGACGAGCCATGGGCAAGAAGAAACGCGAAGAACTCGACAAACACAAAGAGAAGTTCCTCACGCAAGCGACCGAACGCGGGCACGACCGCATCAAGATTGAGCGACTGTGGCAAAGTTTTGAGGGTTTCGCCGATTATGCCTTCCCTCGCGCCCACTCGTTCTCATATGCGTACGTCGCTTATCAAACAGCGTATCTGAAAGCGCATTACCCAACGCACTTTTGGGCGGCGGTTTTGTCAAACGAATTGAACAACACCGCGAAAGTAGTCCGATACATCAACGAAGCGCGGACGCAGGGGATCAAGATACTTCCGCCGGACGTAAACGAGAGCCTAGACAACTTTACCCCGAGCGGCAACACAATTCGATTCGGGCTTGCCGCGATCAAAGGGATCGGCCAATCGGCTGTGTCGTCAATCGTCGAAGCAAGGGATTCGGGGGGCGCGTTCACGTCGGTATTCGACTTCACCGAGCGAGTGGACTCGCGCGCGGTGAATAAGCGCACGCTCGAGGGGTTGATCCGCGCCGGCGCGTTCGATTCCCTGAACAAGAGCCGGGCGCGGTTGTTCGCGGCCATCGACTCAGCGATCGAGGGCGGCCAGCGGTTGCAGCGTTCTCGGGCGAGCGGTCAGACGGACCTGTTCGGAGCGCTCGCCGGGTCGACGCACGCCGTCGAGCCTGCGCTCCCCAATGTTCGGGAATGGGCTCATCACGAAATGCTCAAGGGCGAAAAAGAAACTCTCGGATTCTACATTTCGGGGCATCCGCTCTCCGGCTATGAAGAAGCTCTCAAAGACTTTGCTGACGCCGACATCGACCGATTGTCGAGTGTTGCTCACGGCGCGACGGTGAGCCTCGGCGGTGTGGTGATGGACCTGAGCGTTCGAACGACCAAGAGGGGCGATCGCTTCGGTCTCTTTCAGTTGGAAGATCAATTCGGCTCGGTGAAGGTAGTCGCGTGGCCCGATGTTTTCAACAAAGCGAACGGGGTGATGCAAAACGATGCGCCGGTGCTCGTATCCGGAAGACTCGAAATTGATGACGCGGGAGTGATGACGATAATCGCCGCCGAGATTCAGCCGCTCGAGAACATCCGCGAGCGCTCAGCCCGCGCCGTCGTTCTGCACATCGACGCCGGATCAATCGATGAGAAGAAGCTTGACCAGCTACACCTCTTGCTTGACAGCAATCGTGGCGAATGCAGCGTGCTTTTCGAGGTGAAGCTTGCGGACGGTGTAATCGCTCGCGTTGAGCCGAATCATATGATTCGCGTCAAGGTTACGCCAGATCTTAAGAACTCGATTCAACAAATCATGGCGAACTGCGGTGTCGAGCTTGTCGTTCAACGGGCAACGGGCGCTGCGCGATAGCTCCTTACTCGATCAACGCTTCAATCAAGCGGCATTTCTCAGATGTGTCGCCTTCAGCCGGCACGGGAACGAGCGGCACTGTAGCCCCAAATCCATACATCTCATCAAGCCGCGCTCGACAGCTTTCGAGAGTTCCACATATCGCGATGGCGTCTACCATCTCATCGGTCACCGCAGCGATTGCGCTCTTTGGTCGGCCCGCTTGCCACAATCCTCGTATCTCACCAACCTCAGCGCCAAATCCCAAACGCGCCAGCCCATCGTGATAATAATTGCCCATACCGCCAACGTAATAAGCGAGCGGCAGTCGAGCCTGGTTGCGCGCTTTCGCGAGATCGTCAGACGCAATGACATTCACGAATGGAGCAATCTCGATTCGACTCGGGTCACGGTGCACGGCTTCCGCCCCGGTTCGGATCTCGGCTATTCCGTCTTCAAGCCTCGCGCGAGGCCAATGCGTTGGTAACCACCCGTCTCCAATCTCACCAATCTGTCGAAGGCTCTTCGGAGTGAGCGCCGCCACATACACGGGAATGTCGGCTCGCATCGGCTTGAACCCAAGCTTGAAGCGTCGAAGCTGAAAGCACTCGCCGTCGAAATCAACTCGCTGGCCGGCCAGCAGCAAACGAATGATCTGAATCGTCTCTCTTAGGCGTGTGAGCGGCTTGGCGTATGGAACTCCGTGTAGGTCTTCAATGACGCGAGCGCCGCTCGTTCCGAGTCCCAGGCGAAACCGCCCGCCGGAAATTTCGTCGAGCGTCGCCGCGCTCATCGCGATCAAGGCGGGACTGCGAGAGAAGACGTTTATGATCCCGGTTCCGAGATGAATGCGCTCGGTATTCAGCGCCAGCTCGGTTAGGATCGTGAACGCATCGCGCTCCCACGCCTCGGGCATCCAGAACGAATCGTAACCGCACGCGTCCGCAGCGCGCACGCATTCGATCAATTCGCGTTTGTCGAATCCAATCTTATCGAATCCTGGAAGCCGCCCGAGGTAGAGCCCGAGTCTTCGCATGGCTAGTGAATTGAGGCCAGGACTGGAGTGCTGCAAATCAGCGACTATCGGCGGCACGAGCTTGCCCGGTAATCGAATCGTATGTCTTCACAATTTCATAAAGCGTCGTGCGCTCCGCCGGGACCCGCCCCAACTCGCGGATGCGCGACTGAAACTCTTCCGGCGATAAATACTCGCCGGATGTCGAGCCTGCAAGACGCGAGATGTTTTCGTCCATCAAAGTGCCGCCGTAATCATTAGCGCCTGCGCGCAGGCAAGCCTGGGCGATCTCGCGTGACATCTTGACCCAAGAGACCTGAATGTTGTCGATCCAGCCTTGGAGCATGAGTCTCGAAAGCGCGTGTACCTTCAAATGCTCTTCAACTGTAGGGCCCGGACGCGCATCGCCTGATTGGAAAAGCTGCGTGAACTCGTGGACAAAACCCAGCGGAACAAATTCAGTGAAACCGCCGGTCTCCTTTTGAACGTCGCGCAGCAGCACAAGATGATGCACCCAGTGCTTTTCAGTTTCAACATGACCGTACATCATTGTCGACGTCGTGCGAATGCCGAGACTGTGGGCCGTCTTTATCACATCGAGCCACTGAGATGCCTTAAGTTTGATACGCTCGATCTTATTACGAACTTCGTCATCCAATATCTCAGCAGCCGTGCCCGGCAGCGTTCCCAGCCCGGATTCTCTCAGCATCGCGAGATAATCTCGAAGCGGCATGCCAGTCAGCTCGACACCGTAAACGACCTCCATCGGAGAGAACGCGTGGATGTGCATTTGCGGCGTCGCCCGCTTGATCGCGCGAAGCAGGTCTCGATAGTAATAAGGATCCAGGTCGCGCGGCAGCCCGCCTTGCACGCAAACCTCTCGCGCGCCCCGCTCCCATGCTTCGATTGATCGACGCCCGATTTCTTCAAACGAGTGAAAATAAGCATCGGATTGGCGCGGCGCCCGGCTGAACGCGCAGAACCGACAACCCACAAAGCAGACGTTTGTGAAGTTGATGTTGCGATTGACTACGTAAGTGATCACATTTCCAACGCGTTCGCGGCGAACCCGATCGGCTGAAAGCACGAGTGCTTCAAGCTCAAGGCCATTGGTGCCAGCAAGTCGCAGCCCGTCATCGAAATCGAGTTCGACTCCGTTGAGCGCTCGATCAAGTACGCGCGCTACTTCTGGATCGATGCTGACAAGCAGCCTGTCCAGCCTGTTCGACTCGTTCCGGTGGATGTCGTTCAGGAGGCTCATCTCAGTATTCCCACGAGAATCCGTCTTCGACCTTCAATCGAATGTAAACCGAACCGGGGTCGTCGACTTCACCCCAGATCTCGACGTGCCTCGGATGATCAGCAGAACCGAAATATTTCACTCCGAACGCGTGGTAGAGTTTTGCGCGAAGCTTCTTATCGGTCACGGTTTCGGCCGTCCCAAACATCGAGGCGCCCTTGTACTTACCTTTCTTGCCTCCGTCGATCACCCACGCGACGCGAGGGTCTCGTTGAATAGCTTTCCACTTTGGACTGCTTGCGCCGGTACCGATGTAGAACGTGCCCGCCACCGTTACGAACCACACCGGCACGACGCGAGGATGTCCGCGCGAGTCCAGATAGGCAAGCCGCAGAAGTTCCTGCTCCTCGCAAAATTCCTTCAGCGACTTGGTGAGGTTTTTCATCGTAGTTTGAATGTAGCACTTCGTTTGGCGCTTAGCCACTTGTGGTGTTACGGAAGCTCATCAAAGCTTTGAATGATTCTGTGGCTCGACGGTGTAGTGGGATTGACGTTCCCAGGTCGGACGCACAAGATCACATCAAGCCCTATTGTCGCGGCAGCGTCTAGCTCGGCACTCACGTCGGAAACAAAAAGAATCTCAGAAGGTGATTTTCCCAGCGCGCCGGCAATTCGCCGATAACTCTCGGCATCTTTCTTCAAACCGATGCTCGTGTCGAAGTAGCTGCTAATGAACGGAGTGAGGTCGCCCGCTTCAGCAGTATTCGAGAAGAGCAGCTTCTGCGCCAGGACGCTGCCCGAAGAATAGATGTAGATCTCTTTCTGTTGCTCGCGCCATCGTGCGAACGCGCGCGGCACGTCTTGGAACACCTGGCCTCGCAGCTCGCCGCGTTTGTATCCCTCCTCCCAGATCTTACCCTGAAGCGATTTCAACGGCGTGGACTTGCGATCACGATCCATCAGCCAGTGAACGTAAGTGACAAGCTCATCAAGCGGAACTCGATCAACCGAAACGTTGAGCGAAGGCGGGTTCAGTCCCTTCCGCGTATCTTCGCCATTCTCTGCCAGCAGTCCCGCGATGTCCGCTTGCACATCAGGCGAAGAACGATGCATCGCAAGGTAAGCTTCGGCGTGTGCCCGGGCGTACGGAAAGAGGATTCGGTAAACGAAATCAATCGGGGTCGTCGTGCCCTCGATGTCGAGGAGAAAAGTTGTAATCGCGTTTCTGAGCAACGATCGACATCATACCGCTGACGAAGATCGTGCTCCAAGCTGCAGTTCGATGTTCAACTGTATTGGAATGCTTCACACTGGATGAACGTCTGGCGAGCGATGGATGCGTCTCCACGCAATTATTACGGTATGCACGTTGCACGGATATTGGCGTTTAGAAGGTTATCGATGGTCCGACGGTCCACAACGCAATTCCGCAGCGCGCTGAGAAGGGTATTTTCAGATTCGTTAAAGAACAAGTGGCGCGGGCTTGCCCCTGATGAGCGAAAGCGGGCGACGGCAAGGGTTGCTGCGATTGCACTGGTGATCGTTTTCGGGTTTGGGACGGGCTGGATAGCAGGCAAAGCTCTGAGCGGAGCGCTGAGGCGTTCATCACCCGAAGTTGAGTATCCCGCGTCCGCCGAAGCGCAACCCGAGCCCGACGCCTTGGACTTTCAGTCACCGTCGCCCGCCCTCGAAACCCAGGGAGCCGGGGATATCGGAATTGTCGTTCAGAGCCATCGCGAGAAATCAGCGAAGGGGTTTAGCTGGCGGGCTCTGAAGAGCATTCTGAAGGGGTTTAGACACCACAACCATCACGGCAAACACAGAGAATAAGAAATGTGATCGGGGATTAGGGTGCCCCCCTCGAACCTTGAAGCCTGCTTGCTCCATCCAGCTAACTTGCTGTCGCTTTGCTCCCTTTGCCAGCAAGTATCAGCTCGCGCCCGGCCAGGTAGAGTAAGATCATCATCACAACGAATGGAATCAACGACCACAAGTCTGCATTCGCGCTCGCGTAGAACGGGTTATGAGCGCCCGCCCAGTCTTCAACCTTCTTGTTGAAATCCGCGAGGCTCGGAAGCCCTTGAAGAAACGCGATTATGATTCCCGCCAGCGCCGCGCCCGCGATGTAACCCGACGCCATCAACACGCCTGGACTCCTGTCGCCTTCAGCATTGAGCTGCTCTTCTGTAAGTTGCTTGCCTTTGAACTTTGTGACTCGCAAGTAGCGATCGACCAGCCAGCGAATCATTCCGCCGATGAAGATCGGACTCGACGACGACAGCGGCAGATACACCCCGACCGCGAATGCAAGCGACGGGATTCCCGACATCTCGAGCACGATCGCGATCATCACGCCGAGTAACACCAATCCCCATGGCAGGCGGTGACTCAAGATGCCTTTGATGATGTAGGACATCAGCACAGCTTTTGGCGCGTCATACTTGGCAACGTGCGAGCCGTCGGGCCTTACCTTGTGAGTCCCGTTGATCGCGGGATCGGCTAGATATACCGGCACGCCGTCGCTGTTGACCAGATACTTGACTGCGTTGCCGCCTTCGCTGTCACTCTTGAACCAGACGTTGTATTCATTGCTGTCCGATGTTGCTTGCGGTCCTTCGAGCTTCTCTGTCTTCGGATGGTCCGCGCCTCCTTGCAGCTCTGAGCGATCAACCTTGAAGCCGGCAGGAAAAGCAACCGCCGGATCTGAAGCGACCGGCACATAAACCGTCCCCGCGCTGTTCATCTTCAGCAGTATTGGTCCGAGTATCAAAGCCGACGCGAGCGCGCCAATCAGAATCGCGACTTGCTGATGACGTGGCGTTGAGCCGACCAGGAAACCTGTCTTCAGGTCTTGCGATGTCGTGCCGCCGTTGGAAGCTGCAATGCACACAATTCCGCCGATCGATAGAGCGGTGACGTAGTACGCCGGTTTGTCCCAGCCGACGATCAAAAACACCAGACAAGTCAGCAGCAGCGTCGCCACCGTCATGCCTGAGATAGGATTCGACGAAGATCCGATCTCGCCAGTCAGCCTCGAAGAGACGGTTACGAACAAGAACCCGAACGCAACAATCAGCAGCGCGCCCAAAAGATTCCACTGCAGATGAAGCTGCGGGAAAAGCATTATCAACGCAAGAAGCAGAATGATTCCACCCGCCACAACCTTCATCGACATATCCTGATCGGTGCGAGGCGCGCCGCTAGTGGCCGCCTGGCCCGCTCGGAAATCGCTGATGCCACCCTTCAGCCCGTGCCAGATCGTCGGCAACGAGCGCATCAGGCTGATGATTCCGCCCGCGGCAACTGCTCCAGCGCCGATGTACAAAATGTAAGCGCTGCGAATCTCGCTCGGGCTCATCTCGCTGATGGGCTTGCTGCCAGGAGGCAGCACCCCGCTAATACCCTCTCCGAAGTATTTGATCGCCGGGATCAGAACGAGATAAGCAAGTACACCACCGGCGCACATAATCGAAGCGATGCGCGGGCCGATGATGTAACCGACGCCGAGCAACGCGGGGTTGATCTCCGCCGAGATCGAGCCCGCTTTAAACGGAGCACCAAAGATTTTTTCCGGCGTGTCCTTCCAGGTCTTGAAGGCGTCCATCGCAACCTTATAGATGAAGCCCAGTCCCAGCCCTGTGAAGATCGGTAGTCCGCGAACTTCGGCCAATGGTTTGGCCGAACCTTTTTGTGCCGCTTCTCTCGATTCATCGGAAGCGCCGGCCTTGAGCACCTCCGCGCACGCGGTGCCTTCGGGGTACTTGAGATAACCGTGCTGTTGAACAATCAGCGCGCGACGCAGCGGGATCATCATCAAGATGCCCAGCAACCCTCCAAGGACAGCGACCAGCATCACGCGAGTAATCTCGAGATCGAAACCGAGGATGAGGATCGCCGGCATAGTCACGCCGACACCGAATGCAATCGACTCGCCCGCAGAGCCCGCAGTCTGCACAATGTTATTTTCAAGAATCGTAGCGTTATTGGCACCTCGGTAGAGAATCCAAACAAGAGCGGCAACTGCTAATCCGACACCTGCAAAAACTCCTCGTGACGCTCCGATTTTAAGGAGAGAATAGAAAGCGGCGCCACCTGCAAGAATCGTCAAGCCAATCAAAAGATTCCTCCACAACGCCTCGGCTGATTTGATTCTCGAGAGTGCGCGAAACAGAGTGATGGATATAACTGCAACTGGGATCGATGCGCTTACCGTGAGACCGGTCTTTAGCACCAGATACAGCGAGGACGCGCCAAAGACCATCCCAAGCAACGTGCCGACGACGATCGGAAGCGGAGTGAATTCTGCGATCCTCACGCCCGCCGGAATGTACGGGCGAAACGCTGCCAAGTACGGATTCTCAGGCTTGCTCTCTGGCTCGGCGCCGGCTTGGACATCGATGACTTCAGTCGACATTAGACATGACCTCCCACAGGTTTTCGCGACAGGACTTCACGCTGCAAGCACCCCGCGTTCTCACCCAAGGCTTTCCTGATGCTGTTTCGAATGCTGCATTTTGGACGCGAGCGCGAAACAATGTCAATCGAAAAAGGCGGAATGTGGGATGCTTTCATCCGTTTTGATGTCCAACTCTGGCCGCGAGTTCGCTTGTTGGGATTGATGGCAACCAGACCGCTATAGAAACAACAAGCCCCGACGCCTTCACGTGCGTCGGGGCTTGTCGGTGGACTGTTGGGATTGGCCCGGGGCCTATCCGCAAACTCGGATGAGCGTGCTGCTCCTGCATTCAGCAACGCAGTGGCGGAGTAATCTCGACGCCACCTGGGCCACGCTCAGGCCTCAGCCACCTCACCATTTCTTAAACTTATCATTGCGTTGGATCACCTCCTTTCTGGTGTTAGTCGCATAATAGCACACCGTGTTTTCGAGTCAAGAAAAAAATCGTCGTGAGTACCACTAATAGCGACATCGGCATGAATCGAGTCCAAGATGTTGCGATTCGCGATTGATGCGTTGGTTTTCGCTTTATCTCGCCTGACCGGCCGAACCCCTGGAAGCGTCGCTCGAAGGATGGCAGTATCTTCTCTATGCCAGACAGAAACGTCAGAGTCTTTGCAACCGCAGATATCGGCAACGCCGCGCTGGATAGATTGCGCGAGCT
>DASXSR010000132.1:0-25687 GCA_036505875.1 Blastocatellia bacterium | reverse complement strand
AGCATACGTTGAAGGCCTGCCAATTCCCTTCTCTTCCAGAGCCTTCACCAGCGTCGCTTCGGTGTAACGTGGAGGCGGCTCGGTGAAATGTTGCTCGTCGCTCAACTGGTTGAGCGCAAGCCGCTCCCCTTCTTCGACCAACGGCAGCTTGTGGGTCTGCTCCTCATCCTCTTCGTCCTTCTCGTCCTTGCCTTCTTCGTAAACTGCGAGGAAGCCGTTGAACTTGATCACTGATCCTGTCGCGCGAAACAGGTAGCGCGGGCCCGCGCTGATGTCGATCGTCGTTTGTTCCAGCAAGGCCGGCATCATTTGTGACGCAACGAACCGCTGCCAGATCAGCTTGTACAACGCAAGCTCGTCTTTGCCGAGGAAGCTCGCAATTGAATCAGGCGTGCGCAGCGCTGATGTCGGGCGGATCGCCTCGTGCGCGTCTTGCGCGTCCTTCTTCGAGCGATACACAACAGCCTTTTCAGGCAAGTATTCAGCGCCGAATTGATCGGCGATTAGATCGCGCACTTCAGCAAGAGCTGAATCGGCCACCCGTGTCGAGTCGGTTCGCATATAGCTAATCAGGCCGACGAGACCTTCATCACCGATTTCGACCCCTTCGTAGAGCCGCTGCGCGATCATCATCGTTCTCTTAACCGCGAAACGCAGCTTGCGCGACGCCTCTTGCTGGAGCTTCGACGTGATGAACGGCGGAACCGGATTGCGCTTCTTCTCTTTGGTCGTGACCGACACGACGATGAATTGTTGACTCTCGATTTCAGCAAGCGCGTCCTTTGCCTGTTTCTCGTCCTTTATGTGAATCTCGGTCGATTTCAACTCTTCGCCGAAATCAGAGGTCTTAACTGTTTTCTCATCGATCCGAAGCAAGCGCGCGTCGAAGGCAGGCGGCAGCTTGGCTGAGAGATTTGCGTTGATCGTCCAGTACTCGGTGGGGGTGAACGCTTGAATCTCGCGTTCTCGTTCAACGACCAATCGCAGCGCCACCGACTGAACGCGCCCGGCGGACAGCCCGCGACGTACTTTGTCCCAAAGCAGCGGGCTGACTTGATAACCGACTATTCGGTCAAGCAGCCTGCGGGCCTGCTGCGCATTCACGAGGTTTTCGTCGATGTCAGTCGGATTGTTGAAAGAATCCTGAATCGCCTTTTTCGTAATCTCGTTGAACATCACGCGGCGCACTGTCTTTCGACTCTTGCCCCGCCCCTCCAGCTCTTCCTTGATATGCCAGCCGATGGCCTCGCCTTCGCGGTCAGGGTCAGTCGCAACATAAATGGTGTCAACGTCTTTCGCAGCCGATTTGAGCTCGCGGATCACCTTCTCTTTGCCGGGGATCACCTGATAGGTCGGCTCGAAATTGTTGTCAAAATCAATGCCGATCTCCTTCTTCGGTAGGTCTTTTATGTGGCCAACCGAGGCCACGACTTTGTACCCGGAACCGAGGTATTTATTGATAGTTTTGGCTTTGGACGGGGATTCAACTACCACTAAAGCTTTTGACATAACGAAATATCGTTCACCCGGTAAAAGCGAACTCGCTCAGACAGGTTTCTGATCGAACCTCCAAAATGGCGACTTTACGGGGAGAGTTATGAGATGTCAAGCGTGGTGATTTTTGGAATGTCTGCGCTGACTCAAAGCTTATCACCAAAGTGTATGGTGCGGTCGCTCTCTTTCGACTTCCCACCAGGCAATGTTGCTTGAAGATAATCTCACAACCTTTCCGCTGCGTTTGGCTGCCGTCCTGAACGTCGCATGCCTCAGAAATCTGCGGATCAACTGGGCGGATTCAAGCACTGGCCCTGTTACTACAACTAAGCAATAGCCGGCGTGTCGGAGCTTAGCGGTATAGAAACCCTGATCGCGAGTGAAGAACGTCGCACGCTTAAGACTGTGTAAGTGCCGAAGTATTTCCTGTTGATCTTGCCATTCAGGGCGACCAACCTCATATCCGATTTGCTTGAAATGGATACGCCATCGACGAAGCTGGTCTGCTGAATCCCTGGGGATGTTATGATCAAGGAGTATCACAAAGGCAGACTAGGACGCCGTTGTCGCCTCCTTCACAAGGCCTCCGCGAACAAGCGACAACGCCTCACGTACCGCCTCGGGCGTGACACCGCCTTGGTATTGCGACGCTATGTCTTCAGGGGCGTAACCTGCTTGGGAAAGCTCCAAAGCGTCGGCGACTAGAACCCGGGTCCCCTTGAAAATCAATCGTCCGCCACATACCCGAGTGTCGGCTGCAAGATACTTTCCGATTTCGATCCTGGCCATGATTTCAGCGCCTCTTATCGCACAGTGTACATCGAAGGTGCGCAGCGCGTCTATCGCTATGTCTACATCCTCCTCACAAAAGACTTCCCCGGCAATTGCCTTATCCGATCCGTCATCTCGAGCTGCAACAGCGCGCCCATCAATTCGCCAGGATTCAGGCCGGACCTGGCGATAAGCCTATCGATGTGAACAGGCTCGTCGGTGTTCAGCATCTTGAAAACCTTTCGCTCTGACTCGGACAGCTCGACCTCATCCACGCGGACTTTTCCGGTGCGCCGCTCTCCGCGCTCTGCGGCGAGTATCGTGGCCTTGATCTCGGCGGGAAATTCCTCGACGACATCGCGCCAGGTCTGAACCAGTTTCGCGCCGTCTTTGATCAAATAGTTTGGTCCGAAGCTCTTGGCTGAGGTGATGTTTCCCGGCACGGCGAAGACATCACGACCCTGCTCGTATGCTAGTCGCGCGGTGATCAGCGAGCCGCTCCGTTCAGCGCCCTCAATGATCATTACTCCCAGTGCAAGTCCGCTTATCACGCGATTGCGGAACGGAAAATTCTGAGACACCGGCGGGGTCGCCAGCGTGAACTCGGTAACCAGCGCCCCCTGCTCGACAATCCGCGCGGCCAGCTTGTTGTTCTCCTTCGGATAGACCGCGTCGAGTCCCGTCCCCATCACCGCAACCGTCAGTCCGCGTCCGTCAAGCGCGCCTCGATGCGCAGCCGAGTCGATGCCGCGGGCAAGTCCCGAGATTATCGTTACGCCCCGTTCCGCAAGCTCACGCGAAAGCTTTTCAGCGACGTTGCGCCCGTAGGTTGAGCAGCGTCGCGAGCCGACCACCGCAATTGCCGGTTGAGCTAATGCCGCAGCCAAATCGCCCAGGCAGTAGATCACAATTGGCGGATCGTATGTTTCTCGGAGTAGCTTCGGGTAGCGTTCGTCGGTGAGAGTTAAGACCTGGCCGCCAAGCCTTGCGAGCTCGTCGATCTCGCGGGCCGCTTTCTCGCGCGGCTCAGCGCTCTTGATGGCGTCGATGGTATCTCGCTTGAGGCCCGCTGATTCAAGAGCGTGCGTGCTGGCCTCAAAGACAGAAGTCGGCGAGTTGAATCGGTCGATCAGAATCGCAGCCGTCCGCGAGCCTACCCCGGTGACGAAACTCAACGCGATCCAATCACGCAGCGAGTTTTGATTTTCCGAACTCATTGATTCAACGGTCTGGTATTGTAGATTATAAAGCCGACCGATTCTAACGCTTTTGGTTTAATAGTCAAGCGATCTTTGTGATATTGTAAGTTTGTAGTACGGCCTTCAGGCGGAAGTTTGTAAGGCACTCGCGTTGCGACGCTCTACGAACTTCCGCCTGAAGGCCGTACTACCAACGTTGTTCAAAGGAGGCCGGATGAACGAGGTAGGTCAGATGAAATCTCGGGTCGAAGCAGCGATAAGGCGCTTGGATTCTAGAGCCATCCCGTCAACGACTTTTTACGACACGGCGAGCAATCGATTGTTCGT
Source organism: Blastocatellia bacterium (assembly GCA_036505875.1). GTDB lineage: Bacteria > Acidobacteriota > Blastocatellia > UBA7656 > UBA7656 > Onstottus_A. The sequence continues at coordinate 21,896 of DASXSR010000132.1, read as the reverse complement.
CACGATCGTCAAAGGATCTCGAAAGGTTTCTGTCGCATTCCGAAGACGGGACTTCTCTGACGGCGACATCGATAAGATCGATCCGGTTATTAAAGAAGCAGTCAAGCGGCTCCAGCACACCCCTATCGGCTAAAATGGCATTCAAGTACCGACAGGCCGTGGTCTATGAATTGGCCCGGCACGGCGTCCTTCCTCGCGACGACACGCCTCCTGGTCTGGTTCACGATTTTATCAACGACTTGTATCGATACGAGATTCGCGCGCTCAGGGCCGACATGCTCACCGGCGCATTTCCTAAAAGCGATTATGCCGAGCGCGTCGACGAGCTGCGCAAGCGTTATCCAATATTGTCGCTGCCTGTCGATTATTGGATCGAGAATGAATGAGGGGGTTCCGGCCGGCAAGCGCCGGCCGGAGGCTGAAAAATCACTATTTGCCGACCACAAACAGATGGCCGGCGTTCTGAGAGTAAATTTTCCCGTCACCGCCCAACGACGCCGGCGTGTAAGCCGCGCCCAGCGCCAGTTGCTGGAAGATCTTCTGCTTCAAAGTCCCACCCTGGTTGATCGCAAACAGGTTGCCGTCTTCGCTGTTGGCGTAGACCACGCCGTTCGCGTCAATGGCGGGAGCGTTCACACACCACTCGAAGCTATTCGGGTGATCCGAGACGCAGGTGATCGTGCCGTCCGAATTTCTCGTGCAGCTCAGCGTGTTAGTGTTCTTGAAGCTCCACTCGATCGTCATGTTCGGGCTGAGCTGGGAAACGAAGTATTCCTCCGGACTGGCCGGGTTCGTGGCGGTGCGATCCTCGGGACAGATCGTCGGATCGTTGCAGTACGACCCAAGACCGCTGTAGTGATTGTTCTTAATCACGACCGAGTAAGTTCCGTCGTGGGCATAGATCCCCGGAGTCGTGTCCCACCCGAAACCGAACGAGCCGAGGAATTGGCCGGTCGAGCTGAAGCGCATGTGGTGCCCCTGGGCGTAGTTGTAACGGGTGTAGGAGCCGTAAATAATGCTCCCGTCGGGCGCGATGGTGGGCGTCGACGATGAATCGTCCAGCACCCGCCCGCCGCCAAACCTGTTGGTCGCCGGATCGACGCCGGGGTTCGCGCCTGCTCGGCAGCCGCCGGGAGTGCCATTGAGCGGCAGGACGCTCCCGTCGCTGGCCGACGTTCCGTCGTTACAGCCATCGTGGAAGTAACCAACGCCCCCTGAATCGTGCAGCGACGCAATCCACTTCGACGTCAGGTCGGGATTGATGGCGACCAGATACCCCCACCGGCTGATGAAGTGCGCCCGGGTCACGCTGTAAATCGTGCCGTCGGCCGCGATCGCGGGTGCGATGTTGATGGCCACCCTTTGTGTTCCACACGGGACCGACGGCGGAACCGCCGTCGGACTCGGCGGCCACGGGAGTTGGCTGGTGCCGAACGCATTTTCGCACAGATCGTTTGTGCTCTTCGCGCCCGGGGTGAGCGCGGAATAACTTACTGCCGCCGTTGTATCGTTGGGCGCGACCTTCACCAACCACGAATCCACCGCGTCCATGCCGTAGAAATTTCCGTTGTCCTTGATCTTGAGCACGTTGTAGTAGATGTTACCGCTGCTGTCAACGGTAAGAGGGCTGACTGTGAAGGTGTGAGCATCGAGCGCGCCATCAGGAGTGAGAAACTGGGATGGGATGATTCTCTTGATCGCAGCGCCGGTGCTCTTATCGAGCTTGAAAATCGATCCGCCGAAGCCTGGATCGTATACCACACCGTTTGCCAGCGCCGCGTGGTAGACGGGTTCCCAGAAATCCTTCTGCGAGCCGGGCGGCACCCAGTCGCTGTCGAAAGTCCAGGCCTTTATGAGCTGGTTCTTCGACCACGTAAACTTATTCTGGTGCCAGGTCTGCGAGGCGTAGCTGCCCACGGTGTAACTCCCGGCCTTGGATTCCATGTAAACATCATTCCCGTCAACTAACGGCGTCTGGTAGTGTACCAGCAGATCGCCATCGTTGAGCGCCTGCTCATCGGGAACAAGTGGGTCGTAAACGATATTAGCGAGGATCTTGTTCAGAGCCTGGCCCGCGATGTTAAGGAATCCAGTGTGCTGCGGATTCTGCGCCCATTGCGGCCACGCTGGAGTCGCTGCCTGTATCTCCACTCCGTTTGATTTTCTTGCTTTTGCAGGCTTCTGCATTGAAGCGTCAAACACAGCTTCCGGATCAAGGTTCACCTGCTCGGTCAGAACGGGAATTGTTGACGTACGCGCTACTCGAGTGGATTTGTGGCGCAGTCTAACAGGCACGTCGTTGTCTGCCTGCCCAGCCACATCCTGAATCTGCGCGTAGCCTGAAACGGACGCAAGCGCTATGACGCCGGCGCACAAACACAAATGTCTTAGCATCTTTTTCCTCCTTAGCGAAGAGCGTCCACAGTTAACCGAAACGTTGAAAGAAAGTGAGGAGTGAGCGCGAGCAGTCGTCGCAGGATAGATCACACTTGATTTATCCTGCGTTGCGGTGCGACGCCCGGACAAACAGCTTATTGAGAATTGTCGCGGCAGCCTGTGCGCATGCCAAATGGATGTCGCGGCGAGTGCGATTATATCACCAACAGTCTTGATTGCAAGCTCTGTGATGATTCTCGCTTAGCCCGGCGATTTGAGAGCTCGAGCGGATCACGCAGATTCTGCCTGGCCGCCGGGTCGACTCAGGTTGGCCACAGTCGCAACTAATTTGGCGATCTCAACCGGTTTCGACATGTGGGTTTGGTAGCCTGCTTCGAGCGATCTCTTCTTGTCCTCCAGACTTGCGTATCCCGTCAACGCAATAGCCGGAATCGCGCCGCCGCCTTCTGCCGGAAGATCGCGTACCTTGTGAATCAAATCGTAGCCATCCTCATTCGGCATCCCGATGTCGGAAATCAGCACGTCCGCGCGCCAACGTTTTAACGCCTCCAGCGCCTCGCTTGAAGAAGAGCATGCTTTCAGCTCGGCGCCGTAAGCACTGAGGGCTGTCTTCAACATCCCTCGGGAATCTTTATCGTCATCAACCAGGAGCACGCGCAAACCCTCGAGCGGGGTTGTTCCTTCGGCAGCCAGTTCGGGCTCGATACCAACATTCTCGGCCGCAGAGCTCTGCGCTTTCGCGCTCGCCCTCATCAGCGGAAGCGAGACCGTAAAGGTCGCTCCTCGCCCTTCACCTTCGCTTTCGACTTGTACGCTGCCGCCGTGCGATTTGGTGAGATGACTGACTATCGCCAGTCCCAGACCCAGTCCGCCAAACACGCGAGTCGTCGAACTGTCGGCTTGTCGGAACAACTCGAAGGCGTGAGGCAAGAACTCCGGCTTGATCCCGATGCCTGTGTCCTGGACGACAATGGTGGCGCGCTCGTCTTTACGCTCCAAACGCACAGTGACGCTGCCCCCAGCGGGCGTGAACTTGACGGCATTGGACAACAGGTTCCAGACGATCTGCTGCAACCGGGCCGCGTCGCCGAAGACCACACCGGCCTGCGGGTCCAGAGTCGTATCGAGCGCGACGCGCCTTGCTTGCGCGGTGGGCCGCACAATTTCCGTTGCGGCTTCGATGACCCCGACCAGATCGACCGCGGTAGGCTGGAGCTGCAGCTTGCCGGCGATCACTCGCGATGCGTCCAACAGATCGCCGACGATTTTCGTTTGGGTTTTTGCGCTTCGCAGAATCGTCTCAACCGCGCGTTGAGTCGTGGCTTGATCGAGAGAGCCACGGCTAAGCATTTCCGCCCAGCCCTGGATCGCCGAAAGCGGCGCTCGCAGCTCGTGGGAGCAGATCGCGAGGAATTCGTCCTTCACTCGGCTGGCGTCCTCGGCCTCCGCTCGGGCGCGCTTTTCTCGTTCGAGCAACTCGTCCTTCTGAGCGTTGGCGCGTTCAAGCTCGGCGGTGCGCCGGTTGACCTTCCCCTCGAGCTCCTCATTCAGCGCCTGAATTTTTTCTTGAACTTGCTTTCGCTCGGTGATGTCGCGCATTGTCCAGCGCAGCTCGGTCAGTGTTCCGTTCTTGCCCAGAACGCCTGAAACACTCACTGAGACATCAAACGGTTTGATGTGTCGCGGGCACAGGCGAAGCTCCAGTCCAGAGTGAGAGAAGTCGGAAATGGAGAGACTCGTTAGGTGGTTTCTGAAGCGCGCGCGTTCTGACTCGTCGACATAAGAAATCAGCGGCTTGCCTTGAAGGAACCTGCGCTCCACGCCGAGCATCTTGCTGGCCACGTTGTTGACATCGCGTATCGTCCCGTTCCTATCAGTGACCAGGTAGCCGTCGGGCGCAGACTCGAAGAGGTCTTCGTATTTGAGCCGCTCTGCCTCGACCTCCGCGCGGGTGGCGACCAGTTCTTCGTTTTGCCGGCGCAGTTCTTCTTGCGCCACTTGCAATTCTTCGAGCGCGGTCAGAAGCTCTGCGATCGTCTCCAGCGCAACCTCGTTTTGCCTGACTGGAGACGAGTTGATGCGCTCGGACAACTCCTGGGCGCGGCGGTGCGCGACTTTCAGCTCCTTCTCCAACACGCCTTCCTCATAACGAGGGGACGGCGCCCCACCGCCCCGCTGTTTTCATCAAGCTTGGCCATCATGCTCCTCAACCAACAAAATCACGCCGCGAATACCCTCCGACTGACTCACCAGCGGCGTGCAAGTCACCCTACACTCGATCGACTTGCCGCGCCTATTGGTAGCCTTAAGCGTTGCCTCCTGGATATCGTTCTGCCCAGCGAGGCAGGCGCGCACCGGCTGTTTCAGCTTCTCGACCGGCAGGCCGATATCCAGACCCAGAAAGTTCTGCCCCTGCACCTCGCGCTCGCGAAGTCCCCACAAGTCTTCGGACCTTCGGTTCCAGGACTGTACGCGCAGGTTCTGGTCTACGACTACCACACCAACTTGCACGCTGGTCAGGATCGACTCCAGGAAATCGTTCGACAAATTCAGCGCTTCGGTGCGCTGTTGCATCTCTTCGTTTGTAGTCTCGAGCTCTTCGTTGGTTGATTGCAGCTCCTCGTTCATCGTCTCCAGTTCTTCGTTGGTGGACTGGAGTTCTTCGTTGAGAGTTTCCAGTTCCTCGTTGGTGGATTGAAGCTCCTCGTTGGTTGTTTCAAGCTCTTCGTTGGTGGTTTGGACTTCTTCATAAGCGCTCGCCAGCTCAGTCCTGGAATGTTCGAGATCGTCCTGGAGCTGTTTGCTGCGCGTTACATCAGTGAACGTGATGGTCACTCCAACCAAAATACCGACGGTGGAGGTGAGCGGCATGATTTGCACCTCCAGATAGCGTTTCTCATCTTCTGAGAATTTCCACTCGGCGTCTCTGATGTTGATCATCTTATGTTCGGCGTACGCTTGTTCTATCCGCGAGCGCAATTCGACCGGCTTGTAAGAAACTTCGAGGTCCTTCAACGGCCGGCCCAGATCCCTGACGTTGATGCCGAACAAGGTTCGCGCACGCTGATTGGCCATCACGAGACAACCATCGTGATCGACGACGATCTGCGGCACCACGCTGTTGTCGAACGCCGCTTCGCGCAGCCGCACACTGGTGGCCAGTTGATTGGCGATGTCGTTGTTATTGCCGTGGGCCAATGTCAGAGGTAGATCTCGCATACCGACTTTGGGCACCTTGGTGAAGATCCGGCGTTTCATGTCCAGCGGCGTGAAGATATTCGTATGCGTAAGCAACATCTCCGATTTTCCGAGGAACAGGATGCCGTCGTCATTGAGCGCGAAATGAAAATGGGCGAGAGTCTTCGACTGCGCCTCGGCGTTGAAATACATCAGAGTGTTGCGGCAGACCAGGAGGTCCACTCTCGATATTGGCGCGTCTTGAAGGAGGTCGTGACGGCCAAAGATAGCTGCGCGGCGCAAGTCTTTTCGGAAAGTGAATCGCCCATTTGTGTTTTCGAAGTATTTCTTGCGAAGCGCGCTCGAAACGGGCTCCATTTGCTTTTCGTTGTAGCTTGCCTGGCGCGCCTGGTTCAGCGCGTCTTCGTCAACGTCGGTGGCATAAATCTTCACTCGCTGCACAAATTTTTCCGGGCCCATTGCCTCGGCCAGCAGCATCGCCAGCGTGTACACCTCCTCGCCCGATGCCACGCCCGCAGACCACACGCGTATGAGATCGTCAGGTTTCTTGCCTTCGATTATTCGTGGGATAACCTCTGTATTCAGAACGTCCCAGGCTTCTTCATCGCGGAAGAAGCTGGTCACATTGATCAGGATCATGTTGAACAGTTGCCCGAACTCCTCCGGGTGCACTTCCAGATAATCCAGATAGTCGCTGAAGGTATCGAGCCGAACAGCCTGCACGCGTTTTTTCATCCGGCGAATCAGGCTCGGACGTTTGTACGCAGCGAAATCAACGCCGCGATTGCGCTTGAGATAATCCAGCAGTGCGTCGAACTGTCGATCTTCACTGGCTTGTGCAGTCATACGGTTGCCCTTGTCATAACCAGCGTAACGAGCGCCGATGGAATTTCCCGCAGCGGCAACACAAAATCCACGTTGCCCGATTGAATCGCAGCGCCGGGCATTCCAAAAAACTCCGATGTAGCTTCATCTTGAGCAATTACCGTTCCGCCCATCTTCTTGATTGCTCCGACGCCCATATTTCCGTCGCTGCCCGATCCGGTCAGCACGACTGCAATCGCGCGGTCTTTGTAACTTGCCGCTACCGATTCAAAAAGCAGGTCCGCCGAGGGCCGCACGAAATGCACCATCTCGGATTGACTGAGAGATATGCTTCCGTTCGGGTTGACAAGAAGATGCTTATCAGGCGGAGCTATGTAGACCATGCCCGGGCGCAAACGATCGCCTTCCTCAGCTTCCTTCACCGACAGCGCGGTGCGGCCGCTCAAGATCTTTGCCATCAGGCTGCGATGTCTGGGATCGAGGTGTTGCACGACGGCGATTGCGGCCGGAAACTCTTCGGGCAGAGCAGACAGGACTTGGCTCAACGCGCCCAGCCCGCCGGCGGATGCCGCCAAAGCTACAAGGTCAAAGGCGGCTTCTTGCGTCTCGGGAGACTCGGTTTGTTCGCGATTTTTTGCCAGATCGTCCTGCCTTGTGACTAAGCGGGGCGGCTGAATAATGAATCACGTTGAGGGATGTGTCAAGCAAGAGTTATCTCATTAACACCCAACTTCAGTTGGGTGAGGCTGGCCAGTGCGGGACTGCGTAACCGTTTCAACGGTTTATCAAGCCGACCGCGAAACTGTTGAAACAGTTTAGGCAAAGACCGAGCCCACCCCAACACCTCACTGAAGTGAGGTGTTAATAACAACAGCCCGTTTAATCGTGCCTATTGGCAATTGGATTCTCAGTCAGCGGTGACCTCTCGCCCTTTCTCAGGTTCCGCAACCGTCAGCGGCTCGCGCCCGAGAATCAATCGACGAAGTGTTTCGGCGCGCATCAGCGCGCCATCGGCCTGCTCGTCGAACCGCCCTGCCGATCTTTCATTGCCGCGTTCACGCATGCTCTTTGCGATTCGAGCCATCAACGCGGCATTCTCTTCCAGCGCCCGGAGCCCGGCCCACAACGCAGACTCAACCGAATCGCTTTGCTCAGCCAGCAGCGCTTCGGGCGAGTAGGCGTGACCAACGCGGCAGCGAAACCGAATAATGTGCTCGTCGTCGATTTCCCAAAGGACGCCCCGACACTGCGGACACGAAAAACGCGAGGGTCTCCCGGGCTTCTCCCTTGAATGAAGCGTGGCCATATCAAGCTCGGCGATGTCGGCTTCCATCTCCATCTCGTCGTCCATTGGTGCTTGACCTCCCTCTTCGACAGGCTGCGCAGCCAATCGCGCCAGAGTCGATGCAATCTCAGATGCCGGCAAGATGTAATCTACTTCGCTGTTGTCGATCGCGCTTTGCGGCATGCCGGGATAAAGCGCTTCGTGGGGGTCCTGAACGATTGACAGTCCGCCTCGCTTCTTAATCGCAATCAATCCTGCCGTTCCGTCATCAAGCGAACCCGACAAGACCACGCCAATCACTCTCCTCCCGTACGCGCGAGCTGCGGTTCGAAACAACGGGTCAATTGCAGGACGTGAGCCGTTCTCGCGAGGGCCGTGAGCCACATGAATGTAGCCGCGCTTGATCAACATGTGACGGTCGGGCGGGGCGACGTATATCCGTCCGGGTCGAATCTCTTCGCCGTCCTCGGGTTGCAGGGCGGGAAGGACGCCCCTTCCACCGAGGATCTTGGGCAAAGTGCTTTTGGTGTGGGCGGGAATGTGAACTGCTACAAACACGGCAGCTGGCAGGTCGGCGGGGAGATCCTTGACCAGCTCGGAAAGCGCTGCAATCCCGCCGGCGGAAGCGCCGATTACGATCAGATCGTGCATGTTCCCTCGCTTTCAAGGACTCAAGCCGATGCGCCTGTGACAATCGAGACACAGGGACAGCCATTTGAGCTCACAGCCCTCGTGTTTGCATTGCCAAACGGTCTTGCACGATAGGCACCGATGAACGTGCGGTCTATTGATCAACCTCACAGACCTGCTGGTTATCCGGTGAGCCTCATCCACCAATTCGGAAGACTGCTTTCTGAGCTGGCGTCCCTTGTGGTTGATCTTATCCCGCTTGGGGAGATCGGAATCGTTGTCGGGTTGATTCGGCGGATTTGCAGTCACGGCGCTAACACCTTTTAGATCGGTGGTAGGCGCCCACGAAGTTATTGTATCACCAACGATTGCGAGATCAAAACCTATATCGACGGCGGTGCGCGAATTGAAAGTCGGTGGCTGAGAAAAGTCGACGGGCGGGAGCGCATATCGGTCACCGATCGATAGATGGCGCGTGAATCACGGACAGGACAATCACCTCTCGATGGCAGGCAGCGGTGTTGGATGAGGAGTTGCTAGCGACAGGTGACCGCGAAGCGGTCCGTCGGCACCTTCGATGCCGATTGCTATCGATAGGTGACCGCTTTGCGGTCCGCCCAGGCACTCGGACAAAGTATCTGTGAGTCCGTTCAGCCTTATTAATTGTGCTGTTCACGACTTTCGACTGGGCGCGCTGTCTTGGCAGGGAACTGACACTCGGTCACTGATCCTTGGTCAACACCCAGCCTGTGCCGCGACACACGACACAGACGTCAGACGAGTAAATAAGGGAACGCTTTGTGGTGGGCTTGCCGTCGCCGCCACAGCGAGGACACTTAATCGCGGGTTCATGCACAAGCACACTGCCCTTTCCGTTACAGGCAACGCACGGCTCTTCCCTGCTTCCGCCCAGTCCCTTGCATAACCCGCAGAGCTCCAACGCGTACCCTGTATGCTTGTGTGCGAGTCTACTGATTTGTGATTGGGCTTTGACGACAAGCAACGTCGATTTTTGCAGCAGTTCATGCGAGCGGGCGTGAACGCGCTCCAGCTCCACTTGATTGTCTGCCACCCTGATGTGCTGAGCCTGAAGCGCCTCGAGTATTTGCTTGCGCTTCTCGGCGGCAGTTGTGCCATCGAGAAGCTTTTCGAGCAGCTCGTCTCTGCGCTTGTAGGTATAAACAAGATCGTTGAGGGCGGAGAGATCCTCTTCAATTTCTTCGATCGCATAGGGCCGAGAAAGTTTCTCCGAAAGGTTCTGAACGTGAGTCTCCAGCAACTCGTCGAGACCTTCAGAGAGTTCCACCGTCTGAGTATTCTTTTGCATCTCGAATGCTCCAGGGTCTACTTCGGAGAGGCAAGCGGGTTATATCACACAATCAAAACGGCTGGCAAGCCGAAGGACGGTCTGACACAATATCCCTGGAGAATGATCGTCAGTGGCTGAACACTTGGAAGACCTGCATAGCATCGAAGAGCTCGAAAATGCTCTGAGCCAATCAAATGAACAACCTGTTCTGTTGTTCAAACACAGTTTGACTTGTCCAATCAGTGCGCGCGCCTTTCGAGAGCTGCAGTCGTATCTCGAAGATGCCGATTCGCGCATCAGTTACAAACTCATAACGGTTCAAACCGCGCGCGACGTTTCCGACGAAGCTTCTTCCAAGCTCGGCATTGCCCACGAATCACCGCAGGCGATCCTGGTCCGCGGCGGCCAACAAGTCTGGAACGCCTCCCACTCAGAAATAACGGCTTCGGAGTTGGATCGCGCAATACGGAACATCACTTGACCATCCGGCGCTCTCACGATCATCATCCGGTGACGTGATTGCGACCAAACTCAGACCTCATCTCGCCAAGCTGCTGCTCGGTTCGATCTTCCTGGTTCTCTCAACGTCGACAGTTGTCTGGACGCTGCGCGACCGCACCCCGCCCGCGTGGGATCCCTCGGATCACATAAGATATGCCTTCGATTACTATCGGTTGTTGGCGCACGCTGACTTTGCGGGAGTCGCGCGCGAGTTTTTCACCGTCCCGCACTACTACGCGCCGATGGTTCACCTGGTCAGTGCTTGTGTGTTCTTAATTCTCGGAGCCACAAGGCTGACGGGAATAGCGGTGAATTTGCTGTCGCTTGGAATTCTGCTTTGGAGCGTCGCGAGCATATCGCGCCGCCTCTATGGCGACGCGTTGCCGACGCAGGCGGCGTCTTCAATAGCGCCAGCTGTATTGCCCGGCTTGCTAGCGGCTTGCTACCACTTCAGCGCGTGGCTGATGCATGACGCGTTTCTGGATTTTCCGTTGACTGCCGCGGTAGCCGCAGGCTTCGCGTTGTTGATTCGAGCAGATGATTTCCGCGACAGGCGTCGCGCGATTGCGTTCGGGGTCGCAGCGGGTCTCGGGATGCTCGTGAAGCAAACCTTCGCTTTCTTCTTCGTGCTGCCTGGTCTGTACGTGGCGATTCGAATCATCCGCACGCGAGACCGTCGAGCGATCTTGAACCTGGCGCTGGCAGTCGTGATGTTGATCCTGGTTGCCGCTGTCTGGTACGCGCCGCATTTCCGCGACGTGATTGCCATCTATCGCGAGAATCAGCGCGCTGCCGTGAGCGAGAACGAAGCGCCGCTGTTCAGCTTCGACTCGAATTTCTTTTACATTCACGCGCTGATCAGCATGCAAATGCAGCTGCCGCTGGGGGTGTTGTTTGCTGTGGGTCTTGTTTATTCTCTTTTCCGGCGCCGCAAACAGAGCGCGATACTCTACCTCTGGCTGCTGAGCGGGATAATCAGCTTTGCGCTGGTCGCCAACAAAGACGTTCGTTACACCGTGCCCGTGCTTCCGGCGGCTGCGGTGCTTTCAGTTTGCTGGCTGCGCGAATTCAAGGCGCCAACAAGGAAAATAGTTGCCGCCTTGAAATCGGCTCTGGTAGCCATTCTCGCGGCGTGGGCGCTCGTGAGCTTCTTCAATGCGCAATGGCCCAGGCCGGGATTCGGAACAGCCATCGACACGCCGCGGTATCGATGGATGGTCTTTGCGAGAAACTACTATGGCTTCGACCATCGACCACTGAATGACGATTGGAACGTGCCCGAAGTAGTCCAAAAAGTCTCAAACTTGGGGCGCGAAGCCGATCCTTCGTCGACACCGGTCCTCGGAGTTGTGGTAAACCTTCCCTACCTGAGCCCTTCGAGCGTGGCCCTCTACGCGCGGTTGTTGACCAGGGAGCGAGCCGCCGCGCCTATTGTAGATGTCCGGTGGATCGTTGAGCCTTGGATGATCGACCGCCTTGAAGAGTGCGACTATGTGCTTGTCCGCACTGGGCTGGACAAAGCGGATTGGGTTGCGCCCGTTGAGCGCGACTTCGAGCGGTTGATACGCGACAACCCGGCTCGGTTTCGACTGATCGCCAGCTGCCCGATTCCTATGCCGGATGCGCAGGCCGTCGTCTACCAATACCTGGGAGCGCAGGCGGCCTCGCCTTATACCCTTCGCTGAAAGTAGGGTTGGAGGAGCAGGCGAGGCCGCCGGCGCTCCCGAACTAGACCGGAATGAAGACGAGCGAAATCTTCAACATACCGCCTGTTGCCATACCATCAAGAAAAGACTTCACCAGGCGCGAATGGGAGACCATCCAAAGTAATCGCACGCCGGAGCAGGTGCAGCGCTTCTTACGGACTATCCGCTACAACCGCGAGCTTGAAGGAGCGACCTGTTATTCGTTTCGCCGCGCGCTGCAAGAGAATCGCGCTCATTGCCTCGAAGGCGCGCTCGTGGCTGCCGTCATTCTCGAACAGCACGGCTTTCCCCCGGTCTTCGTCAGCATCGAGTCGCAAGACAAGCTGGATCATGTTCTACTGTTGTTCAAGAAAAATGGGCGTTTTGGTTCCGTGGCTCGCTCGCGCGACATTGGGCTGCACGGCCGCAAAGCCGTCTTTCGCACGGTGCGTGATCTGGTGATGAGCTATGTCGATACCTACGTCGACAAAAGCGGGCGGATCACCGGCTACGGCGTTGCTAATCTCTACGAGCTCGGCGACTACGATTGGCGGTTCTCGATGCGCAACGTGTGGAAAGTCGAGCGGCACCTTCAAGAGATTCCGCACCGCGCGATTAATTCATCCGATCTGAGATACAAAAGTGCGCTTGCGCGATACCTGGAGTTTCACAAGAGGCACCCTGATCGTTCGCCTGATTATTTTGCCAATCGATTCCTTTGGCTGCCGTGATCTTACGTCGCTCTGTTAAGAAGTATCAGCACTGAGAAGAACGCGTTATTGAAGGTATGAATCACAACGCAAGGAAGAACGGATTTGGACCGCGCGCGCACGATGGTTAGAGTCAGACTCAGCAGCGTCAGCCCGGCTATCGAAACCCAGGCTCCCCAATACTGCAGAACGTGAACTCCCACGAACATCAAAGTTACGATCAACACCGTCGGTGTCGCCCGTAGGTACTTGCGCAGCGAAGAGAAAAGCACGCCGCGATAAACGGTCTCTTCCACGATCGGCGCGGTGAACGTCGCGAGCACCGCCACCGCGATGCGAACTTGTTGCGACGATTTCAACAACTCGGAGAATGCATTCTGTTCAGACTCGGGCAACACACGAGACAAAAGTCTCGAAGCTATGAGCAACCCAAAAAGCACGCAGCCTGAAAATCCGATCCAATACCAAAGCGAATGCCCTGCCCAGTCCCATCCCAAGCTCGTCGTAAATCGACGTTTTCCCAGCGAGGTCACTGCCCCCCAGCAAAGGGCAATCGTGATCGCATGCGCCACGATTGTTGACAGGACTTGAACCAGTAAAAGCGTTGGTGATTTCAGCCAGTCTAAAAATGCGTCTCGAGATCCGAGGCTCGGGAGCGGAGCGCCGCGCGCGGACTGAATTAGATACCATGCGATCACAGCGATGAGCGGAAGCACGATAATCGCAGCGACGCTTGCGATCCAGACCACGATTCCGGTCAGCGGTCCCCACCGAGGACGGTCGGGATCAGGAAGCGCATCGTCCTGCGCGAACGCGGGAACTTCGTACGGTGTTGTCGCGGTCAGTCTTAGTTCATTGTTATCGACAGGTGCCTCGTTCATTCTATCCTGTTGGGGCGGCCACGGACGCCCTACATTTAAAGACCGAACTCTATTCCCCGGCGCTCGCGTCCAATCGCGGCAATCACCGCGGCGATCGTAAAAACCGTAACCGCAGTCAACGCCATCGCATTTGCGTAACTCGTTCTTTCGGCGAAGAGCGCTTCTATGTAAGCCACCGAGCTTGCCAGAAGCACGCCGCATTGGTAAGCGAATCCCGGCAGAAAGCCTCGCACTGAATCCGGCGAAAGCTCAGTCAGATGCGCAGGGATGATGCCCCACGCCCCTTGCACCATGAACTGCATCACGAACGCGCCGGTAGCCAAAAGTCCCAGCGACGGCGCATAAGCCCAAAGCGGAATCGCCAGTATCGCGGCTACCAACGCAACGATCATCGCCCGGCGGCGACCGATTCGGTCTGAGAAGAACCCGAAAATGACTCCGCCCAAAATTGCTCCAACCATCGAAAGCGCCGTAATCGAAGCGCGTTGACTTGGAGTGAAACCCCACTGCCGTTGCAAGAAAGCCGGATACATGTCCTGCGTGCCGTGCGACACGAAGTTCATCATCATCATCAACATTGTCAGGTAAACAAACAGCTTCCAATGAGAGATGATCCCGCGGCCGAGCTTGCCCCAGCTTTCGTGGCGGGTTTTCTTCCAGACCTCCGACTCTTTGACGTGAACGCGAACAAACAGCGCCAGCAATGCCGGCAGTCCGCCGATGAAGAACATCGGCCGCCAGCCCCATCGCTCGAATACGAAGAAGTAACAAACCGCCGCCAGCAGATAGCCTGCCGCATATCCCTCTTGAAGCAGCCCCGAAAAGACGCCTCGCAATCGCGAGGGAACTTTTTCCATCGCCAGCGACGCACCCACTCCCCACTCGCCGCCCATGCCTATTCCGAACAGCGCGCGAAGAACCATGAACGTAGCATAATTTGGCGCAAGGCCCGAGAGCACTTCGACAATCGAGTAAAAAATCAGATCGATGATCAAAGGCAATCGCCGGCCGTAGCGGTCTGCCAGAAGTCCGAAGATGAATGCCCCGACCGGACGAAACGCCAGTGTCACCGTGATCGAAAGCGCGATGGCGGCGTCCGCCTGGCGTGGTGGCAAGTCCGGGAAGAACTCTTTGCCTATCGCCGTGAGAGCAAAGACGACAAGAAAGAAGTCGAAGGCGTCGAGCGTCCATCCCAGAAATCCTGCGAACAGGGCAGCGCGGTGATCGCTGGACGGTTGAGGTTGAGCGGGAGTGAGTTTGTTTTGTTGTGCTTGTGTCCTGATCTGCGCTCCGTCCATTTGGTGAGCTAGTATCGGGGAATCAATGACTTTTAGGCAAGGAAGTCAACTCTTGCATGAAAGTCTGCGCCATGAGTCGGCGCCAACATGATGATGATTTGCGCAACCCGTTTTTGGTTTCGACGGACTATTGTTGCCGATTCGAAAGGGGAGATAGTAAGCTGACATCATGGCGGAAGCCGAACAGGCATCGGCGGCGCAACTGAAAGCGGCATCACCCGAGAAACGATCGCGCCATTTGCTCGAAATAATTCCCTCTCAGTTGGAGCTTCTGCGCAGCTATCATCGCGACGTGCTGGAGACCGACGACGTCGACGCGGTTCACAAGATGCGCGTCACGACGCGACGTCTGCAGGCCTCGCTTGATTTGCTCGAGCGTCAGATGAACGTGCGCAAGCTCAAGCGGCGGCTGCGTCGTTGGCGCCGGACGCTTTCACGTGTCAGGAACTACGATGTTTTTCTGGAGCTCATCGAGAAGGAAGCCGTAGGCCGCCGGCAGGCGCATCGAGAACAGTTTGAATTGGTTCAGGCGTTGCTTCAACAGCGTCGCCTGAATAACGCTACGCGAGTGAGGCAATTTCTTGAAGGCATTAATGTCAATCAGATATCTGTAGCCCTCAGTTTGGAACCGCCATCGACCAAATCCGAGTCCGAAGCCGGTTTCATGCTCGATGGGAAAGTGATGTCTGGGTGGGCGGCTGATCGCCTCGATCAGAGACTGGCGGAGTTTCAAGCGCTCGTCGCGCAAGCGCAGCCGACGACGGACCCGGCGGAGCTTCATCAGGTCAGAATCGCAGCCAAGCGAATGAGGTACTTGCTGGAAGTGATCTCCACGATGGGCTACGGTGATGCGTCGCGCGCGCTAGCCTGGCTGAGGACGCTTCAGGATCGAATAGGCGATTGGCACGACTTGGAAGCGCTTGAGGAAGAGATCATCGCCATTGTCTCCAGCCGCGAATTTATGAAGGCGCATCTTGCCGAAAGCGGTCGGATGCTTCAAGCGGCCGCTCATCTTCAAAAGAAGAAAGCGGCGCTTCGTTCGCGGCTCTTTCCGTTGCGAGTTCCAAAGTCGCTCGAGACAACTTCGCGTCGAATCGCGCGATCATTGCGCCGAGACGCTGCGTTGCATACCGAACCCGAATAGAGGCCCCTTTCTGGACTTAACTGATGCGCTCGTTACACTCTAAATCGGTTTGCTTGACACTTTTTTCTGTGCCGTGCTAGTTTTCGTGGCTTGAATTCGCGGTAACTTTCTCACAAGGGAGCGCGCACTTTGATTCCGATGACCCTCGCCTTCGCCGAAGGTGGCGGCAACATCATAAGCCCTGACGGCTCACTCGTCTTCGTACTGATCTTATTCATCATCTTCGTCGTTGTAATGAACAGAATCCTGTTCAGGCCCATCGGACGGGTGTTGGATGAGCGCGAGACGTTGATCGACGGCTCGGAGAACGAAGCGCGCGCCGCACAACGGCGTTACGAAGCGAAGCTCGCCGAATATGAAGCCACCATTCGTCAGGCGCGCGCTGATAGCTACCGGCGCACGGAGCAACAGCGCGCTGCGGCTCTTGATGAGCGTCGCCGTCTGATCGAAGAAGCTAAGCAGCACGCGCGGGAGGAGATCGAGCGAGCAAAAACAGAGATCGAATCACAAGTTGCCCAGGCGCGAAGGGCACTTGAACGCGAAACGCGGGCGATTGCCGAGCGCATTTCGCAAACTGTTTTGGGGCGAGCGGTGGGAGGAGCCGATTGACTCTTGAGTTATTAGTCCGACCAGTTCTTTTGCTGGCCGAGCAGTCGGAGAGCGGCGGGTTGTTGAGCAACCTTACTCTCTGGAGGGTGATCAACCTCTTAATATTCGTCCTCATACTCGTTTACATCCTCCGGAACAAAATAAAGATCGGGCAGGTATTCGACAGCCGGGCCGCCAGGATAGCCAAGGAACTCGAGCAAGCTAAGCGTGACAAGCAAGAGGCGCAGGAGCGGCTGGCCGAGCTTGAAGCGCGTCTGGGCCGGCTTGATCAGGAAGTCGCCGAGATAAGGGCGAACGCAGAACGCGAGAGCGCTCGCGAAGCTGAACGCATAAAACGAGCCGCCGAGGCGGACGCCGACAAGATCCGGCAGATGACCAAGCGCGAGATCGAAGGCGCAATGAGAAATGCCAGAAGCGAGTTGCAGGCTTTCGTTGCCGAACAGTCGGTTGCAATTGCTGAGTCGATCATCCGTCGCGAGATTCGCCCGGAGGACAATGCCCGGATGGTGAACAAGTTTATCGACGAGCTTGAAGGAGTCGGCAAATGAGCGTGATAGCGGTTGCGCGTCGATATGCAGAGGCGCTGGCTGACGTGGCAGAGAAGCACGATCAGGTCGAGCAGATCGACGCCAACTTGCGGCTGTTTTCGGGGATGATCGAATCAAGCCGCGAACTCCGCGAGACGTTAGCCAGCCCGATTATTTCGCTGCGCGACAAACGCCGAGTGGTCGATGCGCTGATCGATCGAGTGCTGCCTGATCACAAAACCACTACTTTGAAAGAGTCCGAAGCTGGCCGCGTTCGCGCTGAGACTTTAACGGCTAATCTCTTGCGCACGATGCTGAGCCATTACCGCTTGCATCATCTCCCGGAAGTCTACGAGCAGTATCAGCGTGAGATGAACAAGCGCAAAGGTCTTATCATTGCTGAAGTTATAACAGCTGCTGAAGTTGGTTCGGCTGAACAGAAGAAGCTCGGAAGGACTCTCGAGAAAAGGACAGGCAAGAAAGTCGAATTCAAATTCAAAACGGATCCTTCATTGGTCGGCGGCCTTGTAACCAGGGTCGGTTCAGTCGTTTATGACGGTTCAGTCCGTACCCAACTTCAGGAAATCAAACAGCGACTCAAGCGCGGTGAAAGCCCTTAAGTCTCTTGTGTCCTTTGCGTCCCTCAAGTCCTTTTCCAGGAGACAACATGGAATCAATCAAAGCCGAAGAGATAAGTAAGATCATACGCCAGCAAATCGAGGGTTACGATACGAGCGTCGAGGTGACCGAAGTCGGCACCGTGATTCAAACCGGCGACGGCATCGCCGAGATCTACGGGCTCGAACGGGTCATGGCCGGCGAGTTGCTCGAGCTGCCGCACGAGGTCGCCGGCATCGCGCTCAACCTCGAAGAAGACAAGGTCGGCGCCGTGTTGTTTGGCGCTTATGAAAACATCAAGGAGGGCGACGAGGTCCGCCGCACCAAGCGAATCATGTCGGTTCCAGTCGGCGAAGAGATAATCGGGCGTGTGGTCGATCCGCTGGGCCGCCCGCTTGACGGACGAGGGCCGATCGATACCGGGGACAAGTTCAACGCCCTCGAGCGCATCGCGCCCGGCGTTATGGATCGCCAACCGGTTCGGGAGCCTATGCTCACCGGGTTGAAAGCTATCGACTCGATGGTGCCCATTGGACGCGGCCAACGCGAGCTGATAATCGGTGACCGTCAGACGGGCAAGACCGCAATCGCTATCGACGCGATCATAAACTCGAAAGGCAAAGATCTCATCTGCATCTACGTCGCGATCGGCCAAAAAGAATCAACTGTCGCGCAGGTTAAGAAGACTCTCGACGATTACGACGCGATGTCGTACACCACAATTGTCGATGCGTCAGCTTCGAGCCCTGCCGCAATGCAATACATCGCGCCTTACGCAGGGTGCGCGATGGGGGAATACTTCCGCGACCGCGGCCAGCATGTCCTGTGCGTTTACGACGATCTCTCCAAGCACGCGTGGGCGTATCGATCGATCTCGCTTTTGTTGAAGCGACCTCCCGGACGTGAGGCGTATCCGGGCGATGTGTTCTACCTTCACTCCAGGTTGCTCGAGCGCGCGGCCAAGCTTTCCGATCAGCTAAAAGGCGGGAGTCTTACCGCGTTGCCGGTAATCGAGACTCAAGCAGGCGACATCTCGGCGTACATTCCGACGAACGTCATCTCGATTACCGACGGTCAGATATTTCTAGAGGCGGATCTGTTCCACTCGGGCGTGCGTCCTGCAATCGATGTCGGCAACTCTGTGAGCCGAGTAGGGGGTTCGGCTCAAACCAAGGCGATGAAACAGGTCGCCGGCACACTGCGACTCGAGCTTGCGCAGTATCGCGACCTCGCCGCGTTCGCCCAGTTCGGCTCGGACCTCGACAAGGCGACGCAGGCACAACTCAATCGGGGGCAGCGGCTGACTGAAATACTCAAGCAGCCTCAGTATTCACCGATGCCCATCGAACAGCAGGTGTTGATCATCTGGGCCGCGACCAAGGGCCTGGTCGACGACATCGCGGTGAGTGATTTGAAAAAGTTCAATCAGGGCCTGCTATCGTTTCTGGAAAACACTCACGCCGATCTGCTTGAGAAGATTCGAGAGCGAAAGAAGCTGGATGACGAGATTGAAACTGAGGCGCGGGCCGCGGTAACCGAATTCAAGGAGAGATTCACCTCGGAAGCGGCCGGGGCTCAAGCAGCAGACTAGAACAGGGGTTGGGGATCGGGGGTTGGGGGTTGGATCAGGCCCCATCCCCTATCCCCCAACCCCCCAACACCCAGCTATGGCGAATCTTCAAGACCTTCGCAGGCGAGTTCGCTCGGTGCGCAACATGCAAAAGATAACTCGCGCCATGAAGATGGTAGCCGCGGCAAAACTCCGCCGCGCGCAAGAACGGGTGGTCGCCGCGCGCCCGTACGCCAACACCATGATGCGCGTGCTTGGACGCCTGGCAGCGCGCGCCGGCGATTTTCATCACCCGCTTCTCGATGAGCGAGGCGATCAGCATCTGGTTGTTGCGCTCGTGACCGCCGACAAGGGCTTGTGCGGAGCGTTCAACACAAACCTGAACAAAGCGGCTCAGCAATTCATTCGCCGGCACTCGGGGAAGACCGTCGAACTGGTCACGATAGGCCGTAAGGGTCGCGACTTCTTCCGCCGCCGGTCGAACAAAATCCTGCGCGAGTATGTGAATGTAACCGCCCGCACGGTAGATCACGAAGACGCCGCGGCGATTGCGCGCGACCTGATGGAGATGTATTCGGCTGAAGGCTCGACTATTGACAAGGTGTTTTTGATCTACAACGAATTCAAGTCGGTGCTGTCGCAGCGGGTAACCGTGAATCAACTGTTGCCGATCAGCGCGGAAGCATTGAGCGAGACATCGGCGCCTGAGACAAGGCGTACGTCAGATGGTGAAGTCCGACTCGATTACATTTACGAGCAGCCGCCAGCCCAGATATTCGGAACTCTGCTGCCGCGCTATGTCGAGACGCAGATCTTCTACGCGTTGTTGGAATCGGTGGCCAGCGAACACGGCGCGCGAATGACCGCGATGGATTCGGCTTCCAAGAACGCCGGCGAAGTGATTGAGAGTCTCACTTTGAATATGAATCGTGTGCGCCAGGCCTCGATCACTCGGGAGATCATCGAAGTGGTGTCGGGCGCGCGGGCGCTTGAAGGGGCTGGCTAACCTGTTGTTACTCTTGCCTTTTACCTTCTAATGCGCCTCTTTTCTGTTATGATGAGATCGCGATGGATGAGAGCATAAGAGTTACGCGACCTCCAATTGCCACTCGCTTGATCTGGTACTGGATGCCAGTCGCGATGATGCTTGCGGTGATGTATTACTTCTCCACCGATGTGTTCTCAGCCGAGAACACGCGCAGCGTAATCGAAAAAGCCTTCTTATTGCTCTCTCCTCACGCGAGCAAGCATGCGATGGCCTCTTTTAATTACGTCGTTCGAAAGTCGGCGCACTTTGTCGAGTACGCGGTACTGGGCGCGCTGCTGTTCAGGGCATTTAGGAGCGGCGACCCTGCGCGCTGGAGATTCAGATGGGCGGCGTACTCGTTCATCGCGGCAATGGGTTGGGCGCTCTTGGATGAGTTACACCAGGCTTTCACGCGAACGCGCGGCGCATCGATACTCGATTCGCTGCTAGATTCGAGCGGCGCGCTCGTTATGCTGATTGTTATCGCTGTCATCAATCAGCGCAAGAACCACGAATTGTCGGCTATTTCTTCACCGAGACGCTCATGAGAAGTTGAACCGACGTCTCCGGTCCGCAGTGTCGGAGTGCATTGCTATGACTCAGGATGCCAGGCAAGACGTTCAGGTGGAACTCGGGCGCACAGGCAATCACCTTCTTCGATCGTGCGAAAGAGCTGGCAGTACCGCTGGTGAGACTGGTGCGAGATCGGCCGAGACGACCGATGAAGACTCAGTCGTAAAAGAAGCGAAGGACTCTCCACGCTGCGGGACCTGTGGGAGCGTATTGATGGTGGTTCGCAGGTCGAGAACAAAGGGGAGGGAGCCCCCTTGATCCGCAGCGATGTTGATGAAGATGATCCGTAGTACGCAGAGATTCAGGCGAGGCCGAACTGGATGCCATCCACGACTCCGTCCTCATCGATAGACATCGTCGTGGGCCAACCACACACACCATACAGATTGGAGATGTTTCGCGCCGTGTCAAGAATAAGGCGAAAGGTAAAACCTTGCTCCTTGAATAGAGCGGGCGCCTGTTCTTGATCCTCGCCATCATGGATCGCGAGGACGATCAATCCTTCATTTGTAGTTGTATCGTGCAGTTTTTGGAGGGCCTGCAGTTCCGATAGGCAGGATGGTGACCACCATTTCCAAAACGTCACCAGCACCGGACGCCCTCGCAATTTCCGTAAAGCTATCTCCTGGCCCGACTCGTATTCAAAAAGAAAATCGGGTGCAGGTTCACCTGCTTGTACAGCCAGTTGCAACATCTGCCAGCCCAGTTGCCCACCGGACATGAGGTGTTCGTCAAAGGCCGCAGTGAGAATTGACGGGTCGCTTTTGCCCATCTGCCGCCACACGATTTGACCGGTCGCTCGAACTATGTAGGTGGCCGGCGTCGCCTCTGCCGCGAAAGTCTTTCTCCAAACACCCTCCATGTCGTCGGCCCAGGCGAGAGCCGCGTTTTCAATATTCACCGGCAAGGGTGCCATTTTGGCCAATTGCTCGGGGGAGACGACGGCCACGACCAACACCGCACTGCCCTTTTTGCTGCTGGATGCCAATGCATCGAGCAATAGCTGTGGACTGTCGGCGGATTGTGGATCGGCAAAATGCACAATCCAGTTCATGTCCTGACGAACGCGATTGGATCCCAACCGGGTCAGATCAACATGACCGAGATCG
>DASXSR010000131.1:0-23191 GCA_036505875.1 Blastocatellia bacterium | reverse complement strand
CAGAGTTCTAGGGTCAATCTTAGACCCGCACGGCGTGGCCGTTGTTGCGCGCCAAGGCGACCGATAATCTCTTACGGTAGCTACGCACTAAGAAGAAACCGAAAGATGAAAGCAAAAATTGGCCGATCCTTGAGAAAGTTGTATCGCACGATACTTGGACCATTCAGTTCACGTCTACGTGCGGCTGCCCTTAGGGATTCGATATTGGGACTTGTAGCGGACGGGGACGCAGAACTCCTTCGGATTCAAGAGTCGGGGAAAGCTAAATTGAGTCAAACATTCTTCAGCCGGATAACCCTGAGTGATGTGACTTACTTCTCCTGCTTCCTATCATACTCTTCCTTGGTCATCACCTTGATCGGATCAAGCTTCTTGCCTGCGAGCTTGGCGTTCACCCCGGCGAGATCCTTTCCGATGATCGCTTCAAATTCGGCATTCTTCGAGTCGATCTCTCTTTCCAGCACCGGAACTCGATCGAGCAGTGATTGCGTAGGACGGCCGCCGTACTGGCTAGCCCAACCATATAACTCCACGATTCGTTCACGAAGCTGCTCTTCTCCGGTGATCGCGCCTTCCTTGGTCGCAACGAGAGTCTTGTGCAAAGCATCGAGTTTATCGGCGAATGCTTCGAGCTCTTTTGCAGCCGAGTCGCCTTCAAGTTTCTTCGCGCGGTCCTTCGCTTTGTCGCGCGTGTCAGTCACCTGGTCGTCGATGAACGCCAGCCGCTCCTGCATATCGTAAAGTTTTCTCACCGTCTGTTGTTGAAGAGCGCGGTCGGCAACCGAATGCACTGATTTCGGATCGGCGATGACTTTAACCTGACCGGTGAAAGTTTCTTTGTCCTTGATCAGCTTCACCGTGTAGACGCCCTCGGGAACCATCGGGCCGAACAGCGCGGGACCTGCGAGGTTCGGCGAAGGCGGGACCTTGGGCGGCTTCTGTCGCATGAACCACTGAACTCGATTGATGCCTTTGCGCTTGCCCGCCGGCAGCGTCGTCACAAGCTTGCCTTCCGAGTTGTAAACCTCGATCTTCAAATCGCCGAACACGTGACGTTCTTTCAGGTAGTAAGTGATCGTCGCAGACTCGGGAGGATTTGGCCCGATGTAGTCGCCGTCTCCTGGAAATTCCTGCGCGCCAGTAGGATTTGTGATCGGCGAGGGCCGCGACTCCATCACGTAGGCCGTCGATTCGAGTATCTTCGAGTTGATCTGCCGCAGAGGAGTGATGTCGTCGATGATCAGAATCCCGCGCCCGTGAGTCGCCAGTATCAAGTCGTTTTCGCGCGGATGAATCGCGATGTCACGAACGGCGACCGGCGGCAGGTTGCCGGTGAACTGCGCCCACTGCGCTCCGCCGTCGATTGAAACGAACAATCCGAACTCGGTTCCGACGAAAAGCAGATCGCGGTTCACTCGATCCTCGCGAATCACGTGCGCGTAGCCCTTGACCGAATCGGTCGCAAGCGACTTCCACGTCTTGCCGTAGTCTGTCGTCTTGAAGACATAGACTTTCATGTCTCCGGTCTGATGCCCGTCGAACGTCGCATAAGCGGCCGCGCGATCGAAACGGCTAGGTTCGACGCTCGTGCACCAGGTGTTGCTTGGCAGGCCGACGATGTTTCCAACCGTATTTGTCCATGACTTGCCGCCGTCGCGAGTGACTTGCAAGTTTCCGTCATCAGTGCCGACCCAGATCGTCTTCTCATCAAGCGGCGATTCGGCGACGGCAACAATCGTGCAGTGATTCTCCGCTGATGAATTGTCCAGCGACAATCCGCCCGACTCTTCTTGTTTCTGTTTTTGGGGATCGTTCGTAGTCAGATCGTTTGAGATGCGCTCCCAGGACTCGCCTCGGTCGGTCGAGCGAAACAGAAACTGCGCGCCGATGTAGATTACCTTCTTGTTTGTCGGGCTGAGTCCGAGTGCGGTGTTCCAGTTGAAGCGATACTTCGGGTCGCCTTGTTTCGGCAGCGGCTTTATCCATTTGAGCTCACCGGTCGATTTGTGAAAACGCAGAACCTGCCCGCCCTGAAACTCGCTGTAGACGATGTCGTGGTCGAGCGGATCGGCCCAAACGTGAAAGCCGTCTCCGAATCCGACGTTGCGCCAATCTTTGTTCTGAATGCCCCCGGACTTCTGCGAAGGCCCCATCCACGACCCGTTGTCCTGTAATCCGCCGTACACATTGTATGGCTGCTCCATATCGAAGCTGACGTGATAGAACTGACCTACCGGAAGGCTGCTGCAGAACTTGAACGTGTTTGCTTTGTCGCTGGACTGATACACACCGCCGTCCGTGCCGACGTAAACCTGAAACGTGTCCTGAGGATTCACCCAGACCGTGTGATAGTCGCCGTGCGAGCGTCCGCCGCGTTGGGCAAAAGATTGTCCGCCATCGGTGCTGACCCCGAGCGCGAAGTCGGGTTTGTAGAGCCGATTGTAATCTTTTGGATCAACCAAGATTCGCGCGAAGTAGAACGGACGCCCCTTTACGCTCCCCGACGAGCTGACCTTCGTCCAAGTCTCGCCGAGATCTTCCGAACGATAAAGCCCCGTTTGCTTGGCCTCGATGATGGCGTATACAAGATTCGCGCGAGTTGGGGCGACCGCAATCGCAATTCTTCCAAGCTCGCCTTCGGGCAGATCCTTGGTTAGTTTCTTCCACGTCTTGCCTGCGTCGGTGCTCTTGTAGAGTCCGCTTCCCGGGCCGCCCGACGTAAAGAAGTAAGGCTTGCGGCGGAACTGCCACATCCCGGCGTAAACAACGTTTGACTCTTGAGGATCGATCGCAATGTCCGAGCAGCCGGTGTCTTTATCGACGAACAAAGCGCGTTGCCACGTTTTGCCGCCGTCGGTAGTTTTGTAGACGCCCCGCTGATCGTTGCCGTTCCACAGATGCCCTGTTGCGGCAACATAAACCACATCCGAGTTTTTGGGATCGACGACGATGCGCGCGATTCGCTCCGAGTCTTCGAGTCCCATGAGCTTCCACGTGTCGCCGGCGTCAGTCGT
Source organism: Blastocatellia bacterium (assembly GCA_036505875.1). Classification (GTDB taxonomy): domain Bacteria; phylum Acidobacteriota; class Blastocatellia; order UBA7656; family UBA7656; genus Onstottus_A. The sequence goes on along the minus strand of DASXSR010000131.1, from coordinate 20,177 downwards.
TTTGTACACGCCCGTTCCGACAGACGTGCTGTTGCGAGTCCAGGACTCACCGGTGCCGACCCAAACCGTGTCCGGGTGAGCCTGATCGACGGTCACTGCGCCGATCGATTGAGTGTACTTATCGAAAATTGGCTTGAAGGTCGTGCCGGCATTGATCGACTTCCAAACTCCGCCGCCCGCGCTGCCGACGTAAATGATTCGCGGATCGTTCGCTACGCCGTCGATGGCGGCGATGCGCCCGCTTGTAACCGCGGGTCCGATGTGTCGAGCTTCAATCGCGCCGAAACTATTTGAGTCGAGCTTGACAGTAGTTTGAGCTCGACTGCTCGTGTTCATTGCAACGCTGACCAATATCCACAAAAGAGTAAGACGCATAAGTTGCGTTGTCATAGGTGTGTCCTCTATTCGCAAACTATCGCTTGATTTCATCGCAGACCAGGGTCTGCGCAGCAGCAGCAACGTCGCCGTTGAACGCCCTCCGCTAGGAGGGCCATGTTTATAGAACCGCGCGAATATGGGTCGCCCTCCGTTAGGAGGGCCATGTCCGTCGGTCTCATTGGCTACCCTGTTGGTCACTAGAGAACTCGAACACGTATTCTGGATCATAAGCGATGTCGAATTTCCGCGGCAGAGTCAGATACTCGCTCTTGAAGTGCCTCACCCCCCGTTGTTGGTAAATCGGCGTGAGTATAATCGACAACTTCATTAAATAAGAAGGAGAACCCGGCGGGAAAACATGGCCCTCCTTGCGGAGGGCGACCGCCATTCGCGCGGTACCTATAAACATGGCCTCCTATCGGAGGGCTGCCGATATTCGCACCTGTTCTATGATTTAATACTTCTGCGCGGGCGGCTTCTTCTCTTCAGGCTTCGGCTTTTCCTGCGGCTTGGCCGGCATCTTGAACACCGAATCGTCGATTGCAACATCGGTTTCGATCTTCTCGATCGTGATCTGCGCGACTGTCTGCCCCTTCACCTTGCTCTCGATCGAGAATGGAAACAACACGCCGTTCACAGGCTTGAAATTGCCCGAGTATTGCTCGATCTCGATCTCGCCGCCGGGAGTCTTGCGCTTGGCGGTCACCTTCAGCTCGAGATAGTTCGCGGCGTCGATATAGATGTCGCGCACGTCGCCGTTCTTGCGCGTGAGCTTCAGCTTGTAAACTGGAGTGCCCTCCATGTCTTCTTTGCCGACCAACTCAACGCTGTGGCCTTTTTCCTTGTAATCGACCAGTGAACCGTCGATGTCGGCTTGCTCCTGGAGGTCTTTCAGTTCATCGCCCGCCACCTTTTCAGGATCGGAGGAACCCTGAAACGGATCGATCTTCCAACCTGTGTCGCCGTCATAAGCCTGGACCATCGACTTGCCTTGAAACGTCATGTCCATCCGCACCAATGCGGGCCGCTTCTGCTGAAGCGTAACTGGAATCTCGATCCCTTGCGTCGTCAGCTTGCCGCTGGCCTTTATGCTTTTTATGGCTTTGAGTTTTTGGATCCCGCCTCGCGCGTCGATGCTTTTCTTAACCAGCTCATCGACGGTTTGAGCGGATGCTTCAATACCAAACAGAAATGTTAGAGGAACAACCAGTGTAAGTACTCTTCGGATCATCGAACTTCTCCTTTTCGAAATATCGGGCCTCAAAATTTCAGTTCGGGCCAAGCGCGCGAACAAGCAAGTATACACCTCCTCCGACGAGGGGACTAATGACAGTCGGGCTCGATCATCTTCTAACGTATTTCCAGTTTCGCGTCTTGCCTTCCGACATCCAGTCGACAGCCGTAGCCAGCCTCTTTGACCTGGTCTCTCCGGTCTTTGCTTCCATCAGCCAGTCCACATATTCCTTCTTGTTCGAGTAGTTGAACGACTCGAACGTTGATAACGCTTTCTTGTTCTTTTTGAGCGCCGCCATCAAATAATCCGGTACGTTGAGCGTCTTTTCTCCGCGTGGCCTTGCCGTCGGCTTGGGTCTTGCCCCGGAGTCGTGTAATCGCATTGCCTCTTTGACGTCGCCAATCAGAGTCTTGTCTTTTGGAAGGTTAGAAAGACTGGCGATGCGCCCCAATTGGCCCATCGCTTGTTCCGTTTGATCGCCCTGGCGCCCTCTCATCTCGGGATGCCAGAACCCAAATGCGCAGTGTTGTTTGAACGAAGCCATGCTGCACAATATGCGAGACTGCCTGTCGCGTTCTCCTTTGTACATGAAGTGAGGAAAACTCCATTTCATCGTCTCTTCAATGCTCGGACAGGCCTGGTGAATCAGCTCTCTGAGATGAGTAAGTATCGGCTTGGCGAAATCGGCCGACTTTGAGATGTACGCGTCCACGCGCGCGTCTCTTGTTCCCATTCTCTCGCTCCTTGTGATAAGTTGATTTGCTAAAAGTCCGATAAATTTCTAGTTTGTCGCGAACTTGCAGCGAACACGATGCGAGCGAAACGACAAACTAAAGTTTATCGGACAAAGCCGAAAGGGAATACTGGTTGATGCGAGTGATTTTAGCAAGCATAGCGCTGGCCGCAATGGCGCTTAGCAGTTGCAGCGGAGTCGACAACAATGCCAATGCCAACCGAGCCGGGAATGGCAATGGCAATAGCAACAAAGCCGGGATCCCCAAAGTGCCGGATCCGCTCAAACCGGCGGAAGCCGTTGACCCGCGGTTCAAACCTTGCAATCCCTATTACCCGCTTGTGCCCGGATCGATAGCCAAGTACGTGATCAATTATCCCAGCGGGGCGGTTGCCGACAGAACAGTCGTCGTCGACAGTGCGAACGAAGCTGGCCGCAAGGTCTTCGTCGAGCGTGCGCAAATAGTCGACCGCAGCGGCGGAATGCAAATCATTCAGTCGTCCGAAGGCAAATATGTTTGCGACGACGGCGCAGTTAGGGTCCTGTCGGAAACGTTCGATACTCTCGTCGCCGGCGAACATCACTCTAACACCGACTTTAATTATCGCGAGAATTCGCTGATGATGGCCGATCCCGAAACGATCTCGAGAAAGGGCGCAACCTGGCAGCACGCGTTCCGTCAAGTGTCGCACACGCCCGGCCAAGCTCCAATCGTGAGCGACGATGTGACGGTAGTCGTCTTCGAAGTGTCGGGGCCGGAGGAAGTAACCACCGCAGCAGGTACGTTCAAAGCCGTGAAGATCACGCGCAAAATCAGAGACGGCTACACGATCGATTATTACGCTCCCGGATTGGGGCTGGTCAGGCGCACTTCAAAAGAAGGCGCGAGTTGGGAGCTCAAAGAGTACAGCGGGCTGAAACCGATTGAGCAGTGAAAGTGAGCGCTGATGAAAGCGTCGATAATTAATCCGGAGGCTTTGGGTCAGCCGAGCGGTTATAGCAACGGGATTTTGTTTGAAGGCGGCTCGCTGTTGTTCATTGCGGGACAAATAGGCTGGGACCGCGAGCGGCGAATCGTCAGCGATGACTTCGCCGAGCAATTCGCCCAGGCGCTCGAAAACGTGCTCGCCGTCCTGCGCGAGGCGGGAGGAGAACCGGCGAACATTGCCAGGCTGCTGATCTTCGTTACCGACAAGGAAGAATACAAGGCTCGTCTCCGCGACGTGGGCTCCGCTTATCGCCAGCTCATGGGCAAGCACTTTCCGGCGATGGCGCTGGTTGAGGTCAGCAGCTTGCTCGAGGATCTGGCCAAGGTTGAGATAGAAGCGATGGCTGTGTTGCCCGTTGGCGCGCAAGAGGCGGAAAAGAAGGCTACCGAAGCCGCGCCTGCGGAAAAAGGCGGCGAAGAAAGCAGCGACGAAAAAATTAGTGGCGAAGAAAGCAGCGGCGAATCAAGCAGGGATGACAAGACCGAATCCTAAGAGCTTCTTGTATGAGGAACGGGGCGCGGTCGCGGTTATTACGTTCAACCGGCCCGATCGACTCAATTCGCTTACGGTTGAAGTCTATCACGAGCTGAACGAGACGCTGACTTCGCTTCGGGGTCGCGAGGACTTGCGGGCAGTAGTCATCACTGGACGCGGACGAGGCTTCTGCTCGGGCGGTGACGTCGAAGAGATAATCGGCGAGTTGTTCAAACGCGATATCAACGGACTGATCGAGTTCACGCGGATGACGTGCGATGTGATACGAAGCATTCGAGCGCTCGACAAGCCTGTGATTGCCGCGCTCAATGGGACAGTTGCGGGCGCCGGCGCTGTGATCGCGCTCGCGTGTGATCTGCGCATAGCAGCCGACACTGCAAAGATAGCGTTCCTCTTCGTCAAGGTTGGACTCGCGGGCGCGGACATGGGCGCCGCATTTCTTTTGCCTAAGGTTGTGGGATTGAGCAAAGCTTCGGAGCTGCTCTTCACCGGCGACTTCGTCAGCGCCGAAGAGGCTGAACGCATCGGGTTGTACAACAAAGTCGTTGCTGCGGATGAGCTTGAAAAAGAGACGATTCGGTGGGCCGAGCAGCTTGCAGCGGGCCCGTCGTTCGCGCTGGCGATGACCAAGGGCGCGCTAAATCGCGAGCTTGACATGAGCCTGGAAATGGCTCTGGAGGCCGAGTCCAAGGCGCAGGCTATTTGCATGCTGGGTCCCGATTTCCGTGAAGCGTACGAGGCGTTCAAGGAGAAGCGGGCACCAGTGTTCAACAAAACCGGCTCAATGACCAAGGACGGAGTACAAAGGACTATTTGATGTCTTTCGGATTACCACTGAAGGAAGGCGAAGAGCGGCTGACCTACGGCGGCTACCTCCATATTCGCGAACTACTTTCGCTTCAGCGGTTGCTTTCCGATCCACCGCAGCATGATGAGACCTTGTTCATCATCATCCACCAGGTCTACGAGTTGTGGTTCAAAGAGCTGCTGCACGAGCTGGATTCCATAATCGAGCGGTTGAACAACGATGAGCCGCTGGCAGCTCACAGGCTGGTGCGGCGATGCATCGAGATTGAGCGCATTCTGGTGAGTCAGGTGGCCGTGCTCGAGACGATGATCCCCACCGACTTCCTGGCGTTTCGCGATCACCTGTTGCCCGCAAGCGGATTTCAGTCACATCAATTCCGCGAGCTTGAGTATGTCTCTGGATTGAAAGACCGCCGGTACCTGAAGAGCTACAAGTCGGGTTCGGAAGAGTATGCGCGACTCGAGCGGCGGCTCGAGCAACCTTCGGTCGGCGACGCGTTCTACGGATTGCTTTGGAGGTGCGGGTTTAGCCTGCCTCGAGACGACGGCGAAGCCGAAGCGCATCAGAATCGTATCGAGGCTCTTAAACAGATCTATCAGGATGCTGAAAGACACTATTCGTTGTTCCTGTTGGCGGAGAGTTTGATTGAATACGACGAGATGTTTTCGATGTGGCGGCTGCGCCACATAAAGATGGTCGAGCGCATGATAGGCACCAAGACCGGCACCGGCGGAAGCGAAGGCGCTGCTTATTTGAAAACGACCGTCGAGGGAAAGTTTTTCCCGGAGCTCTGGGAAGTGCGAACGTTTCTGAGCAAGAAAAGCGGCGAGATAGAGGATCGAGGATAGAGGATCGCGGCGATCTTCTATCCTCGATCTTTAAAGGGAGGCTTTATGGACGAGCTTTTGGAGTGGAGAAAGGAATTTCCGATCCTTGACAACACCGTCTACATGATCAGTCATTCGCTGGGCGCAATGCCGCGTCGCACGCGCGAGCGGCTACAGCAATACGCTGATATGTGGTCCACGCGGGGCATCCGCGCCTGGGAAGAAGGCTGGTGGATGATGGCGACGACGATCGGGGACATGATCGGCAAAATTATCGGCGCAGGCGAAGGCGAGGTCGTCATGCATCCGAACGTTTCGGTCTGCCAGTCGGTCATCGCTTCCTGTTTCGACTTCACGGGCAAGCGAAACAAGATCGTCTCCGAGAGCTTGAACTTCCCGTCGAATCTGTACATCTACCACGCGCTCGAGCGCGAGGGCGCGCGGTTTGTAACCGTCCCTTCAGACGACGGAATGACAGTGCCGCTCGAGCGTATGCTTGAAGCGATTGACGAAGAAACGCTGCTGGTGAGCGCGTCGCACGTCATCTTCCGCAGCTCGTTTATTCAGGACCTCAAAGCGATCACCGCGCGCGCGCACGAGGTCGGCGCGATGGTTGTCGCGGACATCTATCAATCAGCGGGGACGGTGCCCATCAACGTGCGAGAGATCGGCTTGGATTTTGCGACCGGGGGATCGGTGAAGTGGCTCTGCGGCGGGCCGGGTGCCGGCTATCTTTACGTTCGGCGCGACTTGTGGTCGAAGCTCGAGCCGCGTGTGACCGGTTGGCTGGCGCACGAGAATCCCTTTGCGTTTGAAGCCGGGCCCAACAAGTACGCCGACAATATCTATCGCTTTCTCAATGGCACTCCGAGCGTGCCGGCTATGTACGCCGCGACGTCGGGCTACGAGATCGTGAATCAGATCGGCGTTGAAAAAATTCGAGAGAAGTCGATCGGTCAAACGACTAGCTTAATCGAGATCGCCGAAGACGCAGGTTTCAAGGTCAACTGTCCGAAGAATGCCGAAGAGCGCGGCGGGACGGTTGTTATTGATGTTCCGCACGGACAGCAGGTGACGACCGAACTGCTGCGTCGCGATTTTCTAGTCGACTATCGTCCGGGCGCTGGCATTCGCGTCGCTCCGCATTTCTATTCGAGGGACGAGGAGCTTGAGCTTACGGTTCGCGAGATCAAGAAGATTCTCGAAACTAAGGCCTATGAGCAGCACGCGGCGTCTGCGCACTGATCGATAAGCCTGGCTTCTGGCACATACTTGAGTCACGGATTGTCGCCGTCATCAGCGATGCGGGGCCGCGCAAATAGAGATGTTTAAGCAGTCGAGATGGCAGGCGCGTATTTTTGGGTGGCGGTCGTGCTGCAGGAGCCTCACTGAAAATGCGATTCAGTTACCGATTCGTGTGACGCGTTCGACGATATTGACGCGAGCGAGAGGCAGAGCCGTTGCAGGAAATTCTGAGCCTTCTTGTTATTCACCGCAAATCGCCATAAATGCGAGTCACGCGATGTGTCAGCAAGGCGCTGACAACGATTGCTACCTGCGCGGGTGATACCTATCCAGGGCTGCGTAGCTGCAACGATTAGCGCCGCCGATCTCCTGCGCTCGTCCGGCACAGGCATTGCCGATGACTTCGCGGCCTCTCACGCGAGCAACAGCATCGCAAAAGGGGCTCACAATCACTCTTAAGAGAGGGCAAAAGGCGAATCGTTATGCTAAACAGCGTTAGTGGGAGTCAGGAACTGGATCTTGTGAACATGCTCATACGCGCTCTGTCCGATGAGATAACTGATGAACGGATTCGGAATTCAGAGAACGCGCCCAACAGCCGAGTCGCAGAAGAGATGGAAGAAGCGTTATACGAGCTGCGACTTAGGAAACTGCTGATCAGCGCCGAGGTCGACGAGAACCCAACGCGTCACTAGAGAACCTTCTTCGCCGAGCGCTTCGCTTTCGGCCTCTCAGTTGCGACGGACTTTGCGTGTTTGATTGCCGCTCGAATGAAGCGGCGAAGATGGGGCTGCCTCAAGTCTTCCGGTCGCTCGACTCTCAAATGCCGGATAATCTTGCCTGATCCCTCCAGCCGCCCGTCAGGGTCGTCGAGTTCTGCACCTCGGTTGAAGCCGAGATTCACGTGTTTGGTGTACACCACTACGTGACAAAAAGTATCCCTCCATTTGTCAGTAATAGAGTAGACGAGCGCGAGCGCGTATGTTTCAAAAATCCTCTCCGACGCAAACGGCGCCTCTTCCAGAATCATCGCGCGCAATGCCAATCCCAGCTCGCCGACTTTGAGGTCGTAACGCGACAGCAGTCGAATCAGCTCTTCGCTTGGAGGCGGAGGCTCGCTCATCTCTCAGTAATCACATGATCTTGTATTGACGCATATCGCCGGTCGCTGCAGCGGGTGGTTCAACATATAACCCCTTCCGGCGCTTTTTGTCAGCGTACATCGCGCGGTCGGCCGCGAGTAACAACTCGTCGAGCGTCTCGCCGTCTGTGCCGAAGCTCGCCCAGCCTACGCTCATCCCTACAAATAGATTTGAGCCCGCGCCGCCAAAATTGTGACAGTCGATCATTCCCTGCATTCGATGCGAAAGCTCCTCAATCTCATCACTGCCAACCGGCAGAATCGCGACGAACTCGTCGCCGGCGTACCGGCTCACGAAATCCGATGAACGAACGAGCGACAGCAACAAGACTGCCAGCTCTCTCAGAAGCCTGTCGCCCGCCTGATGCCCCAACTTATCATTTACCGCCTTGAAGCCGTCAAGGTCCATCATCATCACCGCGAAGCCGTCGCTATGTCGTCGGGCGCGGTCGGCCTCCTCCTCGAACCGATATCTCAAAGCGCGGGCGTTTGGAAGTCCTGTCAACAGATCGGTGAGCGCGCTCGTTTGCGCTACCTCGTGATGAGTGGCGTTGGCGATGGCGTCGGAAGCGAGCTTTGCTACCGATTCCATGAGCCTCAAATGATCTCCGGTATAAGTCGCGAGGTCGGCCGAGTAAAGCGCAAGCGCGCCGAGCAGCGCTTCTCCCTTTATGAGCGGAAATACAATCGCTGTTCGGTACGTCTCGGGCGGCGCCAGCTTGAGCACGTCAAAGTCGAGACGCGGATCGCAGTTATGCATCGGCTGCCGATTGGCAACGACCCAGCCGGTTATGCCCGCGCCTGACGGAATACTCTTGCCGCGAAACAGCTCGGCGTTACGGCCGGCGACGTGCGCCGCTTCGACGTTGGTGGAGTCTGGACGCACCATGTACAACACGCAAGTCGTGTAGCTCACAATGTCTTCGAGTCTTGAAGAGAAGACCGCGAAGGTGTCGCGGAGATCGAGACTGGTGCCAATTACTTGTGCGATCTCATACAGGGTTATCACTTCGCGATGAGCGCTGCGGATCCGCTCGTACGCCATCGGCTGGATATTAGCGCCAACCGCGCGCACATCGTGTTGCTGCTGCAACAGATCGATTCGTTGAGGTTCGACACGCTGCTCGCGTATCTCCGCTTCAAATTCATCCAAGTGATCGAAGAAGGTCTGAACCACATTTGGATCGAAAACGGAGCCGCTTCCCTCCTTCAACATCGCGATCGCTTCGTCACGGGTCATTGCCTTGCGGTACTGCCGGTCCTCTCGCACGGAGTCGAAGCAGTCGGCCAGTGTCAGTATTCGGGCTGTGATCGGAATCTCATCTCCGCGCAACCCGTCCGGATAGCCGCGCCCGTCCCAGCGCTCGTGATGGTGACGAACTACCGGAACTACCGGATAAGGAAAGCCGACTCGCTCCAAAATCTCGCCGCCGACAATCGTATGAACCTTCATCTTTTCAAACTCGGCGGGAGTGAGGCGGTCGGGCTTATTTAGAATGTAATCGGGCACGGCAAGCTTGCCGATGTCGTGCAGCAAGGCGCCCGCCTTTAGCGCCTCAATCTCAGGCTCGGACAAACCGAATAGCCGCGCCAGTCCGGTCGCGTAAATTTGCACGCGATGAACGTGATCGGCTGTCACTTCATCCTTGGCGTCGATGGCGATGGCTAGCGCCTCGATTGTCTTCAAGTGCAACTCCGACATCTGCTCTGCGTGCCGGTTCGTCGTTTCCACTCGGTCCAGATACACCTTGTATGTGAAGTAGGTAGCGGCAAGGATCGGAACCGAGATTATGAACGCGTTATACGAGATGATGGCGATAAGCTTTATCAGCAGACAGGCGCTCACGGCGGCGGCAAGATTCGATAAAGTTGCCGCCGGCAAAGCGTCCTTCCAAGTGACACTGATCGACTGCTCATTCTTGAGCGACGCCTCCAGGTTTATCATCGATGAACTCAAAAAAAGGTGAATCGCCGCAGCCAAACCTGCCGCCATCGCCAATCTGCCAGGATCAGAAGCAAGCCCGGGCACTCCAATTGCTAGCGTCATCGCGGCGCTCGACGCGAAGATCGAGAGGCACATTGTCGCCGCGTTGAACAAGAGAATTCGCCGACGATCCTTGAATGCAATCGAGTAGGCTGCAGCTTGCAGCGCCGCGAGCACCGCCGAGGCCTCGGCGCCATACAGCAGGACAGAGATGAAGATGAACGCCCCGGATAACGTGACCGCGCTCGTGAGCTTCGAGATTCCGACGTCGACGTTCGTTACCAGGAGAACGGTGACCAGGCTCAACAGAACCCATTCAAAGCTGATCGGATGAACAGCAAGCCTGGACACGGAATAAGCGAAGACAATCAGCCCCCCCACAGACACGACGATCGTGAATAGATAACCGATGATCTTGCTCTTGCTGTGCGTCATGACTCGCCCTCTCCGCAACCACGAAAGAAAATCCGAGTTATCAAGGCGATAAGCGTGCCACTCATTCTTCTAACGATTAAGCCCGAGTCAGCTCGTGAAGTTCAACCAGATTGACTGAAGCGTTTCGGTCAAACTGACGGGCCGGCGCTCCAAATCCAAGTCGCGGACTCTTTACGTATTACGCGAGGTAAGATATAAATTAAAGTAGTAGGTTAGCCACAATCGACAAGAAAGTATTGAAGTAAAGTGCGCCACAAGAAATTCTTGCTTTCAACAATCATTGCGACCGGAGTCTTGATCGTTGCAGTAGCCACGATCCTGTTCGGCTCGACTTCGTCTGAATCGATGTCTGACGCCCCGCAGCCAAAGCAACCGGAGGTCTCAAGCGGGGAATTGGCTGCGACGCTCCCTCTGTTTCACCCGGTGGATGAGAACTACTTTCGCGGATCGCAGCCGCAGCGCGGCGGCATCGGCACACTAACGCGCCTGGGAGTGAAGACGTTGGTTGACTTGCGCTCGATCTATGACCACACAGATGACGTGAGAACCGTCGCTGAGTCCGCAGGTCTTGGCTATCGCTGGATTCCCATGAGCGTTTGGACGCCGCCTACTGATGATGATACCAATAAGTTTGTTGCGCTTGTGACCGACACGGCGAAGGGGCCGTTCTTCGTCTTCTGTGGGGACGGGTTAAACCGCACCGGCGAAATGACCGCGATTTATCGCGTGGCGCACGACCATTGGAGTGTCGAGAAAGCGCTCGACGAGGCTGACGAGATCGGGTTCAATCCTTACTACTACACGCTTAGAAACTATGTTTGGGACTACGCGCGCAAATTTCACCCGTTAGCTGTGCCCCGCGAAGGCAGGCGTTCAGTGGCAACCGAGTCGCTGTAAGCAATCATTCAATTCCTGGCATCAACAATCTTAGCTACGGCTTTACCTTCAGCTTGTTCATCTCAGCCTTCAGCAGCGCGGCTTCGGCTGACTCGCCATCGACCCTCAAACCCTCTTCAAAGCAAGCGCGAGCCTTATCTACTTGCCCCATCTTCGCGTAAGCCTGACCCTGCGTCAGTAATATTCGCTGTTGTCCGTGATGCGACTGGCGAGTGAACATCGGTCCCATCATCGCTCTCATCTTTTCCATGTTGGCAGCGGCGAGCGGTGCTGCGCCGAATGAGTCCGGGAGGAACAGGTAGCTTGCGCCGGTGACCGCGAGAACTGCAGGATGACCGGGCGCCAAGGCCTGCGCCTTCTTCAGCAACTCGAACGAGCGCTTGAACTCAGAGTCGCGCTGCGCGGCGTCCTTCGAACGCTGCGCAACGAGCGCGGCAAGCGCGCCCAGGTAAGCGATGGTTTCTGCGTCGTCGGCTTTGATCTCAAGCGAGCGCTCCAGCATCTTCTGTGACTTAGGCACTGAGCTCGCGCGGCCTTCTCCAAAAACTTGAAAGAAGTATCCTTTCCCGAGCTTCCTTACAAGCCGAAGATCGTCGGGATGGGCGGCGACGTCTTGCTCGAGCCTGGCGATCTCCTCTTCGCTCGGCACGCGGCCAGCTACAAAATCTTGCGCAAACTGGCCGGGAATCTGCGCGAGTCCGCCGATCGCGCCGGCAAAGACAAAGACCAGGACTCCGAGAAAAGAATGCCGCTTCGATCCGATTTCCATTGGCTTGGTCTCCTTAATTGGTTTGAATTCTGATACGAATCATTTGCTTATTAGTTGCGAGGAATGATCGGACAACGTGACAATCCCGCATTGTTCCGTGACCTTCCATTCGTTATATACTTTCTCTTCAACTTTGGGAGGTCATTCTGATGCATAATCGCTCGCTCTATCGCTGCCTTACCACAGTCGCGGCGATCGTACTCGCTGTCAATTCTCTAGCGCCGATTGCGCCCGGTCAATCAGAAGAGGGCAATCACGGCCGCGCGCTCCGTGGATTCACCGCTGCACATGCCAAAAGCGAATGGACCTGGGAAGAAAAAATGCGCGCGATTCCGAAGCCTGAGCTTCTGCGCGAACATATGAAGCATCTGTCAGCCGAGCCTCATCACGTCGGCTCTGCTTACGACAAGCAGAACGCCGAATGGATTCGCGATCATTACAAGTCGTGGGGCCTCGATGCCAGGCTCGAAGAATTCGATGTATTATTCCCCACACCGACCGAGCGAGTCCTGGAAATGATCGAGCCGACTCGCTTCCGGGCTGTGTTGAAAGAACCCGTAATTCCCGAAGATCCCGATTCGGGCGATGCGAACCAATTGCCGACCTACAATGCCTATTCGATCGACGGCGACGTGACGGGCCAGCTTGTGTACGTGAACTATGGGGTGCCTGCGGACTACGAAGAGCTTGCGAAGCTCGGAGTCGACGTCAAAGGCAAGATCGTCATCGCGCGCTATGGCGCGAGCTGGCGAGGCATCAAGCCCAAGGTCGCCGCCGAGCATGGCGCCATCGGCTGCCTGATCTATTCAGATCCTCGCGACGACGGATATTTTCAAGGTGACGTTTATCCGAAGGGAGCTTACCGACCCGAGCAAGGCGTCCAGCGCGGCTCGGTGATGGATATGCCAATCCATCCCGGCGACCCTTTGACTCCCGGTTGGGGCGCGGTGAAAGGCGCCCGACGAATCGCGCGAGAGCAAGCGGAAGTCATCACCAAGATTCCGGTGCTTCCGATCTCCTACGGCGACGCGTTGCCGATGCTCAGAGAGTTGAAAGGGCCAGTCGCTCCGGAACCGTGGCGCGGCGCGCTGCCGATCACCTACCACGTCGGACCGGGATCGGCGCGCGTTCATTTGAAAGTTTCGTTCGATTGGTCGATCAAGACTTTGTACGACGTGATAGCTCGAATCGAAGGCAGCGAGTATCCGGACCAGTGGGTCATCGCCGGCAATCACCACGACGCGTGGGTGAACGGTGCTGACGATCCGATAAGCGGGCAAGTCGCGCTGCTGGAAGCGGGCCGCGCTCTCGGCGAATTGCTCAAGCAGGGATGGAAGCCGCGCCGTACGATAATTCTTTGCGCCTGGGACGGCGAAGAGCCGGCACTGCTCGGCTCTACCGAATGGGTTGAGACTCACGCCGACGAGCTAAAACAGAAGGCCGTAGCGTACCTGAACTCCGACAGCAACAACAAGGGTCGTTTGAACGCCGGAGGATCGCATTCACTGGAGCGTTTCATGAACGAAGTCGCTCGCGATGTTCAACAGCCGGGCGCGAAGAAGTCCGTCTGGGAAGCGATCAAAGAACGCCGGCTCGAACAAGCGAAGACGGACGAAGAAAAGAAAGAGCTGAATGCGCGAACGGACTTGCGCATCGGCGCGTTGGGGTCGGGATCTGATTACACGCCGTTCCTTCAGCACCTCGGAATCGCTTCGATGAACACCGGATTTGGCGGCGACGGCGGAGGCGGCGTGTACCATTCGATCTACGACTCCTTCGCCTGGTACACGAGGTTTGGCGATCCAACCTTCGAGCACGGGCGAGGGCTGTCTCAAGTGAACGGGACCATGATCATGCGGCTCGCGGATGCCGATGTGCTGCCGTTTGAGTTCACTGATCTTGCTGACACGCTCAGCCGTTACGTCGACGAAATAGAGAAGCTGACCAATAGAGGGAAGCGGCAGCGAGACATCGACCTCAGCCCGCTCAAGTCAGCGGTGAAGTCGCTGGCCGACAGCGCTCGCGGTTACGAAGACGCGTTTGCCAGGGAAAGCGTGAAAGGGTTCCAAAAAGTGAAGCAAGTGAAAGCACTCAACGAGTTGCTTTATCAATCTGAGAGAAAGCTTACCAGCGAGCGCGGGCTCCCTCGGCGACCGTGGTTCCAGCATCAGATTTACGCGCCGGGGTTTTACACCGGCTACGGCGTGAAAACCATTCCGGGCGTTCGCGAAGCCATCGAGGAAAAACATTGGAACGAAATCGAGCCTGAAGTAAAGAACGCAAGCGCAGCGATTCAGGCGCTCGCCTCACAGATTGAGGCGGCGCGTCGGATTCTTGACGGGAATTGAATCTCAATTCGGCTGATCGCGCCGGAGTTACAATTCCTTCCCGACTGCGGTGTGATCAACCTTCCAGGAATAGCTGGTCACCAGCAAATCGATATCCCGCTGGTAGCTGACAGAAATCTGTACGCCCTTGTCGCGGCTAACGAGATTGATGCCCTTCTCGGGCAGATCGTACTCGCCACGAATCCTTTTAATCTCCTGGTTGATCTTATCTTCTTTCATTGCGCGCAACGCCGCTTTATTCGCCAAATCGTCGACGTCATGAACGATCCTTTGCTGCTCGACGTAGACCGGCGCGATCTTTATCACTACGAACGCAGCAGCAACAAGGACGACGAGCACCAACAAGGTTTTGATCGATATCGCTCCGCGCTCGGCCGAGTGTTCCGCAGTAATCTTATTCATAATGCATCTCCGATCTCGCGGCGCTCAGGCAAGAACATCTTTGAGCGCTTCGCGGATCATCTGCGGGGGCACGTCCGATCTGATCGCGACCCTGCCGATCTCGAGAGGCAGCACGAAATGAGCGCGACCGGCCTCAACCTTCTTGTCGCGATGTATTGCTGAGATTATATCACTGGGCGCAATAGTATTTGCGCTTGGAAGCTTGCCGACACTTGCGATTGCCGTTTCTATGCTCTCTCGTTCTGAGCTTGCCAGAAGCCCCATGCGCTCCGCGATTCGACTCGCGGCGCGCATTCCGTGTGCGACTGCCTCGCCGTGAAGAAAGCGCCTGTAGCGAGTGGCAGCCTCCAACGCATGGCCGACCGTATGACCAAAGTTCAGGATTCTTCTAAGTCCGGCCTCGCGTTCGTCGCATTGAACGACTGAGGCCTTTATGGCGCAACAGCGGGCGATAAGCGGCCCGATGTTGCCTGGTTCAAGCTGTCTTAATCGCTCGACGTTTCCGGCGATGCGGTCGAACAGACGGCGGTCGCGAATCACTCCGTACTTGATCGCTTCGTAGAGTCCGGCGTGCAGCTCGCGCAGGGGCAAACTGCCCAAAGTATCAGGATCAATAACCACCAGAGAAGGCTGATGGAAGGCGCCGATCAAATTCTTTCCAAGAGGATGATTGACCGCGGTCTTTCCCCCGACCGAGCTGTCTATCTGAGCGAGCAGCGTCGTCGGAACCTGGATCAGACGAACGCCTCGTAGATAAGTCGCGGCGACGAATCCGGCTAGATCGCCCACTACTCCTCCGCCCAACGCGACGATCACGTCCGACCGTTCGATGCGCCTTTCGATCAAGAACCCAAATAGCGACTCTGCAGTGCGCAGGCTTTTGAACCGCTCGCCATCGCCGATCGAGAAACTATGAACTTTGAACCCGGCTCGCGCGAGTGACCTCACGACGCGACCGCTGTAGAGAGAGCCAACCGTAGCGTTGCTCACGACGACAGCACGCCCCGAGCGTTCGCCGAGCGCGTCGCGAGCTTGCTCACCCAACTCATCGAGCAAACCGGAGGCGATGTGAATCTGATAGCTTCGCGTTCCCAGTCTGACGGCGACTGTTCGCATAAACGGTCACTTCAAAGTGCGATTGAACTCATCGATCAACGTGTCAAACACGATAGGGCCGATGCCGATCTGCGCCGCCATTTCATCTGCCGTGTAGCGGTCGCCAGTTTCCCACATCTCCTTCAGGAAGTCTCCCGCCCGTCTGGATCCCCACCACCGAGCGCCAAACTTCGTCTTCAGATGCTCACGCAAGATAACTTCAAAGGCCCAAGCGCGCAGATAGCTAGCCGAGTAGAATGAGTCGTCGAGGTCGAACAAGAACTCGGCCGGTTCTGTCTTGAACCCGGTTGCGCTCGTTTGGAGATCGGCATACAGTTTGGACGAGCGGTCGAGGTTGTCATCCACGTGAAGCTCGCGCTCGTAGGCCAGTTTTGCTGCATAACGGCGCACTGTAACAAGCCTCGCAAGCATCACGCTCCTGATGAACTCGTTCCAGTCCTTCACTCCAAGAGACATTCGTAGCCAATCAGCGTCCGAAATCAGATTGTTGAACAAAAAGGCGTAAGTTTCGGTCAGAGCGTAATCGCCGGTGTACTTGAACTCAGGCTGCAACTGCGGCGATGCCCAGCCGTAATGCTGTGCGTGACCCGATTCGTGAAGCAGCGCCTGATAATCCGACTGCCCTCCGGCGGGCCGAATCACTAGCTTGACATCCTCAGGTATCGAAACCGGCGCGCAAAACGCGCGCGGGTTCTTGCGCGGCCGCGGCTCGTTGTCAATCTCGATGTTGCTCTGCAAATCTGTGTTGATGCCGAGCCCGGCCATCGTCGCGCGATAAACAGGCAACATTTCCGACGCGGGGAATCGACTGTCGAAGCCGGTCAGGTGCAGAACGTACATTGCGTCGGACCGTTCTGCTTCCTCTAACGTTAGTCCGATCTCGCGTCCCAGAACTTCGCTGAGCCGTGTGATGTACGCGTGCTCGGTGCGCGACAGGAGATCGTGAGTCAGTTGCTCGATTTGCGAATAATCGATCCGGCGTAGCTGCTGGAACAAATCAAGATAACTGGAATAAGCAAGGGCGAGGGCGGTTTCATGCAGTTTTAGCAAACGCTCGGCTCGAAGGTCGTTCGAGGCTTCGATTTTCTCCAGCCGCTTGTCGTAGATCGCTCTTCGCGATTGCCGATCGCTTTCAGTGGTGATTACGACCGTCGCCTCTTGAAAAGTCATCTGGCGATCCATCAGATCGATGGTCGCTGTTGCTTCGTAGCGGCTGATATCCTCGGTGAGCTGCTTCACCGAGTCTTCAAGGAACTGCTCGGTTGCAGACGCAAGCAGCCTGCCGATTGAGACTCGCTGCGTCTCGAAATGATCGGATGTGTTGCTTAGCTCGCGCCTGAGATTATCAATCGCCTCGCGGTCGAAGAGATGGCTGTAGCGCTCGTAGATTGGCGCGATCTCGAGAACCTTTTTTTGCCCGGAATGGAAAAGGTAATGTTCGCGAGCGCTGGCGGTGTGGAACTCGGAGAAGTCGCGTCGGTAGTCGTCCAGCATCTCAGCTTCAACATATCGGCGGCGAAATGACGGTGTCAAGTTGCGCGGCTGCGTTGCTCTTTCGCATTGCTTGACCGGCCCATGCCTTTGAGTGTAGCCTGAGTTTACTACGCAACCGCGACACTCTGGTGAAAGAGCGGTTAACTTTGGAGGTGTAATGTGACGGCAGAAACTGGCGCGGCTGATCAAGTTAGAAATGAGTTTTCGAAGCTTCCTTTTAATAAGAAGATTTCGACTCTGATCCGCATCGAACTCGATATGGTCGGAGATGCTGTTGAAGCCGTCGTGTCAGAGGCCTCAAAGGCGATCGACGAAATAACCAATGCGTGCTCGAGGTCGTCCGCCTCCGCAACCTCGAAACGCTCATGAATCCCGGCGAAAGGAGGTGAGTGACTATATGAGTGAGAGCCTACAACTCCGCGATCCGCTCTTCAGACTGATCATTCGATTCAGCAACGGCGAACAGGTCGAGCACGTGATGACCGACCCGGTCGATACGCGCGCGATCGCTCCCGAAACCAAGTACGCCATCATCAGCTTGTCCTCTCGCCAGAATCCCAGCATCTGCACTGAGATAACGGTGGTCAACTTGCGTGATGTGAGTTACATCAAGACCGAGCGGGTCACTCTCGAGCAGCTTGCCGCCGAGCACCGAATAGGCATCCGCTCGGCCGGGTTGGCCGACGCTGATGACAGGCTACCTAAGAATATCGCCCGGATACAATTTGTCTGACTATGGCCTTTCAGTGACTGGAGCCTGCCGATGTCCGACTTCCGAAGCCTGAAGACAAGATCACTTGCAGCTTTCTCCATCGCAATTCTCCTCTTAGCCGGCTGTCGCGGGCAGTATGCGGACGGTGGCGCCGCCGACAAGGCCGGCGAGTTTAGCGCTGCTCGCGCGTACGATCACGTTAAGAAGCTGGTAGCGCTCGGCCCGCATCCGTCAGGTTCCGAAGCGATTAAGAAAGCGCAACAGTACATCGAGAGCGAGCTGAAGAGCTACGGACTCAAAATCACCGAGGATAACTTTGAAGGCCAAACGCCTCATGGGGCGATTTCGATGAAGAACATCATCGCCGAGCTTCGCGGAGATAAACCTGAGGCAGTGTTAATAACCGGGCATTACGACACAAAGCTGCAACCGGACTTTGTTGGAGCCAACGACGGCGGCTCAAGCGCGGCAGCGGTGCTTGAAACCGCCCGGGCGCTGTCAAAATCCAAACCTGAATATACTTTGTGGTTCGTGTTCTTCGACGGCGAAGAAGCTGTCGTTGACTGGAGCGCGATGGGTGGGATGGATAACACCTACGGCAGCCGGCATCTCGCGGCGAAGCTCAAGGCCGACCGGTCGTTGAGTCAAGTCAAGGCGCTTGTGTTGTTTGATATGATCGGCGACAAGGATCTGGACATCAAACGGGAAGGCGAGTCAACGTCCTGGATGGTCGACGCGATCTGGAAGACGGCCCGCGCGCTCGGTTATCAGAAGTACTTTCTCGACGCTGAGCAATATATTTCGGACGATCATCTGCCTTTCAGGGATGCGGGAGTCCCGGTTGTCGATCTCATCGATTTCAACTACGGGCCACATCATTCGTATTGGCACACGAACCTCGACACGCTTGACAAGATAAGCGGCGAGAGCATAAAGATCGTCGGCGATGTAGTCATTCGAGCGCTTCCGGAGATATTCAAGCATCTTGACTCTGAGCCCCGCACATCCGCAAAACCCGGAGTTTCGTAGTGCCGCATTTATGCGGAAAGTTCCGTAAATTCAGAATGACATGGTTCTACAAGCTTCCGCATAAATGCGGTACTACGAACTGCGTGTGAGGAGTATTCGTTGAAGCGAATCGCAGTCATTCCCGGCGACGGCATCGGGCCTGAGGTGATTACCGAAGCCGTTCGAACGGTTGAGCTGGCGACAGACGTCTTTGACCTTGAACTTTCGCTCGATTGGTTCGATTGGGGAGCAGAAAAATATCTCTCAACCGGCGTAACCCTCCCCGAAGGCGCGTTAGAGATGTTAGCTACCGAGTATGACGCAATTCTCTCGGGAGCTTTTGGCGATCCCCGGGTGCCCGATAACAAACACGCCGCGGACATTCTCCTGGGAATGAGGTTCGGCCTCGATCTGTACATCAACCTTCGCCCAATAAAACTGATCGACGAGCGACTCTGTCCTCTCAAGGGCCGCGGTCCCGCAGACGTCGACTTCGCAGTGTTTCGCGAGAACACCGAAGGCATGTACGTTTTCATGGGAGGCAACTTCCAAAAGGGGACCTCTAACGAGATCGCGATCCAGGAAGAGGTCAACACGCGAAAAGGTGTTGAGAGGATTATCACCGCTGCGTTCGAGTACGCTCGCGAACACCGGCGCAAGAGAGTGACGATGACCGACAAGTCGAACGTGCTGACCTTCGGCCACGACCTCTGGCAAAGAACGTTCAAAGAAGTCGCGGCTGGTCATACCGAGATCGAAGCGAGTCACTTGTACATCGACGTGCTGGCGATGTGGATGGTTCTTGATCCCGGACGGTTCGATGTGATCGTAACGAACAATCTGTTCGGCGACATCATAACGGACCTGGGCGCGGCGTTGCAGGGCGGGCTCGGAATGGCGGCATCTGGCAACATCAATCCCGGCCATGTCTCGCTGTTCGAGCCCGTGCACGGCAGCGCCCCTCAGTTCGCGGGAAGGAATGTGTCGAACCCGATAGCCGCGATTTTGAGCGCAGCGATGATGCTCGATTATCTTGGATTCAAAGAACCGGCTGCGGCAATCGAACGCGGAGTTGAAGAATCGGTTCGCGAGGGTGAAAGCACAGCCGACATCGGCGGAAAGCTTTCGACGACTGAAGCCGGCTCCGCGATCAGAGAAAAGC
>DASXSR010000130.1:0-6623 GCA_036505875.1 Blastocatellia bacterium | reverse complement strand
CGCTGCGGCGAGCGACGGAATGATCAAACCCACCCCGATGCCGCCGTGGATAAGAGCTCGCTCAACATTCCTTAATTTCCGCGCTCCTAATTAAGCCGTCCTCGATCAGATAAACGTGCTCAACCAATCCCTCCTTAATGACATTCCCCGCGAGGTCGCGAACCACCTGATGGACCTCTACAAGAACGTGTCCCTGCTCATCGGTGGCGAAACCGACTGGTTCGACGCGAGGATCAATCTGGCCCCACCGTCGGGTCCAGTAGTCCCGCACGCCCTGGTGGCCGAACAGACGTCCACCTTCCCGACCATTTGACCAATTCACATCAACGTGCATTGCATCTATCACCGTATCAATGTCGCGAGCATTGAACGCACGGTACGTTCCTGTCAACAGCTCCTGATTTGTGAGCATCGCATCACCCTTCTAATCCTGGGAAGTCGTCACCGAACCCTCACCAACCGCCGCCCAGAGCTTTGTAAAGCGCAACGAGATTGACGACCACGTTGGTTTCGCTTTGCGCCAATTCGTCTTCCAGTTCGTAGCGTGACTTCTGTGCTTCAAGCACCGAAAGGAAATCTGCCAACCCTCGCAAGTAGAGCTCGTTAGCCAATTCAACTGCGCGCCTGCTCTCGTCTACGGCTTGTTGAAGCTTGGCTCGCCGCTCCTGCTCGCGCGAGTAGCCAACGAGCGCGTTCTCGACATCCTCGAGAGATTTCAGAACCGCGCTTTCATATTGCGTGGCCGCTTGTTGGAGCCGTGCATCGTGCACGGCGATGTTGGAGCGGATTCTCCCGCCGGTGAAGATGGGCAAGCGCACGCCCGGTCCGAATGCGAAGAAGTTCCCAAGTCCGAGCGTCAAGCCACCAACGCTGGTCGCCTGTCTTCCCATCAACCCAGTCAGCGTGAACTTGGGAAAGAGGTCGGAACGCGCCACACCTACTCGCGCAGTTGCAGCGGCTACCTCTGCATCGGCCTGGCGCACATCGGGCCTGCGGAGCAACAGGTCGGATGGCAGTCCAATCGGAATCGAAGCAGGAACCGAAGGTAATGGGGCTTCCTTTTCCAGCTCAGCTCGCAGCGCTCCGGGTTCTTCGCCAAGCAGCACTTCGAGCCGATGAGTCCCGATCGCGAGGCTTTCTTCGAGCGAAGGAATGGCTGCTTGCGTTGTCGCCAGTTGTGCTGCAGCCCGCGCAACATCGAGGTCAGTTGCCAGACCTGCTTGGTACCGAACTCGCGTTAAGTCAAGAGTCTGCTGCTGCGTATCGATGTTGCCGCGCACTATCTGCAAGCGTTTCTGAGCGCCACGCACCTCGAGGTAGTTGCGCCCGATCTCGGCCAGCACGGTGACCTGTACGTCGCGCCGGCCCTCTTCAGCCGCTCGCAGATCGGCGGTTGCCGCGTCCACGCCGTGCCGCAGGCCACCGAAGAAATCAAGCTCCCACGAAGCGTCAAAGCCGATCTGAAAGATGCTTGTCTCAAACGGCGCGCGTCCTTGAGCAATACCGCCGCGGAACCGAGTGTAGCTGGCCGACGTCCCAACTGAAGGCAGCAAAGCAGACTTGGAGACGCCGCGAGCGGCACGTGCTTCAGTTACGCGTTCTGCCGCCATTCGCAGATCAAGATTTGCGGGAATGGCCCTGTCGATCAGCGAATCCAGCGTCGAGTCTTGAAAGGTTTTCCACCATTCCCTTACTGCGGGAGAATCAACAGCGATCCCGTGTGTGGCGGACTCGCTCCAGCGCGTTGGGACGTGTGCCGTTGGCGTTTGTACTTTCCGTTTAACTGCGCAGCCACTGAGCACTGAGACTAGAGCGAGGACATAGCAAACTGTTTGTGTGACTCGTCTCACGGTTCGCCTCCTTGCTGATCGGCTGCGATGAAGACATCCATTTGCTGCCCGACGCGAAATGGGATGTTTGGATCTTTGAAGCGGTAGATAACCTGTAGCACTCGCGTGTCCACGCGCTCGGTGCTGTCACCGGTTAGCGATTTCTTTGGCACAACGTAAGGCTCAAAGCGAACGAATTCCAATTGAACCTTCTGGCCGCTGTTACCCCGCTCGTTTGCCTGTGCTGGGGCTCTGGCGCTGACTCGCCACGCTTCGCTCTCGTCCACATCAGTGCGAACGTGCAGGCGGTTAGTTTCACCCATCACGATCAATGGCTTGGTCAGCGGGCCGCTCTGCGCGTACTCACCGGCGCGCACGTTAAGTTGCAAGATTTCCCCTGTAATCGGAGCGCGCACTGTCAGCCGATCGATGTCGATCTCCAGACGCTTTACGTTCGCCTTCGCGAGCTGAACCTCGGCGCGAGCGATGTTCAATTCCGGCTCCCAGGAGCCTGACTTCAGTAAAGACAGCGCTGCCTTGGCTTCATCAAGTTTCGCCTCTGCCGCCTTGGCTGCGAGGCGTCGCCGTTGTAGGTCCTCTTCACGAATGGCCCTTCGATCGGTTACGCTTTCAATTAACTTTTGTTGTACCGCCGCGTCGGCCATCGCCGCTTCCGCCTCACGGACGCGCGCCTCCGCAGGCGGAATCTCTTCGGCACGAGGAGACTGTTCGAGTCTCGCGAGTTTGCGAGTTGCCACTTCGAGCTCAGTGCGGCGCACTTCCAGTTCGGCTTGAAGATCTCGGTCATCCAGCGAGAATAGTTTCTGTCCTGCTTTCACTTGATCACCTGCTTTGACGTGGACCTGCATAACCAGACCAGGAACCGCAGTGCTGATTGCAACGTTCTCGGAGCTTGCCTCAACGAGCCCGACTGCGCCAACCGTGTGCTGAAAGTCGGCAGTCGGCGGAGCTGACGGCGGCGCAGTCGTCGATCTCACCGAACGCCATTTCCATATTTCTACCGTCCCAAAGACTAACGCCACTAGCGCCAGCAGCGGTAAGACGTATTTTTTCATGGCATCTCCCTCATCTTAGTCGGCAGCGAGCCCGGCGCGATCGCCATAACGCAGCCCGGATTCGACCTCCACGATGCGCCCGTCATCCATTCGGGCGATCGTGTCCGCGAAGCCGAAGATGCGGTTGTCATGAGTCACAACGAGCACCGCGCGATCGGGACGGACCGCTTCCGCCTCCAGCAACTTCATCACCGCGTGGCCGGTCTCTGCATCAAGCGCGGCGGTGGGCTCATCGCAAACAAGAAGACGCGGTTTGTGGACGAGCGCACGTGCCAGAGCAACTCGCTGCTGCTGTCCGCCGGACAACTCGCTGGGCAACGCGTTCATCCGGTCAACCATTCCGAGCGTGTCAAGCAAATGCTTCGCCTTCTCCACCGCTTTTCGTCTTGGCACTCCATCAGCCAGCAGCGGCACGGCGGCGTTCTCGGCCGCGGTAAGGGCGGGCAGCAGATTGTACTGCTGGAAGACAAAACCGAGATTCTTTCTGCGGAAAAGAATCTGCTGCCTGCCGGGCAATCGCTCCACCTGTTCGCCGAGAACGGTGACTTCGCCACCGTTGCTGTTTAGTAAACCGGTGATGACTGAGAGGAGCGTTGTCTTGCCGCAACCGCTGGGCCCCACTAGCAATGTCATCGCGCCGTAGCTCACGTCCAAATCCACACCGCGCAGCGCCAGAACTTTGGCATCTGCTTTGCCAAATTCCTTGCGCACCTCTCGGCACTGGACAGCGATCTCTGCTGAACTCATCTTTGTTATCCTCGAAAGACCGCCGCTGGTTCCAGAAACAGGACGCGCCGTATGCTGATCAGGCTGGCTATCACGACGACGAGCAAGATCGCGACGCCGGTGCCGATAACGTTTTGCCACATCAGCACCAGCCCGCGAGTCGCGAGGTTGTTCAGCGTTATTGCAAAGAAAGCCGCGCACAGTCCGGATCCGAGCGAAAAGCCCATCACGCCGACCGTCAGGGCTTGCAGCAGGATCATTCCGGTGATGCGCCAGTTCGTAACGCCAATCGCTTTGAGCGCGCCGAACTGCTTCAGGTTCTCAATCGTGAAGATGTAGAAGGTCTGACCGGCGACAACCACGCCGACGATCAGCGCGATCGAGATCGTGATACCAAAGTTCACCGGGATGCCGGTATTCTTCATGTAGTAACGAACACAATCCCACTGAAACTCGTCGCTTGTTCGAGCGCGCAATCCGGTGTGCGCTTCAATGCGACGGCACAGTCCTGCGGGATCGATTCCTGGCTGCGGTCGGACTAATACGAAGGAAAGCTCCGTGCGCTCACGCCCGACGAAGTTCACTGCCTGATTGTAGCGCGCATGCATCACCGGGTAGCTCGCGAACGGAGCCGAGGCATCGGAAATGCCGACGATCGTGGCCTTGTGATCGTTCAACTCAAGCGTCCGATCAAGCTGGAGTGGTTCGCCGGGAAACAGCAGCACATAGCCCGCTTTGTCGATAACTACAGAATCAGGCTCGCGTAGGCGCTCCCACGATCCGAGCAGCATCTTGCGCGGCGCGCCCGCGAGCGTGGCATCGTCGAGACCAAGACAGATCGCAACATCGAATTTGCCGTCGAGCGTGCGCGCAACCGGGTTCCCTTTGAAAAGTTTTGCCGCCCATCGAACGCCCTCCACGCCGCGAACGCGGTCGAGGTCAGTGTCTTTGAGCCTCTTTGTTTGATCGAAATATTCAGTCTTTGGATCCATCACCCAAATCTCTGCATCGGTGACATCAGCGATCTGGCTGCCGGTGCGCCGTAAGATTCCGGCGAAGATAGAACTCTGGTTCTCCAGCAGAAACGTGCAGAAGGCGATGGTGAAAACCAAGCCGAGATACTTGGCCCGATCGCCGGTGAGCATCTTGAGTGCAACGAAGTTCATGCTCGACTCTCCTCAAACCCTCCGCGAATCTGCAATCGGAGGTGTGGTCTGCAACAGTCAGTTGGTGTGGAACGTAGCTTGAAGTAATTCATCTTCAGTCTCACTTCCAACCCTGCGACGGATGAGAAGCGCCAAATCGACATGGTGCGCGGGTGCTACGTGGGAGGAGCCCTCGATGGCGTATTTGCTCGCCGCGTATAAACCCATGTAAGGCGCAGGCAAGAATCCAAGGACTGAGCTTACGTTGGCAATCCTTCCGTACTTCTGCTCCCGCATAATCGGAAGAACCGCCTGACACATTCGGAGAGTTCCGAAGAAGTTCGTTTCGAATATTCGCCGGGCTTCCTCGATGCTTGTTTCCTCGAGCGCGCCCACCAAAACATAGCCGGCACTGTTGACGAGCGCATCGATTCGACCGGCTCGATTGACAACGGCGTTAACGCGGGAACGGACTGAGTCTTCATCGCGAACATCCAACTGAACTAGTTCCACACTCGATGGGGACCCGGTGTCTGCGCTTGTTTCTCGCAGCGTTCCAAAAGTCCGAAAGCCCCGCTCCAACAATCGCGCCGCTGTGGCCTGCCCGATTCCTGACGAGACTCCAGTCACCAAGGCTACCTTTCGCTGAATCATCTTCTCCCTCCGTGTGTCCGACTCTCTCGATCCTTCACAATAGGATGACGATCATCATCTTATAACGCAAAAAAAGAGGCAAGGGTTCACTCGGAGAATGCCTTGATATAGAACTCCTTTGCTGACTGCAGAATAGACTTGCGCAGTTCCGGGTCGGCAGTAGATCGAGCGACGTTCAAGGCGCCGGCCATTCCCGAGAACAAGATGAGGCAATTGCGTTCTCGTTCGCTCTTGTTACGTCCGGGCAGGAACCTGGCGATCTTGTCGACGTGCTCTCGCATGGCTCGATCGATTTTGACGCGCACGGCTCGGGGATAACGGGCGATTTCTGACCCCAGGGCAGCCAGGGGACAACCATCGGCAGGATTCGCGCAGTGCTCGAGACTGAGGTACGTCTCAACGATGGCTCTCAGCTCGCCTCCGGACGGAGCCGTCTCGACGGCGTCCGTGAACCTTTTTGCGGACTCCTCAAAGCCTTTTGCGACCGCCTCGGCCAACAACTGTTCCTTGCTGCCAAAGTGCCGATAAAAGCCTCCGTGGGTCAAATCGAGCTTGCCCATAAGGTCAGAGATCGCGACGCCCTTCCCGCCCCGGCCACGAAAGTGTCGCGATGCAGCATGAACTATCCGCTCCCGTGTCTCCTGTTTGTGTTTAGAAGGATATCGCATATTGAATTCTATGAGATGATGTATATCATCTACGGCTCACCTGTCAACATGATGTAAGCGTCATGATCGTGCTTGTGTTGGCGGTCTCGCTTCCGTCAGGCCGGCGAAGCTATCATAGAAACATGGAATGTCTAATAAGGAGAAACACCATGGCAAAGAAACAAATTGATTCGAAAACCGACCGGAGAGTGAGCGCGCAACCTCGTCTTCATCAACGCGCTCGCGAAATCCAATCATACGGCACAGTCAACCACGCGCTGCCACTGGACTTGGAAGAGCCGGTGCGCCTGCAGATAACGAACCAATTGAACCAACTACTCGCGGATACGATGACGCTTCGGGATTTGTATAAGAAGTGTCATTGGCAGGTTGCTGGTCCAACGTTCTATCAACTGCACCTGCTCTACGACAAGCATTACGGTGAGCAAAACGAACTGGTTGATTCAATCGCCGAGCGGATTCAATTGCTGGGCGGCGTCAACCTGGCGATGGCCGCGGAGGTAGCCGAGACCACGCAGATAGAGC
>DASXSR010000129.1:0-8079 GCA_036505875.1 Blastocatellia bacterium | reverse complement strand
AGTTACATCAGTTACATCGCGACTCACATAACCCCTCACATCGCGACTTGTCTCCCGAGGCGCACCACGACGGGCATCATCCCTCGCATCGCGACTCGGCTCTCGACGCGAGATCAACACGTTCTCAGGCTTGAGATCGCGATGGATGACGCCGGCCTGATGAGCAGCCTTGACGCCTTCGAGTAATTGCGCAAACCACGCCGCGGCGATCTTTGGATCGAGCCGGCCCACTCGTTGTAATTCAGAACGAAGGGTTGTCCCGCGCACCAACTCCATCACCAGATAAGCCCCGTCCGTTCGAATGCCGCCGTAGTCGTAGACTGCGATGATGTTCGGATGATTCAAGCGAGCCGATGCCTGGGCTTCGCGCTCGAAGCGGCGTAGCGCGGTCGGGTCCCCGAACATGTTGCCAAGCATTATCTTGATCGCTACGCGCCGATTGAGCCGCAAGTCCGAAGCTTCGTAAACCGCACCCATGCCGCCTCGGCCGATCAACTGCTCGAGGCGATACTTGTTGTCAATCGTTCGTTCGACGGGCAAGCTCAAGGTCAACTCGCGTTGATCGCGGTCGCAGACAGCGCTGGTGCTGTCGTAACAAGCGCCGCAAGCCGGGCACTCCTTGACCAGATTGATCTGCTGCTCTTCAAGACGGCCGAGCACTTCGTGTTTGATCTTTTGTTCCCTGGCCGCTTGCTCCTTCAGCCAGACGTTCTCGTAGACGACGGCGATCTGCGCGGCGATGGCTTGAAGCAGTTTTCGATCGTTTGCGGTATACGGCTCCTCGGATTTCTTTTCGCCGAGCAGGAGCAATCCAGCAAGCCGCCCGTCATTGCCGCTCATCGGCACAATCAGAGTGACGCCGAGCCCGGTGAGCCAGGCCTCTTCATCTTCAGGCAGATCGCTGTCCGGCGGGAGCGGAAAATCCTGTGCTCCACGTTGGCGTTGCATGAAATGTAGCAGTTGGGATTCTTCAGTGATTCGCAAGTCGTGCGACTGCCCACCCGAGGAATAGCCCAGCGTCAGATCGCGCTTTGCTTCTCCTCGATAGAAGACATAGACGTGCCGCGGATGCATCGCCGCTTCCACCTCTTTGCTCACCAGGCGAGAAAGCTCACGCATCGAATCCAGCTCTTTGATCTGCTCGATCAGGTTGAGCAGAATACGTTCCTGGTTATAGGCTTCGCTGAAAAATCGTCGATCAATCCAACGCGTAAGTTGTCGCCGGAACTTCAAGCTCAACCCAGCGGCCGCGATGAGCAGGAGCAAAATCGGATTGCCGGTCAGGATATCACTGATGGAACGATCGCGATTGACGATGATCATCAAGACCAGACCGGCGAGCGGGAGGGCGAGGATAAAGCGCAGAACGTGCTTGGCAAACAAATATTGCAGACCGCGTCGGACGACAATTTGAATATCAAAGACTCGATGCTTGAGCACGGCGTAGCCCACGGTGATCGGAATGGCCACCGCCATGAAATTACCGATCATGAATGAGAGATACCGCAGTGTGCCTTCAGTCGATGCGGCCCCACCCGAACTGGGAAGAATCAGCTTGAGCACCATGTACAGGATCGCAGGGACGATTCCGACGATCGACCCGTAGATGATCCATCTGATCCGGCGGCGCTGATCGGGTTCTTTTACCAGCCGATAATTGCGCAGGATTACCGCGCACATCGCAAACACCGCTGTCAGCTCGAGAGCGGCGGACAGTGACCGGAATTTCACGATGAATGCGTAGTCAACAAGGAAACCGAGGGTGGCGGGCTCAGTCTGTAAGAGGGCTAAGTCTGTCCACAGTCGTCGAACCCAGAACAGGCTGGCCCAGACATAGAGCAGATACCCGAGCGAGGTCCAGAGGCGGCCGCGTGGCGCGCTGGCGGGGAAACGATAATAGAAATGGTAGCTGAGCGCGAATTGCAGCGGGCTGATAAGATTGATGGAGATAAGTACGACGCGCTCCCAAAACGTGAAGAGTCCAACCATTTGGGAGAGAGAGATGTACAGAGTGTTGCTCGCCCAAGCGAGCAAGGCGATCGAGGCGCGCCGGGTGAGGCGGTCTTCGGGCTTGAACAGGCCGAGCATCAACCCGACCAGATAGAAGCCGAGACTCGCAGCGAGGTTGGAGAGGATCCCTCCCAGATTTCGGTAGCTCTGCGTTGTCTCTTGCTGCAACTCGACGCGGCGCTGATCTGCGCCACGTTTGACTTCGAGCGTGTAAGCATCCCGCGTTGCGGTCACTGACCACACAAGCGGCAAGTAGTCAACGCTTGCAATGCGTGAGTCATCATTGATGGCAAGGATCAGATCGCCTGGTTGTAGTTTGTCCGCCGCCGGGCCGTGCGGATCAACTTCAAGGACATACCACTGCCCATCGCGGCGTTCGGGCTTCCAACCGGAGTCTCGAGTCATCGTGCCGTAGCGCGAGATCATCACTCCGCCGAAGAGATACAAGCCGAGCATAACCGCGCCGAGCAGCACCGCGATCCAGAAGTAAAGCGGTTTGTGACGAGCCTGATCAGCCAAAGCTTGTTTCGGCTTCAGTGACATAGAGTGTGTTGATATGTTCCGGGCCCTCCGTTAGGAGGGCCTTGTTTATAGCGCAATCTAGCTTTGTGTTTGCCCTCCGTCAGGAGGGCCATGTTCGTCTGAGTTTTCCACGTTAGCAAAGCGAGCGCGATAACCAATCAGCTATGGCCCTTCTACGGAGGGCAGAATCTTGCGGCCTAGGTGCTATAAACATGTCCCTCCTACGGAGGGCAGGATACAACTGATGCACCTGTCTGGCGCTTTGTTGAAAATTCACCTGATTCCGACCAACTGCTAATAGACGGGCAAGAAAGACATCGCAAATTGCGACGGAAGTTCCACCTACCTTGCTATGGTGCAGTTTCCAACTTTTTCAGCTTCTCGACCGCGCCGGTGTTCTTGGGATTCAACTCCAGCGACTTTTTGTAGTTTTGAATCGCAAGCTGCTTGTCGCCGATCTCCCTATAAGCGTCGCCGAGGCTGTCGTAGGCGTTGAAGGCCTTCGGAAACATCTCAACATTGAGCTTGAAAACCTCAATCGAATCCTTCACTCGTTTCATCCCGAGGAGTTGGTAACCGAGTCGATTCAGTTGCTCCTCGCTGAAGTCATACGCGTCCGCCTGAGTGGTCTTCAGGTCACGATACTGCTTGATCGCCGCTTGAACACCTTTTTCCAATACAGTGTCGTAGAGCGTATCGGCGATATCGCGTACCGGTTCCTTGTAGGGTTTTCCGAAAAGAATAGCGGCGATCTTCTGGGACATTTCGCCGAGCTTGGTGCCGCCGGTGTTGTTGAGCAGCACGATCAGATTCTTACTGTCCGGTATGCGCGTGATCAATGTGTTGAAGCCGTTGATGCCGCCACCGTGCTCGATTATCGTGATTGGCTCGTCGGTGGCGCCGAGCGGCGCCTTACGCACGACCCAGCCATAGGCGTAGTTGTTCATGCCCGGCTTGTACATCAACTCCTTGAGCTGCGGCGGCAGCAGCTTGTCGGTATATAACGCCTGATCCCACAGGTAGAGATCCTCGACTGTTGAATAGAGTGAACCCGCAGCATACGGCAGGGACATATCAAGATAAGGCGCGTTGATGTATCCGTTGGGCCGCCTCTCATATGCGGCGGCGCGCTTTGCTAGAATCGTTTCGTGGTGATCGTAGCCCGTGTCTTTCATCCCGACGACGTCGAAGATCCGCTCCTTTAGCGCTTGCTCATAAGGCTTGCCGGTCACCCGTTCGACAATCGCGCCGAGCAGAAAATAACCTGAGTTGTTGTAGTTGAATTTCGTGCCGGGCTCAAACTGCAGGTCGCCGCTGGTATAT
The DNA here is from genome assembly GCA_036505875.1 of Blastocatellia bacterium. GTDB lineage: Bacteria > Acidobacteriota > Blastocatellia > UBA7656 > UBA7656 > Onstottus_A. Next base: position 4,224 of record DASXSR010000129.1, on the reverse strand, counting down.
TTCTTCACGAAGTCGGAGACGCTGTAAGGGTTGCGGCTTACGTCCTGGAAGAAGTTCGGCAGGCCGGTGTAGCTGGGGATGCCGGAGGTGTGGTTCAGAAGCTGATGGATCGTAACTCGGTCACCGGTGTCTTTGCGATAGTCCGGCAGATAATCCGTGAGCTTGCCGTCAAGCTTGATTTTGCCTTCCTGGACGAGCTGTAGGATCAACATCGAAGTGAACTGCTTGGTGATCGAGCCCAGGCGGAACCTGGTGTCAGTCTCAACCGGAATGTTCCACTCCATGTTGGCCATCCCATATCCTTTCTTGAAGATGACCTTGCCGTTTTCAGCGACCAGCACAGAGCCGTTAAACTGCCGGTAGCTGTTGTAGATCTTCATCAACTCATCGATCTTTGCTGCCTTGTCCTGAGCCAGCACACTCGCTTGTGCTGCGAGTAGCGAGATAACCGCCATCAATAGAGTCAGCTTTCGAGGGCCAAGAAAACGATTTCGCATGAGAGTTCTCTCCTTCAGTATTTCTGTTCCCGTTGTCGGAAACGATCTTCTGACTGTTGCATTCTCTCTCAACTCACGAGGAAGACCAACTGAGCCGAACGACCTGACTGGTGTTTTCTATGATCACCGGAATCCCCGACGGCTCCTGGAGTGAGTGACCAATTTCCCCGAGTCGTAGCATACTCCATCGTTGAAACAATTTCGACCTTCTCAGTCTCGCTGTTGTTCGCTGCTGCGTTTTTTTAGATTCTCAATTCGGCTCGCCTTCCGCTAGCAATCGAGCCTATGCGCGCGTCTTCGCGGAGAAAGGTGTCGTCGCTGAAGCTCGCTATATTGATCGCTTCGGAGGAGTTAAGCGCGGCTTCGCCCAGATGGCCAACTTTACACGGATCGCCCAAAGCCTGCCGCTATTCCGGCGTTGCGGGTTGGATCGCGATGATCGCGGCCTCGAAGCACGATCTAAACGCTTTTCCGCGCGTTCGCAGGCTCACCCTTGCTTTATTCCATCACTCGCTGCGCTGGCTCGCACGTAGCCTGGTGTTAGGCTGAGGCGCGCCTCGGTCAGTGCGCCAGAATTTGTAGAACGTGCTCCAGGTGATGCTCCAGTTGGTTTAGCTTCGGAATAGTGTCGGTAAGGCTGTGCTTCAGTTCGAGGTACGCCTCCAACTCACCCGGAACGTGATGATGCGCCGGGTTCTTGAGGTCCGCAAGCTCTTGCCTGAGCTCTTCCTCGCCCATTTGCACGTTGTGCAACAACCTTGCGATCTCCTGAGGATCAGGCATTTGACCGCCCTGGATGGCAGGGAGTAGAGCGTTCAATCGATTGAGCGATTCCTGCAGCGGCGATTCGACGTCTGTAGTATCCATTACGCGCATCGCAACCTCGTGCAGGTTGGGGAACCCAGAGGCGCGGATCGCTGCTTCACGCACCTTTTGAACGGCTGGTAACAGCAATCCGATTAGGACCGCGATGATCGCGATCACCACAAGCAGTTCAATCAGTGTGAATCCGGACGAGCGGGTTGGTTCTCTTCTTGTTGTCTGCATGATGACTCCTTGAAGGTCCCCACTTGTTTGAAAGAACGCAGTCACGGGCGGGCAGAGATTTTAATCAGTTGAAAGCGACGCAAGCTTACACCTACACACACGGGCGGGCAAGGGGATTGTTGAGGTGAAAACGGCGCAAGCTTACACCCGCGGGTTCGTCTAGTCAACTAACTTCGCTCGTATGCCGGGAGTGGCTGTGATCGCGACGTCCGCGACGGAATGAGTGTAATTTAAAGATCTTCAACTCGCAGCTTTGTGTCGGCATTCTTCCAGGCCGCTTGGAACTCCATCTCAACAAACCGAGCCGCTTCTTTTTTGTTCTGTGCTTTCAAGCTCTCGAGCAATCCAAACAACGCGCGGCCGTTGCGAAGGTGTTTCTTCAACTCGGCTCGAAATACTTTCTCTGCTTCGGCGTAGTCACCATTCATCATGAGGGCGCCCCCGAGCGATTCTCTCACCGGGATGTACCAGTCTTCAGGCTCGTCGTAGTTCAACGAGTCTTCAAGTTCGAGCGCCTTCTTCAATCGCTCGATGGCGGTTCGCTTGTCGTTCTTCGCCATTGCGATCTTCGCGCTCGCAATGTTGTCCGCGACTCCAAGCACCGTGCTCGCTGAATTCAGGAACCCGTACGGCGCTCCTGTCGGAAGGCTCTTCATCGCAGTCATAAAAGCGTCGTGTTCTTTGGCGGCCTCATCGAGTTTGCCGGTCGACGCGTTTGCCATCGCTCTTGCGAAATGCCACAGGGAGGTATTAATCACCAGCCTGCGATCAGGCGCCGGCGATTTCAGGACGTCGTCCCAGCGATGGAACCGCACGTTGATCAACGTTTCAGTCGGCAAGAACGCGTCGAGCAACGGCAACAGCGCTTCAAGCATTGGTCCGCTCATTTTGAGATTCGGGCTAAGATTTGCAGTCAGCTGTTCCGCCGCTCGCTTTGAATCCTGATAGCGGCCCTGCATCGCGTTCGCTACAGCCAGAAAATGCAGATTGTGGCTGTAATACATCATCGGGTACATACCCTGCTCGCCGGTCGTTTTAAAATACTCGCGATCAGCTTCCGCTGCGTAAGCGTTTGCGCGAGCAGCGGCGTCGTAATTCCCGGATCGAATGTCGATGTGAGCGGGCATATGAACCAGATGTCCGGCGGCGGGCGCGAGCACCTTGAGCCGCTGAGCGCTCGGCAATGCCCACTCAGGATGAAGCGACGCCTCTACCGCGTGGATATAATAATGGTTCGCGCCGATGTGATCGGGATTCCGCCGCAGCACCGACTCAAGAACCGCAACGAGTTCAAGCGTGCCTTCGGCTGGCGTTCCATCGGGCGACCAGAACTGCCAGGGCCGCAAATCCATTATGCTCTCCGCATAAAGCGTTGCGGCGTCAAGATCGTCGGGGAAACGACGGGCGACTTCTGCCATGGCGTTCTTGTAATCCACGTCCAGCTTCTTCAAATCGGTCTTGGGATCGTTCGAATATCTTTTGGTCAGCGCTTCGATGTAAGCGCGTTCCGCCTCGGAAGCTTTTGATATCAGCGAGCGCGCCCGCTGAATCGCTTCATATGCGGCTTTCTCGTGTTCGCCGTCCACTGGCATGTTGATGTTAGGTCCAAGTGCGACCGCCACTCCCCAGTGGGCCATCGCAAGCGAGGGATCCAGCTCGGCGGCGCGTTTGAACGAGCGGACCGCTTCGTCGTGATTGAAGCCGTACACGAGCGCGAGACCCTGGTCGAAGAATCGCTGAGCTTCGGCGTTAGTGGTCGAAACCGGATGGTGAACGTCGCCAAGTCCAGCCATCAGCGACATCGGCTTCGCATCAGCGGCTCCGGTATGCGCGTGTTGCGCATTTGCTGCGCTTGAGAACAGAAGAATCGTCAAGGCTATTAGAATGTGTTTCATGACTTGCCGAATATACAACATTGAACCGAGAACTTAAATGCAAACCAGTGCGAACAATTTGATGTCGACAGACGGCACAGTCCTTCGGACACAGCAGTCTTTGACGCTCGCCCGATGTCGTGGACTGCGTAGCGGTGACCCTTCTCAGGTACGGTTGCAATTGGCCACGCTGTCGCCCATCGATAGGTGACCGCTGCGCGGTCCACTGCTAGGCCGCCGACTCTTGATTCTCGCATCACGGCGCCAGCGACGTTGGGCGTCGCCTCAAGGGCCGCTATCCTTACGCACGTTGCCGCTGACGTGTTACGATCCTAGAAAGCGATGAAACGACAAGACCGAAAGGCAACCGAAGCCGTTATGCGTGCCGCGGCCCTCCTCTGCCTAATGTTCACCGTGAGCTTGCCTATCGGTTTCGGCTTTCGCATATCCCCGACCGCAATTGAATCGGTTGATCGGAATCAGTCAAGCCGAATAATCGGCGATTCCCTCATTAATTCCGTCGTTGCCCGTCCTGAACAGCATGCCTCGGTGTCGAATAAAGCACCGCGCCGGCAGGCATCGTCTGGCACACTTCCATCAAACACCAGTCCGGAGCTATCCGCTGCAAGGGGCCAACGATTGGACTGCGCCAGGCCGCGTGGTTCGTCTTTAATAATCTACTCGCACCCAAATGACCGCGCACCTCCGTCTTTGACTGAATAGTCACTAGCACGATTGCTCTTAACTTCGCGCGCCGGACAGACAGTCAATACCTGTCTGGTTGAGCGGAGCTATTCTCATTGCGC
>DASXSR010000128.1:0-36532 GCA_036505875.1 Blastocatellia bacterium | reverse complement strand
TCTCGCTGCTTATCGGCGCGCGTTCGGTTACGGCAGCGGGCGGGCCCCAACAGGCGCGCGGGCCAACACCGACTTCCGGAGGCAATGCGCTTCGATTAATAAAGAAGAGCGTGGGTCGGCAATTTGCTTCAGGCGTTGCCCAGACCCAGTTGGCCTCCGCTCTCACCGGTTAAGATTTACGACTCCGGAATCAAAGACGCTCTTCGAGAGCCATGCGGTGTGCGCACGAGTCGATCTAGAATCACTTTCAAATGGTCTATCAGTCCCCGGCGCCCTAACACGCTTCGCCACCTAGAGGAATCAAGTCGCTAAGGAAATGAGATTTCCATCTCAGCCGCGAAGTTCTACTTTGATCACAAAAAGTTGTAGGCTTGATTTTTGAGTCTATAGAATCCTTGACATGTTTTTCGTGATTTCATAGAATCGGCGTCCGTGTTCAAGCCGGCTCGGATAAGCCGCTGGGAATGGTCAAAAGAGAGACCGAGTGGAAAGTAAGGACGAATACCTCCAACCAGCTACCGAGTCACGAAGAAGATGCGTCAAAGCTGGGAAGCGTCGAACGTCGAGGCCGGCTAGTCAAGGACACCTCTCGAGTGTTCTTTGAAGTCAAGCGCTGCAAAACGGAGCTAACGGGCAAAGCTCACTTGAGCGCCCGATACCTCACTCGCTATGCCTCTGACAGGCAGACTTATGTGTTCGCGGCGCTCTTTTTGCGGATTCCAGTATCTGAGTCTCAAACTTTGAATTCTACAGCTTCGAGACGGAACCCGTGAAATGAAAGGCTCTTGTCGTCATACCAAGGAGAGGGATGAAATGAACGACGGACGACATCAAATGGCGATCGACACTCTCGATTGATCCTCGGAGCTACTCTCGGTTTTCTCCCAAAGCCAGCTATCCAGACTCGGAAAAGGGTGTCGTGAACCAACATTTCTCCAAGAAGAGAGATTTTCGGCGGCTACTCCGTGAGTGGGTGGAGATGCAAACAAGCCCGGCCACCATTCACGTCGGCAAGCATCGGCCTGTGTATATCAATGGCGACTCAGCGGACAAGATTTACTTCATAGAGTCTGGGCAGATTAAACTTCTAATGCTTTCTCCCGAGGGCAAAGAGTGCCTACTGGGCATCCATACTGCGGGCGAAGTATTCGGCGAATTGTGCCTGGCCGAGTCAAAGGTTCGTCAGGAAACCGCAATTGCTATGGAGGACTCAGTCTTGAGGACAATTCCCTCCGAAACGTTTTTCCGGCATCTGAGCAGTAATCTACTGGTCGAGGGATTTACGCAGCATCTGGCGAACCGGGTTTCCGAGCAACAGCAAATCATTGCCACGCTGCTCACCGTGGATAGCGAACATCGATTGGGAGAAATCCTATTGGCGCTTGCGCGTAAGCTTGGGACGCCCGACCCTCCGTGTCTTCGCATCGAACATAAGATCACCCACGAGGAGTTATCGAGGATGGTTGGCACAACACGCCCTCGCATCACTCACTTCCTGAACAGGTTTCGGGGGTTGGGTCTGATCGAAATGAGTTCCGATCACCGTCTCGTCGTCAACGAAAAGAAGCTGGCCCGTTATCTCAGTGCGGCCTAACGCCTCCCGTCGAGCAAGATTTTCTTCCGCATTGTCTAATATTGAACAGACAGCCAACCGCTGCTTCGCGTAAAGTACGCCACGACACGCAATTCCAGGGCGCAGGTTTCAAATGAATCTACTGTTTGCCTTCGCCCAACTAGAACAGGAGGAACCGGTGTACACCCTGATCAAGAATTCTGAGGTGCGGAAGAGATTGGCTGCGGAAGTGCCGGCGATCGCCGTCTCTGCGATGACTGCGGAGTTGGTCTATAAGTTCCACAGCTTTACGGCTGAATGCCTCGGCTTCCTGGCCACCTGGTTTGCGGTTAGCTATGTGTTCTCGTTGGCTCGAACGTTGTGGCCGTCCAAAACGAGATCAACGCTTGAGCCCTGAGAGCGGCTATTAAGCCCGTGTTTGTGCGCTTTCAGCAACGCTCGAGCCCGTAACAGATTAAGGAGGATATACCTATGCCAAGCGGTTCGGGTCGCGACGATCTGGCTCGACAAGCAAGATTCGTCTTCAAAGGTACCGTGAGAAAGCTTAGGGCCGCTACGATCCCCGACATTAAGGACAAAAGCGGCACCGTCATCGTGAGGGTAGATGAGATAGTGCACGCGCCTGAAGAGATGAGTTATTTCGCCGGTCACGAAATCACTGTGCAGCTTAGCGGCAAGAAGAAAGTGAAGGTTGGTCAGCAGGCCATTTTCTACACGAATGGCTGGCTCTTCGGAGACAGCATCGCTGTCGTGTCGATAGGTCATCACTCAGTCGAAGAAAGCCCCGCTGCGCTTACGGTAGCAATGACTACCGGCGACCCAGTCAAAAATTTGGCCACAGTCGACATGAAAAACCGTTATGACGACGCACAACTGGTCGTTTCAGGCCGAGTGAGATCCGTGCAATTACCAACCGATTCAATCGGCGCAACGGCGTCGGCAGCCGAACCAATTACCCCGTTCAGCGAGCACGATCCGATGTGGCGCGACGCCCTTGTGGACGTGGCGGCCGTGCACAAAGGCAGTCACGATCAGAAAACTGTAACGCTGCGTTTCCCTGCCAGTCAGGACGTCATGTGGTTCAAAGCGCCAAAGTTTCGCCCAGGAAATGAAGGCGTCTTCATGCTTCAGAAGAGCGAGGTCAAAGAGCATGCCGCTGCAGCCGCTGAGGCTGGAACAATCGAAACCGCCCAAGCTTACACTTGTATGCACCCGGCGGATTTTCAAGCCCTGCCACATGCTGACGAAGTCAATACGCTGCTCACTCTGTTATCGGAATGATAACCTGATGCAGCGAGAAGCTGGCCGTTAACAGAAGCCAAGAGAAGACAAGCCCCAGGGCTGGAAGGAGTACGAAGATGCCTGTAAAGAAGAGCACAAAAAAGAGCACAAAGAAGCCCGCTAAAAAGGCCGCTAAGAAGACTGCGAAGAAGAAAGCACCAGCGGGCGGAGTCGTAATGTCTCCAGGCGTGTTGGTTGTCAATATGATTCCAAAATCACGCAGCGGTGAAACCAATCAGGATAGCGAACCAAATCTTGCGGTCGATCCTGCCGCGCCTCTCCGCATAGTCGGCTCGGCCTTTACTCCAGACCCCGGCGGCGGGCCAAACGCCCCGATCTACTTTTCAACTGACGGCGGCAATACGTGGAAACTTAACTCAATAATACCGGGCAACGGTTTCGTTGGCACCGGCGACATCACTGTACGCTTTAGTCCGAGTCATACTCTTTACGCCGGCATTCTGCGAGGCGACGTCTCTCTGCGGTTGAACATCCTGCGTACGGCGAACTTCACGAGTCCCGTACCAATGCAGATATTGCTTTCGCGCGATAACGTGGACCAGCCTTACATTCAAGCAGCCAGAGTGAAAATAGGCGCGGTGCTGAAAGACGTAGTCTTCAACGGCGACAACGACTTCAATTCAGTTCCGAAGACCGCGACCATTGACCATACGACGGACGCTCTCGCAGCAGCACCGGTGTTCAAGACGACCCGAATAGATTCGCGCGTTCCATCTGGCGTCGACGCTCCATCAATACGACCGACAATCCACCAGGGCGGAACTGTCTACGGAGCATTCCTGCATCGAGTCAGTGCCAGCGGCAGCAATCGACATTACGACGTCGTGGTCGTGCGCGATGATAATTTCGGACAAGGCCCGAATCCCTTCACGGCATTGAAGGACCCGGCAGATGGTCTCCCCGGAAGGCGAGTGGTGCTCAACCGCCTGATTCCCTGGCTGATGCCTGGCCTGGGACAAGAACGAACTGGGAGCAGTCTTACGATAGCTGTCGATCCCACTAACCCAAAGACTGTTTATGTCGCGTGGGCCGATCGAGTCGGCGCCACCGATTATACGCTGCACGTGCGAGTGTCGAAGGACAGCGGCGCCAACTGGTCGGGCGACTGCTTGACGGTTACTAATGCCACCAACCCAGCCTTGGCGGTTAACAGTGTCGGCAAGATAGGTTTCCTCTACCAGCAGCTCGCGGGTGCGACGGCGGCAACGCAGAGGTGGGTCACACATCTGCGACGCTCGGCCGATGGCGTAAGCTGGAACGATCTGGTGCTGGCTAATACCGCCGCCGCCACTCCGGTGCGCACGTTCTTTCCTTACATCGGCGACTACAATCATCTGCTTTGCGTCGGTCAAGACTTTTATGGGATCTTCTCGGCGAGCAATTTCCCGGACAAAGCAAATTTCCCGAACGGAGTCAGCTATCAGCGCAATGCCAATTTCGCCACGCACAAGTTGTTGAACGTCGACAATGTTACGGAAGTGCCGGTCTCGATCGATCCCTTCTTTTTCAAGGTTAATGGATAGAGTGCGAAGAACCAGAGACCTGTCCAATGTATGGTTGCGGTTGACTTCGCGCAACTACGAGCAAACAGACTAGAACCGCCTTTGCTGGTCTAGAGCCAAATCGGTGTTAAGCTAAAGCTAAGGACACCAGTTTAAGAGAAGTCCCGCTGGGGGCTCCAGGAACCTTAAGGAGGCGGAGATGCCAGCAAGCCAAAGCAAGACAAAAGCAGTCACAAAACCCACCTTCGTTTTCAAGGGCACGATCAAGAAGTTGAAAAGTGCAACGATGAAAGATGTGCCGGTTAACGACCGCACTGCTGTGGTGACCGTAGATCAGATTGTCGAAGCGCCACCCGGATTGGCCGATTACAACGGCCAGGACATCACGGTTCAATTGAGCGGGCGTGCGAAGGTCAGCGTCGGGCAAGAGATGATTTTCCATACGACCAGTTGGATGTATGGCGACAGCATTGCCGTGCAAGCGCTCAGCCAGGAACCGGTTAAGAGCAGCCACGCCGCAATGCTTGCGGCAGGGGCCGATCCCGCTGAACGACATGCCCAGCGTCGGACACGCGAGCGATTCGATCACGCCGACCTGGTAGTCTCGGGGAAGGTCGTTGCAGTCAGGCTGCCAGCCGAAACAACACGAGCCGCGCGGGGAGCAAGTGCCGCGCCTTCCGATCAAATGCCGGGCGGACCGGTAAGCGAGCATGACCCGAAATGGCGCGAAGCGGTGATCGAGGTTGCTGACGTGCACAAAGGCGGGCATCCGGGCAAACAAGTTGTGGTGCGTTTTCCAGCTAGCACGGATGTGATGTGGTATGGTGCGCCAAAGTTTCATCCGGGCCAGCAAGGATACTTCATGCTGCACAAGTCTGAAGACACGCCGAAGCGGGGGCAAACCAAGAAGCGAAGTAAGCGTACGATTGCTTCCGCCGCGGGCGCCGAAGACGCCACCGCGAAAGACTATGCGGCGCTAGACCCGATAGACTTTCAGCCATATCAAGAACCTGGTGGCATCAAGACGATCATTGAGTCCGAAACGATGAAGAAGCAGTGATCGATCCTTCTCCGCTGAACTTGACGAGGAGACCAAGCATGCGCGGTAAGCGAGCTGCCGGAAAATCTCGGTCGCTATCATCAAGGTTAGCAACAAAAAAGAAAAGAAAGGCAAGGAAGCAGAAACCCGCGCACGCCGTCAAGGCATCTTCGACCACAGTTCTACTCGTAAACATCATCCCGAAATCGTTGAGTGGAGAAACCCACCAGGATAGCGAACCAACGATCGCCGTCAATCCAGCAAATCCCCTCCAGATTGCCGCGTCTGCTTTTACACCGGATCCGTTGAGAGGCTCTTTCGCGCCAATTTATGTCTCGAATGACGGCGGCAATACATGGACGCTTAACTCGATTGTTCCCGGCAATAATCGCCTGACGGGCACCCGCGATATAACTGTGCAATTCAGCAAAACCACCAACACACTTTATGCCGGAATCCTCCGAGGCGATTCGCGCACGACGCGCATGAATATCCTGCGCACCAAAAACTTCGCTGGCGCCACGCCGATGGAAATATTAGTGGACCGCAACCAAGTGGACCAACCGTACGTGCAAGTCGCTAGCGCCTCTGGCAGCGCAAGCAAAGACCTCGTTTACGTAGGTAATAACGACCTGGGCGCAGGCGATGGTTCTGCGACTATGGATCAATCTCTCGATGGTAACAGCTCGAGCCCGTCCTTCAAGAGCATCCGCGTCGAGTCGCGCACGACCTCGGGACAGGATGGGCCGCCGGTGCGCCCTTCGATTCATTCAGACGGTACCGCGTACGCCATCTATCACTCATGGCGCACATTTAACGACAACAGCGGAGAAGGCACCGCCGACATCGTGGTCGTGCGCGACGACAACGGCGGTGTCGGCTCGAAACCGTTTAACGACCTGGTGGATTCGACGGACGGAAAAGTCGGCGTGCGCGTGGCGCAAAATACCAAGTTCAATTTTGAGGGCGTGCTAGGCCAGCAACGAACTGGCGGCGACGTTGCGCTGGTAGTCGATCCTACGAACAGCGACCTTGTTTATATTGCTTACAACGATGACCACGGCTCTTTCTACATGCTGCACCTGCTGCGCTCGAAAGACCGCGGTCAAACTTGGTCGCCGGAGTTACGGACGATCCGCAATGCGTTGAATCCGTCGTTGGCGATCAATGACGTCGGCAAACTCGCTTTCCTTTACCAACAACTCGCGCACTCGAAAGGAACTGAGCGCTGGATTACCAAAGTCGAGCTGACCACCGATGGCGCTAACTGGAAGACGCTGACGTTGGCCAATGTGCCCGCTGATACGCCCGTCGCTGATTTTGATCCTTATCTCGGCGATTATGCCCATCTGATGTCCGCAGGCAATGATTTTTACGGCATCTTTTCGACGAATAACACACCAAAGAAATCGAATTTTCCGAACGGAGTCGTCTATCAGCGCAATGCGAACTGGTCAACCAACACCCTTCTTCGGGTTGATAACGTCACCCCGGTTAGGGTCTCGATTGATCCCTTCTTTTTCAAGCTGACCGGTTGATAAGCAAAGCGCTGCACACGATACCAGCTAAAGGAGAAACTCATGCCACGTTACCACGTAAAAATCACCGGAAAAGATTATGATGCGATGGCTGACCTCGTGCGCAAATACAATGTGAACGTTGCCCGCCATACTGTAGAAAAACTGGACGAGGGCTACCGGGTCGATGCTCACGCAGACGGCAGAAAACTGCGCGCGCTCGAGGCGGCCGGGTACAAGGTCGATCGTTACGAAGACGTCGACAAGGAAGGCAAGAAACGCCAGAAGGAGGTGCGCAAGGTCACAAAAAAAGCAGTGGCCGCTGAGGCGTTGGCCGTAGCCTCCAGCGCTCATTACCTGAACGTCGTCGAGGTCGAAAAGGCTCTTGCCGCCATTGGGGAGCCACCGAATGACCCCTTCACAAAGCTGATCAAGCTACCGAATAGAACCTGGGAGAAACGGGTCTGCAATGCGCTCAAGATCGGCAAAGGCAGCGGCCGCGAAAGGCCCGCCATCTATTTTCTCGGCGGCGTCCACGCCCGCGAGTGGGGCAGCCCTGACATTATCATCGACTTCGCACAACGATTGACTAAGGCATATCAGACGAACACAGGTATAACGATTGGCGCCAACAACTTCACCGCGGCACAAATCAAAAAGATCGTCGAGACCAAGGACACCTACATCTTTCCTCAATGCAACCCCGACGGGCGCAATTTCAGCATGACCGGTGACGCGATGTGGCGTAAGAATCGGCGTCCGGCGCCACCGAATCATCCACAACCGAGTTGCGTCGGCGTGGACATTAATCGCAACTACGATTTTCTCTGGAACTACCCAACTTACTTCAATCCCAGTTCGCCGATTGCTAACTCGACTGACCCGTGCAACTATCAGACCTACATTGGTCCGAACGCAGGCTCAGAGCCGGAGACCAAAAACGCCGTGTGGATGTTCGATCAGTTTCCAAACATTCGTTATTTCATCGACATCCACAGCTACTCGGAAGACATTCTCTACAACTGGGGTGACGACGAGAACCAAGCCGCGGATCCCGCAATGAACTTTCAGAACGCGGCTTACAACGGCAAGCGTGGCATCGCGGGTGACACCCTTTACAAGGAATACCTCGCAACTGCCGACAAGAACACCGCGGTCAATCTGGCCAAAAAGATGCAAACCGCGATCAAGAATGTGCGTGGACGCATCTACAAAATAGAACAGGCGATGAGTCTTTATCCAACGGCCGGCACCTCGGACGACTACGCCTTCAGCCGGCATCTTACGAACACGAAGAAGGGTAAGATCTACTCGTACACAATCGAATGGGGAAGCCCCAGTAACCCCACGCCCTTCCACCCGCCTTACCCGGAGATGCAGAAAATCATCCAGGAGATAACGTCGGCACTCTTGGCCTTTTGCATTGCGGCAGTGTGAGCAAAGGGCATTACAGTTTGCTGAAACATCTATCAGCACCATCGAGTCGGGAACCGAAGAAATTCGCCGACTAGCTGATGGGAATTCCCTCCTCACAGAATGTCGAAAGGTCTTTGCCGAAAAAAGGAGAGAAAAAAATGAGTAACTCAACTAACTAACTGTTCCGGTTGGTCCAAAAGCTCGAGACAGAACCTTGTTGTGATGTGCTCGAGTTTCACTATCAAACCTGAACCTAATCGTGCCCTGATGGGGCAATGAAGCCGTGCGTGCAGAACGCACAATAAAGGAGAAACGATGCCGAATCAAAAAGGAAAGGCTTCAACAAAGAAGCAGGCCGCAGGACAGCGATTTGACCGCGAGCGAGCGCAGTTCAGAGCCCTGATCCTGGAGAATCCTAACTACTTTGGAAACTTGAAAAAAAGCAAGTTCAAACCAGAGCTCAATATTCAGTTGAACACGACTTTTGAGGAAATCGGTTGTGTCGGATTTCAGCCCCAGGCGAGCCTGGTCGAGGCGGTGGTTTTCATCAACCAGCCAACCGGCTACGGTGGCGACGTCTGCTCAAATGGCACGCCTGAATTCGTTCGATTCTACCTCTCGCTGGACGGCGGTGCTACGTGGCAAGACCAGGGGTTGACGAGCTTCACTGTCTTCGATGTCCCGGGCACAAGCGAGGTCAAGCGACTGGAATACGCCGTCACCCTTCCGATCCAGCCACATAGGAGGTTCTGTTTCTTTCAGAATCTGGCGAAGGTTCGAGCGATCCTCAGCTGGAATGTTCCGCCGCCGCCCAACGATCCAAACTTTTCGCCCGTGTGGGGCGACGTGCACGATACCAACATCCAAATCGAACCCTTCAGGCTATTCAAGTTTATAGATCTCTTGACTGAGCTGAAGCTGAAGCTTCCGGAGGAGGTAACGCAGTCGATCGATCTTGAACAGAATGTCGCGGCGGCCAAACCGAAAGCGCTAAGCGCAGCCGAACTTGGCAAGCTTTACAAAGACAAGAAGGTTGAACCTCACCGATTCGCACTCGCGGATGTGCAAAAGCTGGTCAATAAAACCTCGGTGAACGCCTCCCTGATGTCACCTGGATTTGCAGAAGCACTGCCGAATTTAGGAATCAACCTGGGAGACATCATCGGCAAGCTCTTCCCGGTGGACGGCGACACCAGTTTTGAGCAGCTCGAATGTGTTGGCCTGAGCCCGGACCAGAGCTTGTTGGTGGGTGTTATCCGTGTGAAGCTACCAAACGGTTACTCGGGCGACCCGTGCACTGCCGGGAGTAAGGAATTCGTTACTTTCTGGGGTGACTTTGATGATAACGGGACATTCGAAACATGTTTGGGCACGACATCGGTGAATGTGTATGACATAAACAACATTCCGAAGGACGGGCTTGAATATGCGGTCTTCCTTCCGGTCGACCTGAATCAGTATCGCCAGCCGTGCAAGAAAGGGCCCAGGGTTGTGAAGATTCGGGCGATCTTGTCCTGGCAGGTCCCGCCTCCGTGTGCCAACCCCAACTTCATTCCGATTTGGGGCAACCGTGAGGAAACGCTAATTCTCATCGGTCCCGGACCTAAGATCAATCCAGGTGAGCAGGTCCCGCTGCTGACTGCCGTCGGGGATATCATAGAGAGCAAGATAGACGGCGCGGGCTTCGCTCAGGACGCGATTGCGATTCACACAGGGGTGGGATTCGACGAAGCACCCTTCGGCGGCCGGATCACGCTCGCCGGAAAGATCGTAAACGGAACGGCCGGTTCCAAGTACAGAATCATGAGGAAGACCCATGGCGCTCCAGACACGTCTTATGGTCCTCTCACCAACGAGCCAACCGGAATCGACATCACTGTGAATACTTGGGACATTGTGAACGGACTCGTACAGACCGTCACAACGATTCATGCCGATGCTGATGGGTACTACGACTATCAAGACTACGCTTCAGATCACTTCGTGGAGAGCAACATACTGTCGGTCTGGTTCTCGACGCCGGCCGAGGATGGCGCCACGTTCGACCTTAGAGTTGATTTGAAGGTGGATGCAAACCCAGCCAACGATCTCCACAGTAACGTGGTGACCGTCCACGTTGACAACGTGAGCCCGACGGCGAAGCTTGACATCGACTTGGGTGTGGGTGTGGAATGCGCCGACTTCAACCTCGGCGCGGTGTTCACCGGTCACTACACTGCAAGCGACGCTCACTTCGGCGCCTTCTCGTTTGTGATTCGGCCTCCAGGCCCCGCGCATGGAGTATTGCCGGTCCCGCCTGCCGGATCTCACGGAGTAATCCCCGCGCCGGGCCTCTCGCTGATTCCCGATCCGGGGATCAATGGAGGAACATACACCTTGAACACCGCAGGTATGGATGCGTGCGGTTACTCTCTCACGTTGCAGGTTTCTGATCGGACCAACGTGGATAGTGGCCGGGCGAACAATTACAATGAAGCCTCTGTTGGCTTCTGCTTGCGAAAGCACGGCGGATAAACAGATGACTTCACTCTTTGGGACGCCTGTCCGAGGTGATAGGCGTCCCAGAATTTGACGCGTGCCAGTCGAAAACTGAATCCGCAAGAGGAGGAACATTATGACGTTCCGAGCACACCGCGGCGTAACAGTCGCCCAGCCCAGACCAGCTTCAACAACTTAAGCGCACAAGTCACGAGTGCAGACAGTGTGCTTTTCAAGCCTAACCCAATGCAGTGCGCACAAGGAGGTGCATGATGAACGACAGGACAAATGCAGATTGTGTCAATGAGCGGATGCAGAAGCGGACCAACATTAAGCAACCGGCCAGTGTCGGCGCATCAGACAGATTGCGAACCACCCTGCGTTGGGGTGCAGTGGCGGGGTTGCTTCTGCTCTCGACCGCTTGTAACTCAAAGACGGTCTTGCTGGCGAACTTCAATTCGGACACCGTGGGAGCACCACCGGCCTCCGCTCAGAACACCGGCACTGTACAGGTTGATCCCGGCGGAGGCTCGGTTACAGTCGTTGACGCTCCGCCGGGACTTCCAGCAAACAAATGGGTCCATATCAGCCACCCGACTCAGCCAAGTCCGCAAACCGGGATGAGGGGTGTCTTCTCGCAGTTTGATGGCCCGGGAAAATACGGCCTGGTGTGCAGTCTCTACATCCCGAGTGGTACCGGCGCCGTGACCGTCCAGTTCGAGCCATTTGTCGAGCCGAACGAGTATTTCGGTTTTATGCATCTGGATTTCATGCCGGAAGGTGACGTTCGGATCGACGACGACGAAAGCAAAAGGTTCGGCCACTTCCCCAGGGACCAGTCGTTCGTACTCTCGGTGAACCTGGTGATCACATCGACAACCGCTACAGCGCGCGCCACGCTCCTCGGAAGCGGTGCATCTGGAGACAGCGGCGATATCAACATCAACAATCCTTTCGCTCGACAGTTCGGGGCGGTGAGGTTTTGGATGGGGTTTCAATGGCGGGGATCGTTCTTTGCGGATGACATTCTGGTGACTCGCCAGAACTAGATTGTCGGTGGCGTTCGATTAGCAAGCGAACGGGTTGGTTAAACGGCATCTCCTCCTAACAGCTTGCGAACGACGCCGGCGCCCGACATGAGTACGCTCATAACTACGCAAGCCACCGCAAATAGATCGCCGTGACGAGTGTAAAAAGTCATTGCGTCGGCGCGAGACTCGTCCTGAGTCTTAATCTTCCACGTCCGAGTCGCCGTCTCGAACATAGGTGTTTCATCGTGCACGATGCCGTAGCGATCTATTCGCGCCGAACCGCCTGAGTTGGTTGCTCGAATCAGGTCGATATTGCTCTCAACCGCGCGGAATATCGCGGTGGTCAACATTTGCCTCGGCGCTGAAGTTGGACCAAACCATGCTTCGTTCGAAATCTGCGCGAGCGCCGAAGCGCCATCACGCCGCATTGTCCTCGCAAGGTCGGGTCTTGTGGTCTCGAAGCAGATAAGTGTTCCAATCTTCGCTCCTGCGACCTCGGCCAGAGTTACGCGATTACCCGCGGTGACATCGCCCGCGAGAGCTTTGATGCGGTTCATAAACGGAATCCAGCCTCGCGCCGGCACATACTCACCGAACGGAACAAGTGCGTTCTTGTCGTACTCGAAGACCTTCTGTCCAGTCTGTGATATGAGCACCGCGCTGTTATATTGTGGCTCGGTTGCCGTCGAGTTCTCGGCAAAGCCCCAACTGTTCATCAACAAATTGACTCGGTTGCGCTGTGTGAACTCCGAAAGCTTGCGGCGCAAATCAGAATCGCGGTCGTATTCGAAGTTCATAGCCGACTCAGGCCAAATCACCAGATCGACGGCGCTGCGTTTCTCCGACGTGAAAGTAGTATCTTTAGCATTCGCCTGAATCGCCTGCTCTGAAAGGGAGAGGTAACGCCCAAACATCTCGCGCAAGAACTTTGGATCGTCCCACGCACCGTCGATAGGGATGTTAGGTTGAATGACGGCCACCGAAACCGATCCCGACTCATCATCCCCAGAAGGACGCAGCGATTCGCCGTAGAGCACTGCAGCTATCGCGACAACTCCCACTGCGGTGAGCACTACAATGCCTCGCTTATTCTGCAGATACACAACGCCGAAGACCAATGCGGTGCTTGCCGCGACTAAGATTGCGCTCACCAAATAAACCCCACCCCAGCGCGCAACCTGTATGACCGCCGGTTGAAACGCCTGCGAGTAGCCAAGCGGGTTCCAACCCATCCCAGTCGCTTTAAGCCGCAGCCATTCGCTCGACGCCCACAGGACTGGCGCGGTCAGTATCAACCAACCGTCAAAGCGTTTGATCGCCAGCGCCAGCGTACCGGCAAACAAGCCGGTGAATACCCCCAACGTCGCAGCAAAGATCACCAGTATGATGTAGCACAGCCACAGTGGCACCTCGCCGTAGTTGTGCATCGAGTAAGTTACCCAATACGACGAACCCGCATAGAAAATCGTTCCCGTAACGGTGCCCAGCAGCAGCGATCGCCAAAACCTTTGCTCGCGCACGACCGCCATAATTAGTGGCGCCGTGCCTACCCATCCCAGCGACCACAGGTTCCAGTCGGGAAACGCAAAGACCAGAAGCAGTCCCGAGAAAACCGCCAGCGACAGGTTGCTGATGAAGGGAGCGGATCGTTGATACGGAATGACCTTCGTGACTCGAAAGCGACGGGCAAGCAAATCCTCGCGCGCATAGACCGGTGGGACAGCCTCCTGGGAATGTCGAACGCGGCGAGTGATAGAGGATCGAGGATGGAGGATGGATAAAATAGATGGTGGCACTCGTTCTCTCAACTGCGTTCGATCCTCAATACTCAATCCTCAATCTTCGATTCTCAATCCTCGATCCGCCGTCTGCTTCACCATCTCCGCCATAAACGAGCTTCGCACAAGCGGGCCCGCGAAGACTGCTCGAAACGCGAGGTTGTCGCCGTATTCTTTATATTTTTCGAAGACCTCTGGATGAACATACTCTTCAACCGGCAGATGTGCTCGCGTGGGCTGCAGATATTGGCCGATTGTCACCACATCGACTGCATGCTCGCGCAGGTCTTCGAGCAATCGATGCACCTCGTTGGGGCGCTCGCCCAGGCCTACCATAAAACCCGATTTCGTCAGCGCCCGTGGTGAATAACGTCGTGCCTCTCGAAGAACGTCAAGGGATTGCTTGTAATCAGCCTGCGGTCTCACTGTTGGATACAGTCGCGGAACCGTCTCGACATTGTGATTGAAAGTGTCTGGCGCGGCGTCGAGCACGGTGTGAAGCGCGGTGTGATTACCTTTGAAGTCCGGAGTGAGGACTTCGATCTTCGCCGCCGGCAATCGCCGACGCACTGCACGAATCGTTCTTGCGAAATGGGAAGCACCGCCATCTACAAGCTCATCGCGGTTCACCGAGGTAATCACAACATAGCTCAATTTGAGATGAGCGGCAGCTTCAGCCACCTGCTCAGGTTCGCCGTCAAGCGATTCCATCGGCAACCCTCGCCCGGTCTTCACCGCGCAAAACCCGCAACTCCGCGAGCATACATAGCCCAGGATCATGAAAGTGGCCGCGCCTCTCGCAAAGCAGTCGTTGCGATTTGGGCAACGGGCCTCCTCGCAAACCGTGTGAAGCCTTCGAGCGCGCAGCATCCTCTTCAGCTCGTGATCGGCGGCGACGTTGCGAACCGGCTTACGCAACCACTCAGGCAAGCGCGGCGCAGGTCGCCTTTCAATTTGAATCAGCATGTTTTCAAGCTAATAAACCACGGGGAGCACGGGGGCAGAAACCCTCAGTCGGTTCAGTGGTAGTCGTCCAAGTTATCTTCCCAAGCCCCGTGTTCCCTGTGCTCCCCGTGGTTAGTCTCTGTCAATTTTCCTTCCACGGGAAAATCATCACGCCCTTGAAACCCTGGGTCGCAAGCTCGTTTGCAACCTGCTCGGCGTCTTGACGGCTGTTATATGGTCCGATGCGAACTCGATAAAGGGTATCCGAGCCAGTCGGGTTCAGCGTGTGCGCGCTCGGATACTTGCGCCGCAATTGCGCGGTCAGCTCGTTGGCTTTCTCAATAGTGCCGAACGACGCCCCCACTTGCACGACGTATCGAGCCTCACTCGACTCTTGTTGCGTCTGTGAGTTTGCATTGCCGGCGGCCTTGCCGACGGGCTTCTGATTCGACGGAACATTTTGATTGGTGTTCGTCGCTGCGTCTTGTTTCACGACGTGAAGACCCGCCCAGAAGGCGCCCAGCAGCAGCGCGACTCCGATTATGAAAATTGCTATGACTTGTTTGTTGCTCATGTAAGAACCCGTTTCTAGTTTCTCGTTTGAGGTTTCTGGTTTATGGCAGTGCAAACCCGAACTAGAAACTTGAAACCAGAAACCAGAAACCAGAAAGCTCGCTAAGAACCCTTCCCCGTCTTTAGATCCAAAAACGATTTGATCATCTCAAGCGGGATCGGGAACACAACCGTCGAGTTCTTCTCGACTCCGATCTCTGTGAGCGTTTGAAGGTAACGCAACTGCACCGCGACAGGCTCAACCGAAATCGTCTGAGCTGCAAGGAGTAGTTTCTCGGCAGCCTGATACTCGCCTTCCGCGTGGATAATCTTCGCTCGCTTCTCGCGCTCGGCTTCCGCCTGTTTGGACATCGCGCGCCGCATCTCCTGCGGCAGATCGACCGTTTTTATCTCCACCAAGGAAACCTTGATTCCCCACGGACCAGTGTGCTTATCGAGTATCTCTTGAAGCCGAGCGTTGAGCTTCTCGCGCGCCGCCAACAACTCATCAAGCTCGGCTTCGCCCAACACTGACCGCAAAGTAGTCTGAGCAAGCTGCGATGTGGCATACAAATAATTCTCGACTTCGACAACCGCTTGGCGTGGCTGCATCACTCGAAAGTAGACGACCGCGTTGACCGAGACCGTCACGTTGTCGCGAGTGATCACGTCCTGCGAAGGCACTTCCATTGCGACGGTGCGTAAGCTTATTCGCACAATGCGATCGATCGGGCGGAAGACGAGGATGACGCCGGGGCCTTTGGCCTGGGGCAGCAAGCGGCCAAGGCGAAAGATCACGCCGCGCTCGTATTCGGGAAGGATGGTGATCACGCTGAAAATGTAGAGCAGCACAATCGCAGCAGCGATAATTGGTAGGGTGAACAGTTGTGGCATGACGGTCTCCTATTGTAGTTGGTGGCGCTCGGGAGTGAAAGGCGCTGCAATCAAATTCAGCGCTCAACTAGTGATCAACCACAGAAGTGGTATTCGGAGTGATTGCTGCGTCTTTCGCCGGCTCCACATCGAGCGTCAGCCCATCCACTCCGCTTACTCGCACGATGTCCCCAGGCGCGATGCTGATCTGCGAGCGGGCGCGCCACAACTCGCCTCGCACGAATACAGTTCCCTCAGCAGCAATCGCGGTCTCAGCTCTGCCTGTGAGTCCAATCATTCCTGAAGTTCCTGTTGCAACCTTCGCTCGGCGTGCCTTCATCGCCAGCCGCAAAATGAAAGTAAAGATCGCACCAAATGGAATCACAACCGCTAGCACCAGCTTCAGCGGAAGCCGTAGCTCTGGATAGGGGACGTCGATGAGTATCAGCGAGCCGATCACCGCCGCAACGATCCCCCCGAGTCCAAGTACCCCGAAGCCGCCGACTTTTGCTTCTACGACAAACAAACCAATCGCGACCAGAATCAGCACCACTCCCAACAAGTTGATCGGCAGCATGTGAAAGCCGTACAACGCGAGCACCACCGAGATCGCGCCGACTACTCCCGGCACTATCGCGCCCGGATGCTGAAACTCGAAGTAGACGCACAACGCGCCAATCGCGAAGAGGATAAACGCGATGCGCGGGTCGGCCAGCCACATCAGCAAACGCTGTCGGATCGTTGGAGTGATCTCGGCCAGCTTCTCGCCTGAGATCTGCATCACCTGTTTGCTGCCGTCGACTCGGGTGATCGTGCGGCCCTCGAGCTTCGAGAGCAACTCCTGCTCGTCGCGGGCTACGATTTCGATCAGGTGTTTGTCCAGAGCTTCGGTCTCCGAGAAGGACTTGCTCTCGCGAATCGCAGACTCGGCGACTTGAGGATCGCGCCCGCGTTTTTCGGCGTGGCTTCGCAAGAACGCCGCGGCGTCGTTGACCACTTTCTCGGCCATCGTCTTGTTCATATCGCTGCAATCAGCCATCACAGGATGCGCGGCGCCTGTCGCGGTTCCGGGAGCCATCGCAGCAACGTCGGCAGAGATCAGAATGATGAATCCTGCCGATGCCGCTCGCGCGCCGCTCGGCGCAACGTAGACGATGACCGGGACTCGCGAGATGTCCATTCGCGCGATGATCTCTCGCATTGAAGTATCGAGCCCGCCGGGAGTGTTTAGCGTTATGATCAAAGCCGACGCGCCCTCGCGCTCGGCCCGCGTGACGGCTGATGCGATGACTTCTGCTACTGCAGGGGTTATGAGGTCGTCGATCCTCAGCTCGAGCACATCGGCGCGCGCGGTTGCCGCCGAGCCGATCAAGGTGATCAGCAGTGCTGCGAGCACCAACGTTTGTCTAAGCGCGTTCATCGTGGTGCGCTCAGTCTGATTACCTTGAGCAGTCGCTTTGTCCCAACCAAGTCAGTCGTCGCGAGAGACATTCTAGTAATGATACCTACAAGCGAGGATTCTGATTTTGTTTTCCATTACTTGATAGACTAACCGATGTGTCTTGTCTATTCGCCGAGACCAGCAACCTGCCAAATCGTGCCTTAGTGGTTCCGGCTTTCCGACTCCGTGAAATGGGTTTTGCTGAACGTCTTTGATTAGCTTGATTATGCGTAGCGCTTTACCGCGATCATGCTCTATCCACCAGGCCAAATCCTCAAAGCCGGCAGGATCAAATTCCAAGCTTCTCACAGGCTTCGTCAAAGCTGATCCCCTCTCGGCGGTTCTTTGCTTCCAAAAGCCTTCGTTTCATGTTCTCACTCTTGAGCAGGTAGGCCGTTTCTCTTTCGGATTCGATTTCCCGCCACAATTCGATAGGGACAATAGCTGCGACGGTGTTGCCGCTTTCGTCTGAAACGTACTGGATTTCCGCCAAGCTCATTGATTCGACTCCTTAATACAAAACGAAGAAGGCGATTAACAACAACCTATCATTATCGGATGGGTCACTGCAACGAGTCAGATTACTACTTGAGCATGAGTCTTCTAACCGAGAACTGTCGTAAAGCCGAATGCGTTATACACTTACACGCTGTTACTAAGATTCCTCCTCGACTTCCTCCTCAAGGAACTTTGCGAGTAATTCATCTGAGAGCGTTGGCAAGGCTTTAAGCTTACGTTTTCTTGCATCAAGGACTGCGAACCGGTTGCTTAACTGCTCGAAGTTCTCGTAATACGTCCAGTCAGATTCGAGTCTACGTCTAGCCTTAATTTGGTCGCGCCCCAGAGTGGCATACCTTTCCAGCCAATAACTGAAAGAGTTCCAAGCTACTTCCTCATGCACGGCTTGCCGCCGGACGAGTAAGCCAAGCGTCTCGAAGAAGTCTAAAACAGGCTCTAAATCCGTTGTTAGCAGCTCTTCGCGTGCGCGAAGCTTTGTGATTAGGGATTTCGCCGCGCGACTCCGAGCAACCTTCATATGCGGTTGATCGAACTGAGCCTCAAGCTTGAGCAGAAGATCCACGCCGAGTGCAAAGCGAGCGTGCTTGAGTTGAAGGTAGGTAACAACAGCCACGACCAGGGCCGCCAAGGCTGTGACGAGCGCTATGAAACCGTTGAGATCCATAGGTGACCTCGATATCCAATGTACGCGAGAATCTCTATTGTTATTTAGCGCGTCCCGTGCGAACCAGCGACCGAAGCTCGCTCATGAATTCGGACACATCCTTGAAATCCAGATATACCGATGCGAAGCGAACATAGGCCACCTTGTCCAGCTCCTTGAGCCGCTTCATGATCAGTTCGCCCACGCGTTCGGTCGAGCGCTCGCGGTCGCGCGATTCCTGAACGTACTTCTCGACCTGATTGACCAACGCTTCGATCTTCGCGGTCGGGATGGGCCGCTTCTCGCAAGCCTTCATTATCCCAGCCAACACCTTCTCGCGAGAGAACGGCTCGCGAGTCCCGTCCTTCTTCACAACCATGTAAGGGATCTCGTCGATTCGTTCGTAACTTGTGAAGCGACGATCACATTTCACACACTGGCGGCGGCGGCGGATCACGTCGCCTTCGCGACTCTCGCGTGAATCGACCACTCGGTCTTCAAGGAATCCACAGAAAGGACACTTCATATCGGTTTCTCTCGTTGGTGAATGTCAGCGGCGCGCGGCCATCGCCCCCTGGTTCTCCTGCGCGCGAGGCAAGGCTGTGTTAACTCGCTCGCTCTCGGGGTTCTGCTGGCCGATGCGCCTCAGCCGGCGAAGCGACAATCCTTCCTTAGTCAGATAATACAACCCGAACACCGTTGCGGGGGCGAATATTACAACGTGGAGAATGATCGCGACCGACGCCGCTTTGTTGCGTTCAATGCCCAAAAAGCCGAGCGCCGCGGCGGTCGCGGTGTGGAACGGGCCAGTCGCCCCACCCGGCGTCGGCACGACGGATCCCAACATCGATAGGCCCATTACAAACACGGCGCCAGTAAACGGAACCTCGGCGTACGGAATGCCGAAGGCTCTCACAACCAGTAGGTGGGCGACCGCGACCATAAGCCAGATCAGAACAGTGTACGAAACCGTGATGGTCAAGCTGCTCGCATCGTGCAGGACGGCGAGCCCTTCGGAAATATGCCGCAACAAGCTCATCAAACCGTCACCCAGCCCGCGAGGCAGACGCTGGAGTTTCTGTTCCAGGAATGCCAAGGCGCCGGTGCGCCCTCGTCTGAAAGCCGAAAGGCCATAGATTCCGGCCGCCGCAACTACCAATAAAAGAACGCCGGTGACCTTGATCCAGCCAAACAGCCGCGTCGCCTCCGCGTCTTGCGCAACGTATTCGAAGAAAATCAAATTGACCGCAAAGAAAACAACGACCATGACCATGTCAAACACGCGCTCGATCATAACCGTCGCGTAGCTCGCCGACGGATGCACCTGCTCTTTCACCGAGAGCGCTGCCGGTCGCACTATCATCTCGGCCGCGCGTCCGGCCAAGAACAGCGCGGTGAATCCGATCATGGTTGCTTGAAGCAATGCGCTGAGTGGTGGGTGGGCCATCGGTTGAAGCAAGGTTCGCCACCTGATAACTCGAACGAAGTACGTTCCGACCAGCAGTGAAAGGGCGAGACCCAACTTAAGCCAATTCGCCTTACTTACCTCTGCCCACACATCGAACCAGTTCAGCTTGTGGACAAACCAGTAGACGAAAAGAGCTCCAAGCAGCAGGCTAAGGATAGTTTTGACCTTACCGTTCAAGCGTCCCAAATCCCCCGATGCTATACTGCTTTATTGAAGCGCCCTTCTTGAACTTGTGGCGCAGCCGCTATGGACTGTAGCGAGCGGGGATTCTACCACAAAATATGGAGACTCCGCACAGCCGTCCGCGAAGCTTGGTAGTCCCGACCTCAGGCAGACTAACGTTCGGGTCAAGTCGGGAATACGAACTTTGAACATTTTCAGTCACCGTCTCGTTTAGCGAGTTTGGAAGACCGTAACATCGGGTAGCGAGAAGGCGACAGGTGGGAGCACAACCCGCGTTGACATCGACCGATGCTGAATTGGTTCAGCGTTGTGTGGAGGGCGACCAGGTGGCCTGGGCGGAGATCGTGCGCCTGTACTCGCGGCGCATCTACAACCTGGCGTACCGGTTCACCTCCAGTCACAGCGCGGCGGAGGACCTTACGCAGGAGGTCTTCATTCGCGTGTATCGGTCGCTGAACCAGTATGATCCCGGGCTTGGCGACCTATCAAATTGGCTGATGCGGCTGGCGCGGAATCTGGTCATCGATGATTACCGTAAGCGGCAGCGGACGCCGACTGATTCGGGCGATGACCTTGCTGCTCATGAGTATCGACTACCGGGGGCAGGCGACAGTCCGCAGCGAGCGTTGGAACGCCAGGAACGGCGGTTACAAGTGCTGGCGGCGATCAACAAGCTCTCACACGATCTCCGAGAATGCGTCATACTCCGTGACATTGAGGAGTTGACTTACGCCGAGATTGTTGATCTTCTGAGGATACCTGAAGGCACGGTGAAGAGCCGCATCAACCGGGGCCGGATTGAATTGGCCAAGGTGTTGCGCAGAATGAAAGTGCACCCTGACTGAGACGGCCAGCGATCGGAAGGCAGAAGTCGGAGGCCACTGGTCAGCGCGCGATGGCTGTCGCACTGCGCGAGAACAGAAGATAGTCCGATAAGCTTCAGCTTGTCGCTGCGGGCATAACGTAGCTTATACGGGGAACACGACAAGCTGAAGCTTATCGGACTGGTATGGAGTTGCACTATGGATTGCAGTAGATTCGAACAAAGCATCAGCGATTACTTCGACGGCTCACTTGGGCCGCCCGAAGCGAGCCAGTTTCGAGAGCATGCGCTCAAGTGTCGCGATTGTCGCGCGCTGATGGACGAAGTGAAGTCCGCGCTTCGCGCTTGCAATCTGCAAGATGAATTAGACCCGTCGCCGATACTCGAAAGTGCTCTGCTTGCCATCCCCGCCCAACGCGCGCCTCTCACGTGCAACGGATTTGAAGAACTGGTCACCGAGTTCCTTGACGGCTTCGTACCCGCGCCGGCGTATCATCGCTTTGAAGAACATGCCCAGCAATGCGACGAATGTTCCGCGTTACTCACCGGAGTTGTGTACGCCGTCGCAGCCTGCCATTCAGTTCACACTTTTGAAGAGGTTGAAGCACCTGAGACGCTGATTGGCAGCCTGATCGCGATTATGCCCGAGCGAAAGCCGAGTCTCGCGCGCCGCGCGGCCGATCGATTCACCGCATTGGCAGGTTCCTTGATCCCGAGACCCACACAAAGCGCGCGATGGACATTTGCTACTGCGGTCTCGCTTGCGTTCGCAACGTTCGCCCTGCTGTTATTTGGGTTCTCCGACGATGGCACGGTCTCGGGAATATATCGTCAGGCTCACGTTAGAGCGTCCGAGCTTTACACTCAGGGCCACGACGTTTACGCCAAGTCTGACAAGGTTGTTGCGAGACTGGAGAGTGTAAGCCGAGGCATAGGCGAGTTCTGGGATACTCTGGGTGGAGATGCGAGATCGGGTCAGAAGAACTCGAACGCGGGACAATCGAGCGAAAAGAATTGAAGCTCAGAACCAGCGCGACGCGAGAAACGTTTAAAGAAATGGCGAAACAAGTAAAACCTAAACATTATGTATTGTTCATATCACACCGCTAGTGCTTCGATAGTGCAATGCTCGAGCTGCGGGCGCCCCCTCTGTCGCGCTTGCGATCATCGCATAAAAGGTAACCCGTATTGTCAGGATTGCATAGTACTTGGCATTGAAGGGCTCTCGAGAAACTACTACAACGCAAGGCCCCGAGGCCATGCAAGGTTGGCAGCGTTGTTCGCTTTGCTGCCCGGAATGGGCGCAGTTTATAATCGCCAAAACATCAAGGCTGTCGTTCACTTTGTGACAATAGTTGGACTCTTCCAGCTTACGGGCATCAGAGTGGCGCCTGGATTCTTTGGGTTCGCAGGACTGGCTGCTTATCTTTATTCGATCATTGATGCTTACCGAACGGCGAACCTGATCGCTCAAGGTGAAAGCGCCGCGGTGGATGAGGAGCGGTTCAAGCGCTCACTCATAAAACGCGCGCCCTTAATCGGGCTGTTCTTGGTAGTCGCCGGGCTCGCTCTCGTCATTCAGATCGCTCGACCACTCGGCTTCATTACGTTCGCTCGGCTCTTTCCGGTAGCGTTGATCGTACTGGGCGGTTATCTGTTGACCCGTTACTTCAAGCGATCGCGCGATGGAAGCGAACAAGAGGAATATTCGAACAGACCGCCGTATTCACTGGTACCGGGCAGACTTGGTGAGCGATCATCCCAATCGGGCCGGTTCTCAAACCGCGTTGGTCCAAGGTAGCAAGTTGACTGCGGGACGCACAAACAGACGTGGAACGTTGTTGCTCGGTTTGCTTCTGCTTGCCGCCGGCATCGTCTTAATCCTCAGCCCTGCAGGTTCAAGGCCAACAGCGTGGCTCGTGCAGCTCTGGCCGATCTTCTTGATTTGCGCAGGAGTGGTTCGAGTCATGGGCTTCGCGGTCGAGCGCAAGCCCCGCTCGCCTCTCATCGGAATGCTGCTGATCATTATTGGCGTCCTGTTTTTGGCGGCGCGATTTCAACCCAGGTTGAACGCGCTTGAGGTATACGGACGATATTGGGTATTGCTTCTGATAATCTTCGCGAGCGTCGAGCTTGTGCGGTATTACTCGCATCGGCATACAGAAGGCCCGCCGCCGCGCGTGCTAACTCCAATGCGAGTGGTGGTCGTGTTGCTGATCATCGCTACCGGAGTGCTTGCCAATCGCGCGGCCAACAACCCGTCCGTCCTTTCCGCGCTGCGGTTGCCGGGCTTCCTGAGTGGGCTTCGCGATTCGGTCGTGGGACAAACATATGCGTTCACGGATCAGCCGCTGGTCAGTTACGACCTCAAACCGGGAATGAAAGTCCTGATCAACAATAGTTATGGCAGCGTGAAAGTAACCGGGGGTAGTTCGGCGGTTAAAGCTACGCTCGCGAAAGGCGTCCGCGGTTGGAGCGAAGCCGAGGCCCGGAAGATTGCGGACAAGATTCGGCTACTGATTAATCAAACGCCGGATGGGTTGAGCATTACCACAAACCGAGATCAGTTCTCTCAGGAATTCACGACCGATATCCAAGTCGAGGTGCCGTCGCTCGCGTTGGTGTCGATAACCGACAGCTACGGTTCAGTCTTGGCGAATGCTGTCTACGGAGGCCTCGCGGCAAAGGTGAATCACGGCCAGGCGGAGGTCAGTTCAATCAGAGGCGACGTAAATCTCCAGTTGAGCTATTCGGATGTGAACGCGTCGAACATCCAGGGCGATCTCTCCGTCAATGGAGCCAAGAGCGCTCATGTATCGAAGGTGTCCGGCGCCGTGCAGTTGTCGGCAAGCAACGGTTCGGTCGAACTGCGCGACATCTCGGGTCCCGTCCACGTTGAAGCGCCGTTTTGCCGCATAGTCGCCCAGGGACTCGATCAGGGCGCGGAGCTCAAGACCGAACACGCCAGCGTTGATGTTAACCAAGCTGCCGACGTGGGCATCGAGGCGCCACATTCCGATGTGCGCGCTCGAAACATCAACGGTGATTTGCGCGTTTCATCCTCCAACAGCAGCATCCACCTCGCTTCGATAACCGGTGACTTGGAAGTACAAGCCCAACGATGTTCTATTAATGCGGATGACGTGCGCGGGTCGGTAGACATTCAAACAACGCACGGCGACGTGGTCGTTAAGAATTTCTTTGAAGCTGTGCGAGTCGAGACGAGTTATCGCGATGTTACTTTAATGTCCTCGGTCGAGCCTGTCGGAGATATCGATGTCGAGAACAGTAACGGACAGATAAAGGTGATCCTGCCGCAATCGAGCCGTTTCCACCTCGACGCCGAAAGTGCGAATGGGCAAGTGCTCCAGACCGGGTTCGACCAGCTTCAACAGACGGCGCGCGAGATTTTGGCGGCGGTGCTTGGCGTGGGAGGCCCGACGATTAAGCTGAGGACTTCCTACAGGAACATAATCATTCAGGCGAGCGCGTCCCGTCAGCCGCAGGCGAACGCTCTCGCAAAATGATTCGTATAGGAAATAGCGACCGTCAGCAGCGGCGCAAAGCGGTTAGGAGGTGAGGCATGGGGTTTCTAAGGTTTGTACTAGGAATGGTTGCTTTCGTCATCGCGATCAAGCTGGTGGCGATACTGTTGGGGATAATCGGCTTCGCATTCAAGCTACTTTGGATCGCGATCGTGCTCGGATTCTTCGTTTTGGTGGCGTGGCTCATCTACAAGTTGATCGCGCCCCGCAGCGCCCAGCAGGCATAGAGCTCTTAACTACAAGGGCACAAAGGCTCGGAGCAGCATTCGGTGTTCTCTGAATCTTTGTGCCCTAGTGGTGATACTCGCCCTATTTGTTGCGATTTTCTTAAATCTTCCCTAACCGTTGCCGTTATTATTGCCATGCCACTTGTGATGTGATAGTCTGCGCGTTCATTCTGAGCGGATTAACCCCCTCGCAGGCTAACAGGCAGTCAGTATTCGGTTTGCTGGGAAGGCATCACGGACTAAAAAAAGCCAAGGAGTGCCGAATGTCGAAGGACAATCGAGTCTATACCTTTCTGATCTCTCCAAGCCGCACATCGAAAGTCAGGCAACTTAGCATTCATAAAAACGTGATTTACGCCGCTGCTACCCTGACCGTTTTCCTAATCCTGGGCCTAATCTACGGCGTAGTTCGGCTCGCCGGGCACGAAGCGCTCAATCTCAGGTACCTCTCGGTCAAGTCCGAGAACGAGAGTCTCAAGCAGACAAACGACGCGTATCAGAATTCCTATGCGAGGTTGAAGGGCCAGATCTCTTACGTCGAGGACATGTCAAAAGAGTTGGCTAGAAAGGCCCGAATGGAGCACGCTCCTGAAACCGACGAGTTGGTGGGCATTGGCGGACCCGAGACGGTTGCCGCTCTGGACAAAGCGGCCGATCATCTCGAGCGTGAAGTACGTCACATCAACGATCGATTGCGCTCAGATATCTTACGGTTGGCCTCGATACCGAGAGGACTGCCGGTAAACGGGTATGTGACGGACGGCTTTGGAATGCGTCGAAATCCGTTCAACGGCGAAGGGCACGAGGTTCATGAAGGACTCGATATTGCAATCGATTTCGGCGCCCCGGTAACCACCACGGCCGACGGATTAGTGATCTATGCCGCTCCACACGCGGGATATGGAAACCTGGTCACCATCTATCACAGCAATGGGATTACAACTCGCTACGGACACCTCTCGCGAATCTCAGTCGAAGCCGGGCAGCGAATAAAGCGCGGAGATCAGATCGGAAACGCCGGGAGCACCGGGCGTTCGACCGGACCTCATGTGCATTATGAGATAAGAGAGAACGATCAGGCGGTCGATCCACTGCGGTATGTTGGACAATCTCAGCCCTGAAACGCCTGCGTTAACTGAGAAGATCTATTAGACTCGCTGTATCGATGAGCTCGCTTGATGGCTGGTTCATCAGTCGACGACCCGCGGCTTGACAGATCAATCGATTTGCTTTGCGATCAGTCTCGGTAGTTTCTGAGCCGCCTTGAACTTCGACGACCCGCCTCAAGTCAGCTTCACGCGTTTTGACATACTCCTCAGGCAAGCGCCGCCCGCAATAGTTGCAAGCGGGGCTGCCCAACGCAAGAAGCCTTCGATGGCAAAACGGGCAAGTTCTAAAATCCCTGGAATCAGAGTCTCGCGTGACAGGAGCCCCGCAACTCGCACACCTTGTCTCTCCTTCACCCATCAAGGCGCTGCAATATTCGCACGTTGAGCCCATTCGTCCTCTAAGCGAGCGACCGTTCTGTCCGGATGGTAATCTAGTCTCCGCAAGACGACAATACTTTTAATTGGTGATCAGTTGACACCTAAATTCGGCGGGCGATAACATCCCTAGTTCTCGTGGGCAGCGAATTCTTAGCTGTGCAAGCGCGCGTCGTTGCCGTGGGCGCTTTGAGACGCGCAGGCTAAACAATGGTCAACGACGTTCCGACTAATTACGTCCCGGTCCTTCTGATTCTAGTCATTGCCATCGGCATGTCCGCAGCCATCATCATCCTCTCGCGGCTGGCGGCAAAACAGCGGCCAACTCGCGAGAAGCTCATGCCTTACGAATGCGGAGTCGAACCGGTCGGCACGGCGCGCGAGCGACAGTCGGTTAAGTTTTACCTTGTGGCGATGGCTTTTTTGTTGTTCGACATCGAAGCTGTGTTCCTCGTCCCCTGGGCTGTAGTCTTCAGAGGAGTGCTTGAGAGAGAGGAGTTCCGTAATCTGAAGTATGTTTTCTACGGCGAGATGATGCTTTTTGTTTTTTTTTTGTTTGTCGGGCTGATTTTCGTCTGGCGCAAGGGTGTCCTCGAGTGGAACAAATGACGGATTTGGATTTTGGGTTTGGTTTTTGGATTGGGGCGCAATTTCTCAAACGCTCAAGTCCGAGATCCAAAATCTAAAAATCGGAAATCCGAAATCACCATGGCTAACCTGCTTGAGTGGGTAATCAAAACCGTCGTCATCCTGTTCATACTAGTCACCGCGGTAGCGTACTTGACGCTAATGGAACGTAAGGTCATGGGCTTCATCCAACTGCGCGTCGGACCGAACCGGGTGGGGCCGTGGGGACTGCTGCAACCTGCCGCCGATGGGCTGAAGATGATTTTCAAGGAGGACATCATCCCGCTGCAGGCAAACCAATGGCTCTTCTTGCTCGCTCCTGCGCTTTCTCTAATTCCCGCGCTGATGACGTTCATCGTTATTCCCTACGGCGGCGAGATTGCGCCGTTTGGGCATCGCGTCGAACTGCACGTAACGCGAATGAATGTCGGCTTGCTTTATGTGCTCGCGCTTACGTCGGTGGGAGTATACGGGATCGTGCTGGCCGGTTGGGCGTCCAACAACAAGTACTCGTTGATGGGTGCGTTGAGATCGAGCGCGCAAATGATCAGCTATGAGCTTGCATTGGGCCTCTCAATCGTCAGCGTTTTGCTGTACGCCGGCACACTCGATCTGGTCGAGATCGTCGATAAGCAAAGCGTTTGGGTAGGGCATTTGGGCTGGAATGTCTTCCGGTTTCCGCTGATGTTCGTGTTCATCATCTTCTACATCGCTTCGCTTGCCGAAACGAATCGAACGCCGTTCGACTTGCCGGAGGCGGATTCGGA
The DNA here is from genome assembly GCA_036505875.1 of Blastocatellia bacterium. Taxonomy (GTDB): domain Bacteria; phylum Acidobacteriota; class Blastocatellia; order UBA7656; family UBA7656; genus Onstottus_A. The sequence goes on along the minus strand of DASXSR010000128.1, from coordinate 8,799 downwards.
ACTTGTCGCCGGCTATCACACTGAGTATTCGTCGATGAAGTTCGTGATGTTTCAGATGGCTGAGTATCTGAATCTCATAACTGCGGCGTCAATAGCTACTTCGTTGTTCTTCGGGGGCTGGAACGGCCCGTTCGTGGGAAGGCTGCCTATACTTGGGCCGGTTTACTTCGCTCTCAAAGTGCTGGTACTGATCTTCATCGCGATGTGGATTCGTTACACCGTTCCTCGCTTTCGTTACGATCAACTGATGCGGTTCGGATGGAAGGTCTTGCTGCCGGCGTCGATTGTCAACATCATCATCACTTCAACCGTCATCATGTTTACGCGCTAGCTTATGACAGCGGAAAAAGCATTGTTCATAATCCTGGCGCTGGTCGCCCTGTTGAGCGCCTTGAATATTGTGTTGCAGCGAAACCCGCTCTACAGCGCGCTGTCGTTGATCGGGACAATGCTGTCGCTCTCCGCGCTCTACGTGACCGTGCGCGCGCAGTTCATCGCAGCGATTCAAATAGTCGTGTACGCCGGCGCGATAATGGTACTGTTCGTATTCGTCATAATGCTTTTGAACGCGCCGAAGGAGCAGCCACAAATTGAGAAGCAGAAAGGCCTGCGCTATCTGGCGATTCCTTTTGCGGGGCTGCTCATAGCAGAAACCTTTTATGTTCTTTGGCGGATACAACCTCGCACGTTGCCGGCAGTGCCGACAGTCAACGCCGAACAAGCAGTCGGCACGACTTGGAGCATAGGAACGAAACTGTTTACCGACTACTTGCTTCCGTTTGAGGTCACATCGGTGCTGATATTGATGGCGATCGTTGGAGCGATGGTGCTGGCACGACGTGAAGGAGATTAGAAATTGACGTGATTGCGGATTTTGGATTCCGGATTTCAGAATCCTCGATCTGCGATCCGGAATTCGCAAATTCGCAATTCATCATGGTTCCATTGTCTTGGTATCTAGGACTGTCAGCGCTGCTGTTCACCATCGGAGCAGTAGGCGTATTCATCAAGCGCAACGCGATTACAATCTTCTTGTGCATCGAGCTGATGTTAAATGCGGTCAACCTCACGCTGGTTTCGCTGTCGGGGTTTTTCGGCGACATCGGCGGCCAGTTATTTGTATTCATCGTCATCACAGTGGCGGCGGCTGAAGCGGCAGTCGGACTCGCGATCATAATTTCCATCTTTCGCAATCGCGAGTCGCTCAACGTTGACGAGGTGGATACTCTGAAACTCTAAGCCCGATTCGGACGATGAACGGAACCCACATCGAGTCTCTCCTGGTCATAATCATACTCGCGCCGCTTGCCGGAGCCGCAATTCTCGGCTTGTTTGGCAAGCGGATGGGCGAGCGGCTCATCGCGTTGATCGCCTGTTCGACCATCGCCGTTTCAGCAGTCGTTTCGTTTTACGTTTTCTTTCAGCATCGCGCGCCGCTCGAGCACGGCGAGAAATTCTATCAATACCTCTTCACCTGGATCAGCGTAGGTTCGTTTCGCGCAGATGCTTCGTTGCTGCTCGATTCGCTTTCGGGAATCTACATCCTGTTCGTCACCTTCGTCGGATTCTGGATTCACGTCTTCGCCACCGGCTACATGCGCGGCGACAAAGGCTACTGGCGGTTCTTCGCCTACATGAATCTTTTCATGTTCTCGATGCTGACGTTGGTGTTGGCGGACAATTTTTTGATGATGTTTGTCGGCTGGGAAGGCGTAGGTCTTTGCTCGTACCTGCTGATCGGTTACTACTTCCTTGAAGACTTCGCCAACGACGCCGCGAAGAAAGCGTTCGTAGTTAATCGCATCGGCGATTTCGGGTTTGCGCTGGGAGTGATGTTGCTGTTCTGGAAAGCTGGAACGATCTTTTACTTCGACGATCCATCGCGTGGCATTAACGGCGCTTTCAACTGGGCGATGGCTCAAGCGTCAGACCCGCTGACATTGTCGGCTGTGTTTGCTGGGGGCGTAACGACAGTCGCCGTGTTGCTTTTCGTCGGCGCGACAGGAAAGAGCGCGCAGCTTCCACTGTACGTCTGGCTGCCCGACGCGATGGCTGGCCCCACGCCGGTCAGCGCGTTGATACATGCTGCTACGATGGTGACGGCGGGCGTCTACATGATCTCGCGCGCAAGCTCAATTTACACTGACGCGCCGGCGGCGATGTTTATCGTGGCGATAATCGGAGCGGCCACCGCGCTGTTCGCCGCGACGATCGGGCTGGCGCAGTGGGATCTAAAAAAGATTCTTGCCTACTCGACGATCTCGCAGCTTGGTTACATGTTCTTGGCTTGCGGAGTCGGCGCTTTCGCGGCGGGCATCTTCCACGTCTTCACTCATGCGTTCTTCAAGGCGCTGCTCTTTCTGGGCGCCGGTTCGGTGATCGTCGCACTGCACCACGAACAGGACACCAGATTGATGGGCGGGCTGAAAAAGTTCATGCCCGTAACCTTCGCGACGATGCTCGTCGGGTGGCTGGCGATCTCGGGCGTCCCGCTGCTGTCGGGCTTCTTCAGCAAGGATGAGATTCTGTATCGCTCTTTCGTCGCCGAGGGATTGCCGGACTCATGGGCAACGGGGTTGTGGTTTGTGGGAGCGGTGACAGCTCTGCTCACCGCAATCTATATGACTCGTCTGATGGTGCTCACTTTTTGGGGTAACGAAAGATTCGACGCCTCAGAATCGGCTCCGGGAGCCAGTTCTACGGCAGGCGAGCACGATCATCACGGCGGTTTACCGCGCGAATCCCCTCGCTCGATGACGGTGCCGCTGGTTGTGCTTGCGGTAGGAGCAGTTTTCGCAGGGTATCTCGGAGTGCCGGAAGGCTTGTCGGGCGGCAAGATCCCAAACTATTTTGAACGGTTGCTTGAGCCTTCCGTCGCGAGTTCGCAGACGATGCAAGTTAGGGAAGCCGTTCGCGAAGCTCGACGTTCCAATGATGAGAGCTCCCAGGTGCGTATGTTAGCCAGAGCACCGGCCGAGTCGCGCGACGAGCACGGCCTTGAGCGAACACTCACCGCAGTCTCAATAGTAATTGCTCTTGCGGGAATCGGGATTGGCTGGTTGTGGTTCAAGCGAAAGCCGCTGTGGGAGCCGCCGAAACTTCTCGAACAGAAATACTACGTCGACGAAGTATACGATGCGACAGTCGTTCAGCCGATCAAACAGGGCTCAACCAACGTGCTTTGGAAAATGATTGACGTTCATTTGATCGATGGCGCGGTGAATGGCGCTGGTCACTTGGCCAGCCTGTTGGGAGGGACAATTCGGTACTTGCAATCGGGCCTGGCTCGAAGTTACGTGGCCGTCTTGGTGCTCGGCGCGCTGCTTATCATCGGATACTTTGTGATGAAGTCCTTCATGTAAGGGCGGCACTCTGTGGCCGCCCCTCTTTGCGCTGTCAAACGTTGACCGAGAGGGAACCGAGGGGCGGCCACGGAGGGCCGCCCGTACAAGGCGTTTAAATGTCACAGCTCATTCTAACGATCATAGTCTTTCTTCCCCTCGCTGGGGTCGTCGCGCTTCTTCTGATCGGGCGTGGCCAGAGGGCGGACGAACGAGCCCTCAAGTGGATTGCGTTCCTGTTCGCACTCGCGACATTTATCGCCTCGCTCGCGCTGCCAATTGGCTTCGACAAGAGCGCAGGCCTTCAATTCGAAACCAACGTCGAATGGATCAACGCGTTCAACCTTGGCGTGCGCTATCACGTTGCAGTTGACGGCTTGAGTTTGTGGCTGGTGGTCCTCACAACCTTCCTCGTTCCGCTAGCGTTGCTCTCGTCATGGAACTCGATTCACAAACGCCTGCGAGAATTTCTCGTTTCGTTGCTTGCGCTGGAAACAGGAATGCTCGGCGTGTTCGTCGCGATGGACATGTTCCTGTTCTACATCTTCTGGGAAGTGATGCTTGTGCCAATGTACTTCCTGATAGGAGTCTGGGGAGGCGAGCGGCGAATCTACGCGGCGGTGAAGTTCGTCATCTACACTGTCGTCGGCTCGCTGCTGATGCTTGCGGGCATCATTGCGCTTTATTACGTTCACGGCAGCCAGGCGCTCAACTACACGTTCGACATCGCAACGATTACCAATGATGTGAGAAGCGGCGCGCTGGTCATCGACCCGACAACTCAAACCTTTCTTTTCCTGGCATTCGCGATCGCGTTCGTGATCAAGGTCCCGCTCTTTCCATTTCACACCTGGCTGCCTGACGCGCACGTTGAAGCGCCAACCGCAGGCTCGGTGTTGCTTGCGGGTGTGCTGCTCAAGATGGGCACTTATGGACTGATGCGATTCAATCTGCCGATTTTTCCCGACGCCTCACATCAGTTTGCGACTTTGATCTGCACGCTCGCGGTGATCGGAATCATTTACGGTGCGCTTGTGGCGATGGTGCAACCCGACCTGAAAAAGCTTGTTGCCTATTCATCTGTGAGTCATCTCGGCTTCGTTGTTCTAGGAATATTCTCCTTCACCGATCAAGGCATGCAGGGCGCGCTGTATCAGATGCTCAACCACGGAGTCTCGACCGGTGCGCTGTTCATCATCGTCGGTATGATCTACGACCGCCGTCATACGCGGTTGATAGCCGAGTTCGGCGGGCTCGCCAACGTTATGCCTGTCTTCTCGACCTTCTTCATGATCGTGACACTGTCGTCGATCGCATTGCCATTGCTCAACGGGTTCGTCGGAGAGTTCCTGATCCTCATCGGAACGTTCACGTCGACTCTGCTACCGCACGCGAGACTGTTCACCTCACTCGCCGCGCTGGGGATGATTTTATCTGCGGTCTATATGCTGTGGATGTATCAGCGAGTCATCTTCGGCGAAGTGCGGAATCCTTCGAACCTGAAGCTTGGCGACCTGAACTTCAGAGAGAAGCTCGTCCTTGCGCCGGTCGCCGCATTGGTTTTAGTGATGGGTGTTTATCCAAGCCCGTTCCTCTCGCGCAGCAGCCGGACGATTGAAACGATTAAATCTGCCCTGGGAGCGCAGGCATCCTTGCCAGCCTCCTCTCGCGCAACGAACGAGCAGGCAGAGATGGCTGCGCTCCCAGGTGAACGCTGATGGAAACGATAGGAATCAACTATCGCGCGATTCTGCCTGAGACGATCACCGCATCGGTGGCAATCCTCATAATGTTGATCGACGCCGTGGCCCGCAAGATCGAACGGCGCGTCGCGGGTGTGGTGTGCTTGTTGGGAACCCTGGCGGCTGCCGGCGCGGTTCTCAGCCTTTGGGGCCGAAACGGCGAAACTTCTTTTAGAGGAATGATCATCACCGATGATTTCAGAACCTTCTTCGCAATGATCTTTTTGGTGGTGGCCTTCCTGACCGTATTGATATCAATTCGTTGGATCGAGGACGAAGCGCTCCCGACAGGCGAGTACTTCGCGTTACTGATGTTCGCAACCACCGGAATGCTTTTCATGGCGGCGGCAAACGATCTGGTTATGATCTTCCTGGGACTGGAGATCACGTCTATATCGACGTATGTATTGTGCGGCTATCGACGGCGCGACCTTCGCTCAAACGAGTCGGCAATGAAGTATTTCATTCTCGGTTCATTCTCGACCGCATTTCTACTTTATGGAATCGCGCTGGTTTACGGGGCAAGCTACAATCCAATGGCCCAGCCGCTTGCAACGACAAATCTACAACTGATCAGGGAGCGCATCGAATCTGGTCAATTATTTTCAACGGAGATGCTGCTGGCTGGAGCGGCGATGATGATCGTCGGCTTTGGATTCAAAGTCGCAACGGCGCCGTTTCACGTGTGGTCGCCGGATGTTTATGAGGGCGCGCCAACCCCGGTCACTGCGTTTCTGTCGACCGGCTCGAAGGCTGCGGCGTTTGCTTCTTTCGCGCGTGTTTTCATCCTGACCTTTGCGGCGACTTCGTTTGGACTCGGCAGCAGCGCGTTGCACGCTTTGCAATCTGCCACCACCACCGCTCTTGTAGTGATGGCCATCCTCACGATGACGATCGGCAATCTTGCTGCAATAGTCCAGAGCAACATCAAGCGAATGCTGGCCTATTCGTCGATCGCTCACGCCGGCTACGCACTGGTGGGAATCGTCGCAAACGATTGGCGGGCAGTCGCGTTTTATCTCTTGTGCTACGTGCTGATCAACCTCGGCGCGTTTGGCATTATCGAAGTCATTGCGAGGCGCGGCGACAAACGCGTCGAGATTTCAGATTATTCCGGAATCGGATTTCAGTCGATCGGGTTGTCGAGCGCGCTAGCGCTGTTCTTGTTGAGTCTCGCCGGCCTTCCATTGACCGGCGGGTTCATGGCCAAGCTGTTGGTGTTCAAGTCAGCGTGGTCGGCCGGCTTTCACGCGCTGGTGGTAATAGCCGTCATCAACAGTGCGGTTTCGTGGTACTACTACTTGCGAGTTATGGTCGCGATGTTCTTCGCCGAGCCTGCGACCGCTTTCAAACCGCCTGCGGTGGCGCGGTCCACGGCGGCTGCGATAGTGCTTGCCCTGCTCGGGACCTTGTATCTTGGAATCGTGCCGGGTCGAGTGCTGGATACACTCGAGCGGGCGCGCGATCAGATGACACAGCCGAAAAAATAATCAGGTAGGGGCGGCGCTCCGTGGCCGCCCCAGATTCTGGTGGTCTCTTTACAATCTGGGGTGGCCACGGAGGGCGCCCCTACAGGACTTGATGAAAGCTACGCCAGCCAAAGTCGAATCGATCGAGGGTCGCCGCTCGCGGCGTGTCGGTCCGGTGAAAGCCGAAGACATTGCCGACGAGATCATCCGCCAACTTGGCGATCTTTCTATCGGTTCAATCTACCGCGACAAGATTCGAACGCAGCGGACGCGTCAATATGAGCTGCGAGCGCCAACCAAGAAATCATCCATTGAGGTGTTACATACTTTGCTCGGCATCGAGCTGAAGGTAGGCAACCGCAGACTTCTCTGTCCAGATCTAGCCACGGCGCGGTATCTTTCGGTCTTCGCCCGGTTCGGTTGCGAAGTGATCGCTGTACCCTACGACATCACTCAAATCTCGTGGATCGCCGACGAGCTTGAATCGAGCTGGCACCGAATGATGTTACTGATCGATCACTTCACCGAGGGACGAACTGAGAGGCTGCGCGCCGCAGTTCGACGTCGGCTGATTGGCGAGGCGCGCGCGGCAATCGAAGAGCTGGGCGCGGGATCGAAATTCCCGGAGTTCAAGCCGGTACGCAGACGATCCAGCTGACGTAGCCGGCAACTACTTGACGCCGGAGACTTTCTTCACTTCCGCTATGAGGGTCTCATCGGGCGGACGATCCTGCGGGTCCTTTCCCACATGCATATAACGAATCCGACCTTCCTTATCGAGGATGAACACCGACGGGTGAGCGATTCCATCATGTTCTGCCGCGTTCAATACTCCGTAAGAGATGATCGTCTTCTTCTCAGCGTCAGAGAGTATCTGAAACTTCGCGCCAGTCGTTTGCGCCATCGACCACGCAAATGACTGATTGTCCACGCTGACGGCTATCAACTCCGCGCCTGCTTGTTTGAACTTGTCGTAATCCTCAGCCAACCTGGTGAGCTGCATCGTGCACGCGCCTCACCAGAAGCCGCGATAGAAGATCAGCATAACCGGGCTGCGCTGCGTATACTCTGAGAGCGTGACCAGTTTGCCGTCTCCATTAGGCAGCGCGAAATCGGGAGCTTTGTCTCCCAGCTTGAGCGTCAGTTTGGTTCCAGGCACAACCGGCGGAGCTTTAGGTGGCGCAAGTGGAGATTGTGCCGACTGCGCGTACGCTCCAACAGCAACCGCGATCGAAATGAGGGGACCGAGAATCGCTTTCATTGTTTCATGAAATCTAGTTTGTGCGACGAGTAATTGTCAACGGCTGGGTTTCAGCCCCGTCGCTGGTTGCGTTGCGTGGACATTGTCCGCGTCTATGGGTTATGTTGATACTACGACCAACTGATCGGTTGGGAGGCACTATGCACCGAGTTCTGTTTCATGTTCTTGCTATCAGCTCTGTTGCGACAGTGTTGGCTTGTAACGTAGCGAGTGCCACTGTCGTGCTGCCGGATCCTTTGGTTGATGAATCGCTGGCTTCGACGAAAGGCACACGAACCGCGGTTCTTGCCGGAGGTTGCTTCTGGGGTATTCAAGCTGTGTTCAGCCATGTCAAGGGAGTCATCGACGTCAAAGCCGGATATGCCGGAGGCTCAGCCGACAGCGCCCAATACGAGATCGTCTCGAACGGGAGGACAGGGCACGCCGAATCGGTTCGCATCAAATATGACCCGTCGCAGCTAACGTTTGGGCAGATTCTCAAGGTGTTTTTCTCTGTTGCTCACGATCCAACGCAACTGAACCGTCAAGGGCCGGACACTGGAACACAATATCGCTCCGCGATTTTTTGTGCGAACGCAGAGCAGAAGCGAATCGCGAAGGCCTACATCGATCAACTCGACCAAGCCAAAGTATTCCCTCATCGCATTGTTACGGAAGTTTCAACCGGAAGCTCCTTCTATCAGGCCGAGGATTACCACCAGGACTATGCCGTTCACCATCCGAACGAGCCGTACATCGTTATTAACGATCTTCCCAAGGTTGCGAACCTGCGAAAGCAGTTTCCCGATCTCTACGTCTCAAAGAAGTAACCCAGAGATTGCCGGAAATGAATCGACGGAGGCGAGGTGGGATTTCCAAGAGCGAGCGGCATTCTTTTGCACCCGACTTCGCTGCCCGGGCGATTCGGCATCGGCGATCTAGGCGATGAGGCATATGCCTTTGCCGACTTTCTTGCCGCAAGTCGCCAGAGTTTGTGGCAGGTCTTA
>DASXSR010000127.1:0-12877 GCA_036505875.1 Blastocatellia bacterium | reverse complement strand
TTTGACTGCGAATCGGCAAAGGTTATCCAGTCCGAGCCGAGAACGCCGGTTTCGTGTGAGAACATAGAGGCCTCCCATTCCAAACCTTTTGGCATGCCGCCCAAGTAAACCTGCGCATACCGACAAGCATTCACCGTAATTTCTGAAAAAACGCAGGGTCCGCCATTTTATAAAACCGGTGGAGCTTGTCAAGCTTCTAACAGGCCAAATTTTTTTTGAATTGCACAGTTTTTGTGCAATTAGTGGAAGTTCAAGGATCCGCCCCAACATATTGTGATAAGGGCTGGTAAGCGAATGCCCGGCACAAGATATTGTGGTCACCGTCCGCAAGCTAGGTGCCAGTAAAGAAATGCAAACAAGGGCACACTTGCGCGAAACCTGGAGCGACCCTAGGATCCTCGAAGCTGAGGTGTTTCTTTTAAGGTTATACTTTAGATTGTTAACCTAAGCAGCGTCCGCGGCGTTTGTTTGCTTTGGGTGCAAAGCGTTTTTCGGTGCTTGCCCGTATTCTTATTTGACAAACATTGTATGCGCAAAGCTCGTACTGCGAAGTGATTCAATCGGGCAAGTCAGGGGTTACAGAATGAGGACGGTTTATTCGTTTTACTTCGACGCGGCCAAGATCGCTTTGCAGTCCATCTTTGCGCACAAGCTGCGCGCTCTCCTGACACTGATCGGAATAATCATTGGCGTCGCGTCGGTGGTGGTTGTCGGGGCTTCAATTGACGGCCTAAACGCGTACGTGGTCGAGAAGATTTCTAAGATACTCGGCGCCAACCACTTTATGATTGCTCGAATCGCTCACGTCGGGAACATGACCCAGGAAGAGTGGGAAAAGATGATGAAGCGAAACAAGCGGCTTGACTGGGACGACCTCGACTGGCTAATCAACAAGTGCACGTCCTGCAGGGAGGTCGGAGCAGAGGCCGGCTGGCGAGTCGACCTGAAGCGCGAAGGACAAGATCTGTTCGGCACACAAATCTCCGGCGTCACAGCTAACTTTGCCGAGATTGAAGACAAGATCATTTCGGAAGGGCGGTTTCTCCTCCCGCACGAAGTCGAGCACTCGGCAATGGTTTGCGTGATCGGCATGGATATAAGGGAAAAGTTTTTTCCCGGCCTCGATCCGATCGGCCGCACGATCACTATCCAGGGGCTCCCGATGACGATCGTCGGAGTTGAAGATAAGCGCGGCTCAATGTTCGGCCAATCGCTCGACAACAATGCCTACGTACCGCTGACAACCTTCCAACGAATGTTCGGCCGTCGTCAAAGCTTGTCGCTTCACGGAAAGTCGCAGGACCGTGAGACGTTTGATCCCACGATCGAGCAGGCGCGGGTCGCCATGCGAAACAAGCACAAGCTGAAGGGGGATGCGGAAGATGACTTCGGTCTTGTGAACGTCGAGCAAGTGAACAATCAAATCGATCAATTTACGGGAGCGATCACGCTGGCGGTCATTCCGATCACCTTTATCTCGCTTGTTGTCGGCGGAATCGTGGTCATGAATATTATGCTGGTCAGTGTGACCGAGCGGACGTTCGAGATCGGACTGCGGAAGGCTGTCGGCGCCAAACGCAAGCACATCCTTGTGCAGTTCCTGATCGAGTCATCGGTGTTGTGCGCGTTGGGCGGTGTACTGGGATTATTGCTCGCCTCCGGCGTCTCGTGGGTGATCAGGTCCGCAACGCCTGTTCCGATGAACATCACCATCACCTACATCGTGCTGTCGATCGCGGTGTCGAGCATCATCGGGATGCTCTTTGGAATCTATCCCGCGATGAAGGCAGCCCGGCTGGATCCGATCATTGCGTTGACGAAGAATTGAACGGGTAAAGAGCGTGAAGCTGAAGCCGAGTTTTCAGAGTGAAGCATTCAAGATGGCGCTTGACAACGTCCGCGCGCACAAGTTCCGAAGCTTCCTCACGGTTCTCGGCATCGTGATCGGAGTGACCACCGTCATTGCGATCGCCTCGATTCTCACCGGGCTGCGAGGCAACCTGGTTCAATTCGTCGAAGAGTACGGCACCAACAACATCTACGCTTTTCATCTTTCGACCGGCATAAACTTTGGCCCGCACGATCGCTCAGAGCGTACTCGAAAACCGTTGCGTCCCGAAGACGGCGAAGCAATACGAGAATTTGCTCCGGCGGTCCAGGACGTCGCGAATGACGGATTCATCGAATGGAATTTCGATAAGACTATCACCTACGGCGGGCAGACCTACAAACAAGCTAACCTCGAAGGCGTGTCGGCAAACTACGGCACGATCACTAACATGTCGATTCAGGAGGGCCGGTTCATCAGCGAGATCGACGATCAACATCGGCGAGAGGTAATGGTGATCGGCAAAGGTGCGTCTGAGGCTTTGTTCCCGCGCGGGACACTGGCCCTCGGCAAGGAAGTGATGATGAATGGGCGGCCATATGAAATCATCGGTGTGCTTGAACAGAGAAAGGGAAGTCTGCTCGGCGAAACCGATGAGAACCAGGTGCTCATACCTTATCGCACGCTGCGCAAAGTCTCGCCTCGCAGCGAGTGGATGATGCTGATAATTCGAGCGCACACGGGACATCTTCGGCAGGCGCTCGACCAGGTCGAAGACATTCTGCGCCGGCAGCGCGGCGTGAAATTCGACGAGAGGAACAATTTTGATCTGACAACTGCCGACCGATTTATTGAACAGTTTGACAGTATCACGGCGATGGTGGGGCTGGTTGCGATCGCGCTTTCAAGCATCGGCTTGTTGGTCGGCGGAATCGGCGTGATGAACATAATGCTTGTGAGCGTTACCGAGCGCACGGCGGAGATCGGCATACGAAAGGCTATCGGCGCTCGCCGTCGCGACATCACCAGCCAGTTCCTGTTTGAGGCAATGACGCTGACATTCTTGGGCGGGGTGCTGGGAGTGCTTCTCGCGATAGCAGTGAGTCAGATAATAATTCTTATTTTCCCGTCTTTGCCTGCGTCGATTCCGCTTTGGGCGGTTGTGACCGGTCTCGTTGTTTCAGCTGCCGTTGGTTTGATCTTCGGAGTGTGGCCTGCGAGAAAGGCTTCGCGTCTGGATCCAATTGAAGCCCTCCGGTACGAATAACGGAAAGTTGCGAGGGTACTGAGCCCGTCTCACGGCACAGCGTGCCTGGGCGTGAGTGCGCCGCACGATCTCCGTCCATCCACAAAGGTGATTCGGGATGCTCGATTCCGCGGTAGATACGTGCTAGCTTCACAGACAGCACAAAGAAGATTCCTATGACGAACTCTGACTCAAGCGCCGTGTGGAGCTACCACAATCTGACCAAGCATTCTTCTCACAGCATTCGGGCGTCCAGGCATTACCTCGATTGGTCAAACCATCCGTCGCCGTTCAAGAGCTATCAGACAGTTGAACCTATGGCTTTGCCACACTCGCTGGCCCAGACGCTGGCCCCGGCGCTTGAGGTCGTTGCGTCAACCGGCGTTGAGTCCAACAAAGAAAAGAGACCTGACCTCTTGCAGCTTGCCAGCATCTTGTATTACTCGGCTGGTGTGACGAAACACAAAGCGTACCCAGGCGGTGTGATTTACTTTCGAGCGGCGGCGTGCGCAGGGGCCCTCTACCCAGTTGAAGTGTACGTCGTATGCGATGACATCGAAGGGCTCGCTGCGGGCGTTTATCACTTCAATCCCGCCGACTTTACGTTGAGGCCGTTGCGCGAAGGAGACTTTCGCAGCGTTCTTGCTCGCGCGACCGGCGAAAACTCACAGGTCAGCAGCGCGCCCGTAACGCTGATGTTCACGGCAATAAGCTGGCGCAGCTCGTGGAAATATCGCGATCGAGCTTACAGGTATCATTTCTGGGACAACGGGATGATTTTAGCGAATGCGCTCGCGATGGCCGCCGCGCACGAGTTGCCCGCCGAGATTGTGATGGGCTTCGTGGAGGCTGACCTGAACAAGCTTATAGGAATCGACGGTCAGCAAGAGCTGGCTTTGAGCCTGCTCACGCTGGGGCGTGTAGACGATGGTGTTCAGGAGAGTGTCTCTATTGATGCGCTTCCCGAACTGAGCTTCGAGGTAGCGCCTGTTTCTCGATTCCCAGTTGACTATCCCTCAATCCGCGAAATGCACCTGGCATCGTCGTTGTCTGGTATCGACGATGTGCATGCATGGCGCGGCACGAAGATCAACTTGTCTTCGCCTGCGCCCGAAGGCGAAGAGTTCAAACTCTCACCGACGCCCAATGAGACCTTGCCGAAGGAAGCCATCGAAGACGTGATCCAACGTCGCGCTTCAACGCGACGATTTGCGCGCAAGCCAATCACGCTTACTGACCTGTCGCTGATTGTCGACCGCGCGACTCGCGGAATAAAAACTGACTTTCTGAAAGACGAGCGAAACCGCATCAATGACATCTACGCCATCGTGAATGCCGTGGAAGGGTTGCCAACCGGCGCGTATTTCTATCGCAGCGAAACCCGCGCGCTTGAGTTGCTCAAACCAGGTGATTTCCGCGAGGAGGCCGCTTATTTGACGCTGGAACAGGACCTTGGCGGCGATGCCAGCGTGACGTTCTTTCTTATGGCCGACTTGAATCGGGTGGTTGAGTCGTATGGTAACCGGGGCTATCGCGCTGCTCAGATGGAAGCCGGAGTAATAGGGGGCAAGATGTATTTGGCGGCTTATGCGTTGAAACGCGGAGCAACCGGTTTGACCTTTTATGATGACGATGTAACCGAATTCTTCTCGCCTCATGCGGCAGGCAAAAGTTGCATGTTGGTTGTTTCCGTTGGCATGCCGGGCAAACGTCCTCTAGCGTAGCACAGACTTCAGTCTGTGTCGCTAGACGCAATCTAAGACGGCTAAGAACACAGACTGAAGTCTGTGCTACTCTGATGATCGGCGGGTTCGTAATCGACAAGCCTGAAGGAATCACGTCTCACGACGTAGTCGCGCGCGTTCGCCGCGTTACTGGGGAGCGTCGTGTCGGACACGCAGGGACTCTGGATCCGTTCGCCACTGGTGTCCTGGTAGTCTGCGTTGGGCGGGCGACGAGGCTGGTTCAATTTCTGGTTGGACTCGACAAAGAGTACATCGCGACAATCAAACTCGGTTACGCCACGGACACCCAGGACCTCACTGGGAAACAGATTACACCACTTCGCTCATCGAATGAGTTGAGCCTTGAAGACGTTCGGCGAGTGTTGGAAAGATTCACTGGCCCCCAGCTTCAGACGCCGCCTATGTTCTCAGCAAAGAAGGTTGCCGGCCAGAAGCTGTACGTTGCAGCTCGCGCGGGCCGCGAGGTGAAACGTGAGCCGGTGAGGATCGAAGTCTACGCTTTGGAGCTCATCGAAGAGGAAACGACATTGAACGCGAACGATGACGGCACTCGAGACGTCGGCGTGAAGGTGCGCGGCTCATCGGGAACCTATGTCAGGACTCTTGCCCATGATATCGGAGAGGCGCTGGGGCTGGGCGCACACTTAACTAAACTCAGACGCACCGGCGTGGGGCATTTTAAAGTGGACAGCGCATTGACGTTGGATGAATTGGAAAGGACGCCGCGCGATGATCTTCGCCGTATGCTGCTAAGCCCGTTTTTGACGCTTCAACATCTGCCGGTAATCCGGCTTGATGATCAACGCATTAAGCAAGTGGTCACCGGGCGTGCGTTCTCCTTGTCGAATGATGAACGCGCCGAGGTTAAAGGTGACGTGATTCCGCTGCGGCTTTGCGACGAAGGCGGCGCACTCGTGGCGGTAGGGTATTACGATGCTCCGCTTCAGGTTGTGAGGCCGCGAGTGGTGTTGGCGGCCGAGGTCCGATAAGCTTCAGCTTGTCGGTTCACTCCAACACCATATCGACAAGCTGAAGCTTATCGGACTCCGAAGTTGTTTGATTACAGGTGATTACTCAAATGATCGTCCTTGATTCTGGTGGGTGCGCTTTGAAGCTTGCAGTTTGTGCTATAATGCAGCCAGAAGGAAGATCGGATTGTTTTGACAAGATGCTTCGCTTTGATTCATCGAGGTTGAGCGTGCATCCAGTCGAGCCACGAACAGCCGGACCCCTTCCGACTGCGCGCCCGCGAGGCCATAGACTGAATGTCGTCCTAACTCTCGCAAAAACTCAGTGGCGGAAACCGTCGACGAGCGGCCCCTCGGCAGGCACGGTTTCACAGGAAATGATCGGCGGACAGTCGTGGGCGCTTCCAAGTACGTCCACGGTTAAAACACGGAATTGAGCCGGAGGCAGATATGGATGCAAACAAGATAAACCTGAGCGACCTCCTCGAGACTCACCGCCGCGACCGCGAGCGGCTGGCCTGGGAAGGCACTTTCAGAGATTACTTCGAGCTTGTAACTCAAAATCCAAACATATCGAAGCTCTCGCACGCGCGCATCTGCGACATGGTCCTGGCGTCGGGCGTCGAAAAAATCAACGAAGGCTCGCGCGATGAAATCGTAAAGTACAATTTTTTCGCTGAAGAGCTTTTCGGTATCGAGAAGCCCATCTCACGCATAGTCGAGTATTTCAAATCTGCCGGCCAGCGCCTGGAGGTGCGCAAGCGAATACTGCTGCTCATGGGACCTGTGGGGGGCGGAAAGTCGACCATTGTCACCATGCTGAAGCGGGGACTTGAGAATTGGTCACGCGCCAATGATGGAGCGGTCTATGCCATGAAGGACTGCCCCATGCACGAAGAACCGCTGCATTTGATCCCGCCCGAGCTCCGGCCGGAGATCGAACGGCACTATGGCATCTACATCGAAGGCGAGCTTTGCCCGCAGTGCCGGTATAACCTGGAACACGTATACCACGGCCGTCACGAGGACGTTCTCATTCATCGCATAGTTTTCTCTGAGAAGGACCGCACTGGCATCGGCACGTTTGCGCCTTCCGATCCCAAGTCTCAAGACATCACTGAGCTGACCGGCTCGATTGACCTCTCGACAATCGGCGAATTCGGCGTCGAATCCGACCCGCGCGCCTACCGGTTCGATGGCGAATTGAACATTGCCAATCGCGGGCTGATGGAATTCGTCGAGATGTTGAAGGTCGACGAGAAGTTTCTCTACAGCTTATTGACCCTCAGTCAGGAGCAGAGCATCAAGACCGGACGCTTTGCGCTGATCTACGCAGATGAAGCGATCATCTCGCACACGAACGAAAACGAGTACGCGGCGTTTGTCGCCAACCGCAAGAGCGAGGCGCTTCAAGACCGGATCATTATGATCAAGGTCCCATACAACCTGAAGGTTTCGCAGGAGGAGCGCATCTATGACAAGCTGCTCAATCAGTCGGATGCGTTGCGCAACATTCACATCGCTCCGAATACGCTCAAGATCGCGGCGATGTTCGCGGTGATGACAAGACTCGAGGAGCCGAAGAAGGCCAACATTGACATCGTCAAGAAGATGAAGCTGTACGACGGAGAGGACGTCGAGGGGTTTAAGTCGAAAGACGTGCGCGAGCTGCAGGAAGAAACCGTCCGTGAAGGTATGGACGGCATCAGCCCGCGTTACGTGATCAACCGATTGTCGGGCGCTCTGGTTCGCGACAACATCACGTGTATCAATCCGATCGACGCGCTGCGAGCGATCAAGGACGGCTTCGAGCAGCATAGCGGCATCTCTTCTGAACAACGCGATCGTTATCTCAATCTTGTCTCGGTCGCTCGACGTGAGTTCGACGACATCGCGAAGAACGAAGTTCAACGGGCGTTCGTCTACTCGTTCGAGGAGATGGCTAAGACCTTGTGCGATAACTACCTCGACAATGTCGAGGCTTATTGCAACAAGGAGAAGCTCAAAGACGCGATCACCGAGGAAGAAATCGAGCCCGACGAGAAGCTGATGCGCTCGATCGAGGAGCAGATCGGGATCAGCGAGAACGGCAAGAACACGTTTCGCCAAGAGATCCTCATTCGCATCTCCAGCCACGCGCGAAAGGGTAAGCCGTTCGAATACAAGTCTCACGAGCGGTTGAAGGAAGCGATCGAGAAGAAGATCTTCTCCGATCTGAAGGACGTGGTGAAAATCACTACTTCGACCAAGACGCCCGACGCTGATCAGCTTCGTCGCATCAACGAAGTAATCGACCGGCTGGTGTCGCAGAACGGGTACTGCACCGTGTGCGCCAACGAGTTGCTGACTTACGTGGGGACGTTGCTGTCGCGGTAGCGCGGGCGCTCGTGAAGTCAAGTGATTCCCCCCAACGCCCGCACAATCCCTTCCGGGAGTGCGGGCGTTGGTTTAGAGGAGTCGATCGCTATGTTAATTCAACGAAACGATTGGTCGCTTCAGCGCAAAGGGCAGATCGACCAGGAGCGCCACAAGGAAAGGGTTCGCGACGCGATCAAGAAAAACCTCGGCTCGATCGTGTCCAATGAGTCGATCATCCTTTCTGACGGCAAGCGCGTCGTCAGAGTCCCGATTCGCTCGCTCGACGAGTACAAGTTTCGGTTCGACTATCGTAAGAAGAAGCACGTCGCTACCGGAGACGGCGCCACCAAGGTTGGCGATGTGATTGCTCGTGAGGGAGACGACGCCCAGGTACCCGGTCCGCGTGCCGGCGATCAACCCGGTCAGGAATACTACGAGGCCGAAGTCGAGATAGACGAAATTGCAAAGCTCATCTTCGAGGACCTTCACCTGCCTTATCTGGAAGAGAAGGCGAAACACGCAGTTCCGTCGAAAGAGACAAAGTTCACGGAGATTCGGCGCGCGGGCATTCTGGCTAATCTCGACAAGCGCCGCAGCATCCTCGAGAACATGAAACGACGAGCACGCGAGGGCGGCGACGCGCGCATCGGTCCTTTCAAGAAAGAGGACCTCCGCTACAAGACCTGGGACCAGCGGATGACCTACGAGTCGAACGCTGTGGTAATTGCGATGATGGATGTGAGCGGCTCGATGGGCGAATTCAAGAAATATATCGCGCGCTCGTTTTACTTCTGGATGGTGCGCTTTTTGAAAAGCAAATACGACAACGTGAATATAGTTTTCATAAGCCATCACACTGAGGCCAAGGAAGTAAGTGAGCAGCAGTTTTTCACCCAGGGCGAATCAGGCGGGACAGTCGTCTCGTCCGCTTATCGTTTGGCGCTCGACATAATCGGCGAACGGTTTCCGGCGAAGGATTGGAACATCTACCCGTTTCATTTTTCGGACGGTGACAACTACTACTCCGACAACGATGAAGCTGTGAAGCTTGCCGACGAGTTGATAACGACGTGCAACCTGTTCGGATATGGCGAGATCGGCGAGGAGGGCGTATCGAGCTATCGGCGCTCGTCTGGGGCGCTACTGTCGATCTTCAAAGACAGGCTGAAGAGTCAGGAGCGATTCGTTGGCGTGCGCATAGACGATAAGGAAGATGTGTATCCCGCGTTGAAAGAGTTTTTCGGCAAGCGCGGCGAAGAAGCCTAACGATTTTGGATTTTCGATTTTGATTGTCAGTTCAGCCAAACCTAAAATCCGAAATCTAAAATTTACAATCTAAAATATATGGTCGACAAGGAAGCACAAGTCCTCGAAGAAGCGGTCGAGCAGATCTGGGACATCGCTACGACGAAGTTCGGGCTCGATCCGTTTCCTCTTCGCTTCGAGTTGGTTCCTGCTTCAGTGATGTACGAAGTCGGCTCTTACGCCTTGCCAGGGCGTTATTCGCATTGGACCTTCGGCAAGGCTTATCACCGAATGAAAATGATGTACGACTTCGGGTTGTCGAAGATATACGAAGTCGTTATTAACTCGAACCCGGCATACGCTTTTTTGCTCGAGACCAACTCGCCGACTCAGAACAAGCTCGTTATCGCACATGTACTCGGACACGTAGACTTCTTCAAGAACAACGTCTATTTCTCGAAGACGAATCGCAGAATGGTTGATGAAGCTGCCCTGCACGCGCGGCGGATGGCCGATTATGAGTTCAAGTACGGCAGGAAAGTTGTCGAGGAGTTTCTTGACTCGGTTCTCTCAATCGAGGAACACATCGACCCACATTTCTTTATCAGAAAGCCCCACGAAGAGAAGGACGAGGAAGAGGAAAAGAAATCCAAACGACGCGAAGGCCGCTACGACGATCTGCTCTCGAAAGAAGAGCGTCAGGAGCAAGGTGCAAGCGCGGATGACGACGACTCGCGAAAGCGCAAACCGAGCATCGAGTTTCCGGAGAAGGACCTGGTTTATTTCATAATGAAGAACTCGCCCACGCTCGAACCCTGGCAGCGCGATGTCATCTCGATGCTGCACGTGGAGATGGAGTATTTCATACCGCAGCTTCAGACCAAGATCATGAACGAGGGTTGGGCGAGCATTTGGCATTCGAGGATAATGCGCGAGCTGGACTTGCCTGACAATGAGCACATCGAGTTCGCTGAGCTTCACTCGGGAGTCGTTTCACCGCACAAAGGCCAGATCAATCCCTACTACCTCGGGTACAAGATCTTCGAGGACATCGAGAAGCGCTGGGACAACCCCAGTGACGAGGAACGCGAGAAGTTCGGACGGCGCGGGGGCGAGGGTCGCGAAAAGATGTTCGAGGTGCGCGAGCTTGATAGCGACATTTCGTTCCTCCGCAACTACCTCACCGAGGAGCTTTGCGAAGAGCTCGATCTATTCGTCTATCAACTCGTGGACGAAGAAGAGTGGACGGTCACCGAAAAGAACTGGGAGAAGGTTCGCGATCAGCTTGTAGCGAATATGACGAACTTCGGCTTCCCGTACATCGAGGTAGTTGACGGCGATTACGACGGCAATCGCGAGCTTTACCTGATGCACCGCTACGAAGGGGTTGAGCTGGACATGAAGTACGCTCGCAAGACGCTCGAGTATGTTTACAAGCTTTGGGGCCGCGACGTGCACCTTGAGACGCAGGTTGATGACGAGCCGCTGATTATGCATTACGACGGCCACGAACACGACGAAGATTGACAGACACAGGCCCCACCTTGAACCTGTCCCATCCAGCCGAGTATTGTTTACTCTCTTGCATTTCAAACTAATGAGGGGACTATTGTATGAAGCTTCTCGCGACCATCCTGGTTATCGCCGCCTGTTTAGCACTGATTCTTGCACCTGCAACGAGTGCGTGGGGCGAAGAGGGTCACCGCTACATTAATCGCGTCGCTGCCGAACATTTGCCTGAGGACACGCCGGCGTTCTTTCGTAAGGCATCCGCGCGACTCTCGTTTCTCGGTCCAGAGCCTGATCGCTGGCGCGACACCAGAGAACTCTTCAAAGCGCTGAACGAGGTCAACGGGCCCGATCACTTCATCAACATCGATAAGCCCGAGAACTTCGAGGCGCTCCCCAACGATCGCTATCTCTATTCAGAATGGCTGAGAGCGAGAGGCAGAGACGCGAAGGAAGTTGGGTTCTTGCCTTACTCGATTCTGGAGGGTTTTCAGAAAGTCGAGGTGTTGTTTCGTCTCTGGCGCGATCCGCAGCACCAGGACGAGCGAGACCAGATCGAGCAAAACATCGTCTATTATTCTGGCGTGCTTGGGCACTACGTGGCCGATGCTTCGCAGCCGCTTCACGTCTCGATCCATTACAACGGCTGGACAACAAGTTCGAATCCCCAACTCTTCACGCGCGAGCCGCTTCACGGCCGGTTCGAGGGCGAATACGTCAAGGCGCAGGTCAGGCCCGAAGACTTCGGCGGCTTGGTGAAGACCGCGACGAAGCTGCAAGACCCTTTCGCCGACATAATGAAATACCTGTTCGAGTCTTGGGGGCACGTACCGAAGCTCTATCAGATGGAGAAGTCTGCTCGCTGGGATGCGAACAACCGCAATCCCGAGTCCAAGAAGTTTGTTGAAGAACGGCTCGCTGCCGGATCACAGATGCTGGCTAATCTCTGGTATACGGCGTGGCTTGGGTCTGCGAGCGCCAAACCCTGAATGATAGCTACGCCACGAGTCAGTCCAGATCGGTTCGGTTCGTATTAGTGGAATGGCCGGAAGAAAGGTAACGACTTCTCAGCGCAGGAGATTCTTGATTAGTACTATGTCGTGCTTCCAACCGCCTCGAGCACAGACCAGATCCTTGCCATCAGTAGAGATGTCGAAGTGGAAGATGCCGTCTGCTTTGAAATTGGTCACTCGCTTGGACGGGCCTCCATCCAGGGGTTGCATCCAGATATTACCAACACCATCAGACATCGCAGCATAAACTATCGCCTTGCCGTCCGGTGTCCACTTCAAAGCTCTGTTGTTCAACGACTGAGAACTAAGATCGAAACTTCTGACAAGAGAACCATCTTCAAAAGAGCTGACAGCAATTCCCCAGACATTCTTGACCCACGCAAAATAGGCGACAAGTTTGCCATCAGGCGACACCGCTGAAACACCCACCGCGCCGCCGACGAGCTCGACGGATTCGCCGCCCTCCAACGGAACTCTGCGGATCTTGCCGTCGGTTGAGGATAAGTAGATCACCCATTTGCCATCGGGCGATATGCTCGGCATGTTCGCGCCCGCGCTGTTGGTCAATCGGAGCGGGTTGCTGCCATCCATATCCATGCGCCAGATTTCAAAGTTCCCTGAACGGTCGGAAGTGAATACGACATAACGCCCGTCGGGAGAGGCTAAGGGACTAAGATCGTTACTACGATTAGCGGTGAGTTGCTTTCGCTCGGTCGCATCAGCGTTCAGCATTGAGATTTCGCTAGTCTGTTCCGATAACGGAGCCGAATAGAGTATGCGCCCTTCCCTCATAAGGCTAAGGCCTTCGCGGCCACCCGCGCCTATTTTATTCGCGTCTCCCATGTCTGCAAGCGGGCCCCTCCAGATGTCGGAGACAGGTTCGAGCTGCTGCGTGACTAGCATATCGGCATCTTGCGTCAACCTGGACGCGTTGAAGCTATCGAAGTCATTGGACAGCGGACGTG
>DASXSR010000126.1:0-18121 GCA_036505875.1 Blastocatellia bacterium | reverse complement strand
TTCCTCGTCGGAATTCCCTTCTCCAACAAACGCTTCTTCGCTTCTTCAATTGGAATTCTTACTACACCTGCTTTCTCATCCACCCAGCCGTAGCTTGTCAGCTTCTCATTCTCTTGTTCGCGCAAGCGCTTCATCTCCTGTAGCGGGCTGTCCTTCTTGATGTCCGGCGGCAGCTTCCGCTCCAACTGCTCCTCGGTCGAGGGTGCAAGCTGGAGCCGCGGCTCGGGCGGAAGTTTTTGCCGCTCGCTGGAGAGCGGCGAGGTCGCGGCTTTTGACTTCTCTTCGCGGCTCTCGAACGCGTCGAACAAGCCAACAACCAGCAAGCCGATCACAATGGTGGCAATCGCTAGTCCGATCAAGAACCACACGATTGGGCCTATCCTGAGGTCACTGACTTCATGACCCACACCTGCCCCCACGGCATTCTTGTGCGTGGACTGTTTCGTATCGTTGTCCGGCATTTGATTCAGCGCGCGAGTAGCACAGACTTCAGTCTGTATGCATCGGCGCACAGACTGAAGTCTATGCTACCTCAAGGCTTAAACTTCGGGCTCGCGGCGGGCTCGTGTCGCTCAGCGTACGCGAGCGCGCCCTCCAAAAAAGGATCGCCAATCGGAAGCAGCGGCCTGGTTTTGAGCTGATATGCGAAAAACGCCAGCCACAACCCGCCTAGACCGATAGGCATAACGACGTCCATCCAGTGAATTCGAAACGCGCCTTCGTGAAACTCGGGATCAGTGAGCCATATCACGTCAACCAGCCGCATAACGATGATCGCGCTCGCGACAATCACAAGCTTGCGGGCGTTACGCTTCAATTCGCGCGACAAGAGCAACACAAACGGCAGCGCGAATTGAAGCACGATCAACGCCAAGCCAACCCACCTCCACGGCGACTGCAGCCGGCGCACGTACCAGGGGATCTCATCAGGAAGGTTTCCCGACCAGATAATCAGAAACTGCGAGAACCCGAAATATGCCCATAGCATCAGAAACGCGAGCATCAGCTTGCCGAGGTCGTGCAGGTGCGAAGGCCTAACCACTTCGGAAAGCGGTTTGTACTGCGATAGCAGCACGATCACGGCGATAACGAAAGCCATAGCTGACAAACCCTGACCGCCCATCACCAGGACCCCGAACATCGTCGAGAACCACTGCGGTTCGAGCGACATCACCCAATCAATTGAGGCAAACGTTACCGTTAATCCGTATAGCACCAGTCCAGGCCCGCTCAAATTCTGGAGTTTGGTTGTCAGGGGCCGCTCCCCAGTCCGGTCTTGTTCGAGCGACCATTTGTTCAGGAAGTAACTCAATAGGTTCCACACCGCGAAATAGAAGACAGCCCTACCGAGAAAAAACGGCACATTCAAATACAAAGCCTTGTGAGCCAGGGCATGCTTCAGCGCTTCGCTGGCCCCGACCGGCGGTCGCGCCCACAGGTACACTGAGCGAACACCGAAAGCGAGCGGCAAAAACAACACCGCAAGCAGCGGGAAGGTCCGAGTCGCAGATTCGAGCGAGCGCCTGATCACGAGACCCCACGCGCCGCCGGACATGTGCTGTACCATCAAAATCGCAAAACACCCGAGCGCAATGCCTACCCAGAAAATGTAAGCGAGCAGGTATGAGCGAAAAAACTGGTCGCGATCGAAGATTGCTCCGACGACGCAAACGACGAGCGCAACAACGCCCACCATCAGCGCGCGACGCTGAAACTGGTCCACTTCAGGAGGAGCCTTTTCGATCTGGATCAATGCTGACGTTCCTCTCGAGGTTTTAATTTGTCGCGCTCACTCTCCGGCACGTCTGCGAGTGTCGCTCGCTGGCTTAACTGCAGCGCGCGAATGTAGGCAATGATTCGCCACCGATCTTCGGGAGGGATTTGAGAGATATAATCCGGCATCGCGCCGAAACCGTTGGTCTCGACATCGAAGATGTAGCCGACCGGCGCGTTGCGCAATCGCTCGTCGTGAAAAGAAGGCGGCTTGCGAAAGCCTCGTCGCACGATCATGCCCGATCCGTCTCCCAATCGACCGTGGCAGACCGAACAGTAGATGTTGAATCGCTCCTGTCCTCGATCAAGGTCAGCCGCGGTGATCGGCATCGGGAACTCAGTCACGAAACCCTGAAATGCCGGCGGAGGCGCACCGGTTGGCGTGACGCCTGCTTGCTTTGCTTCCTGCGCTGCGGCAGTTTGGGCTCTTGCCGCGGCCTGCGCGGAGCTGGCTCCGGCAGCAGCCTGCGTCGCGAGCTTGCCGGTGTTAAACTCGATATCGTCTCTCAACTGACCGCGCGCGACGGTTCCCTCCACTTGTGGCCGAGCCGATCGGCCATCGTTGATCGAGCCGATCTGATCGATTGGTCTCAATGGGCGGTACTTGGGCTGATCGTGCATGTCTTGACGACAGGCCGCAGAGATCGCCACTAAGACACTAAGACACAAAGCGGCACAAAACTTGTTCGCGCGACTTCGTGTCTTTGTATCTTTGTGGTTCTGCTTCTTAATACTCAACCTCGCTTACTTCTCTGGCGCCGAGATCACCGAGCAAGGCTCGCGTCGCGTTCAAATCAAACTTAGGATCGCTCGCCTCAATGCACAGAAAAAATCGACTGCGGCTGGCCTGATCAAAACTTGGAACGTTGAACACCGGGTGATAAGGCTGCGGCAGGCCATTGAGTGCCAGCATCCCGAGCACAGCCGAGAGGGCGGCCAACAATATCGTGCACTCGAAAGTCACCGGTATGAATGCCGGCCAACTGTTCAAGGGCCGCCCACCGATGTTGAGCGGATAAACAGTCGTGGAAACCCAGTAGCAAAGCAAGAAGCCGCCAAGGCATCCGATTAATCCGCCTATCAACACAATCAATGGAAGCCTTGTGTGTTTGATTGCGAGTGCTTCGTCGAGTGCTTCTATCGGAAACGGCGAATACGCATCCAACCTCTGGTAACCCTCTTCGCGCACGCTCCGCGCCGCGTGCACCAAGCTAGTTGGTTCTTCAAACTCTGCCATCAATCCGTAAAGTCGCGAGGATTGAGGATTGAGAATAGAGGATTGCATCATTGCTCCCTATCCAATGACTCTCTTTTTGTTCTGCAGAAATTCTCAGCGCGCTGTATCATTTAATCTGATCGGTGAGCCAGTATTTCTCTTCAGCCGGAAAGCTCCGCGTCACCACGAATATGCGCTTTGCTTCACTCAATGTAAGTTTGTAGACATCCAGATCCCTGAAGCTTCTTATTTCAGCCATCTTTCCTTTGCCTCCTCTTCTCTATTCTCAATCCTCTATCCTCTATCTTCGATTCTCAGTCGGCGGCTTCGTGTACCTCCGCTTGAGGAAGAATAGTCCTCATCTCGAATATCGAAATCATCGGCAGGAATCGAATGAACAAAAACAGCAAGCTCAAGAACAATCCGATCGTGCCGACGAACATCGAGAAGTCCCAAAAAGTCGGGTTGTACATAGCCCATGATGACGGCAAGAAATCGCGATGCAAGCTGGTGACGATGATGACGAATCGCTCGAGCCACATGCCCACGTTTACGATGATCGAGACCACAAACAGGAGAGCTACATTCCCGCGCGCTTTCTTCCACCAGAGAATCTGAGGAATCAAAATGTTGCACAGGATCAACGACCAATATACCGGTGCATAAGGCCCGGTCATTCGGTTCTTCATCATGAATTCTTCAAACGTGTTCGCGCTGTACCAGGCCGTGAACGTCTCCGTCATATATCCGTAGCCGACTATCAATCCCGTTGCCAGCATGATCTTGGCCATGTTTCGCAGGTGCCGCATCGTGATGAAGTCTTCGAGCTTGTAGAACTTCCTCAGCGGGATCGCCAATGTCATCACCATCGCAAAGCCCGAATAAATCGCGCCTGCTACGAAGTAAGGCGGAAATACCGTCGTGTGCCATCCCGGAACTATTCCTACCGCGAAGTCAAAGCTCACCACCGTATGGACCGATACAACCAGCGGCGTCGCTAGTCCCGCCAATAAGAGATAAGCGGTTTCGTATCGGTGCCAGTGACGCGCGGACCCGCGCCAGCCCATTGCAAGCATCCCGTAGATTATTTTCGCCGTCTTCCTTCTGGCGCGGTCCCTCAGCGTAGCAAGATCCGGTATCAATCCCACAAACCAGAACAAGGCGGAGACGGTCGCGTACGTTGAGACCGCGAACACATCCCAAATCAGCGGGCTCCTGAATTGCGGCCACACCCCCATGGTGCTCGGATACGGAAACAGCCAGTAAGCAAGCCACGGCCTGCCTGTGTGCAGAAGCGGAAAGATGCCGGCGCACGCAACTGCGAAGAGGGTCATCGCTTCGGCGAAGCGATTGATCGAGGTTCGCCACTGCTGACGCAACAGTAGCAGTATGGCCGAGATCAACGTCCCCGCGTGCCCGATCCCGATCCACCAGACGAAGTTGATTATGTCAAATGCCCATCCGACAGGTATGTTGTTGCCCCAGATTCCTATTCCGGTCAGCACAAGATAACCGATCGTGTACATCAGCAGCATCGTGAGCAGGAAGGAGATACCGGCGCCAAGAAACCAGCCCATCGGTGTGCGTCGCGCTAGAGCGATCGAGCTGATCTTGTCGGTGACGGATGCGAAAGTCTGCCCCGCCCCGACCACCGACGTAGTGGTGGTCGTGCTATCGCTCGCCGATTCCTGCACGCGGTCTTTCATCATCTGCTGCCCTGTATGGGTGGCCCTCTGTGGCCGCCCCTCAGTCCACTGCCACTACCTCGTGAGAAGGGGCGGCCACAGAGGGCCGCCCATACAGGCTAACCCTAAATCAAATCCCCATTCGGATTGCGCACCGCGCCCAAATAAGTCGTCCGCGGTTTGGTGTTCAACTCACCAACCAAACTGTAATTGCGCTGCAGCGCTTTGAGCTTCGAAACTCGGCTGCTCGGGTCGTTGATGTCGCCGAACACAATCGCTTCCGTCGGGCATGCCTGCGCGCATGCGGTGACTATCTCGCCGTCGCGCACTTGCCGGTCTTCTTTCTCTGCATCGATCTTGGCTTTCTGAATTCGCTGCACGCAGTACGTGCACTTCTCCATCACTCCGCGGCTACGCACCGTCACGTCCGGATTGCGC
Source organism: Blastocatellia bacterium (assembly GCA_036505875.1). Lineage (GTDB taxonomy): Bacteria > Acidobacteriota > Blastocatellia > UBA7656 > UBA7656 > Onstottus_A. The sequence continues at coordinate 13,009 of DASXSR010000126.1, read as the reverse complement.
ATCATCTTTAGGCTCGCGGTGTAAAAATCCTGATACAGCAGAAAGTTGAACCGCCGCACTTTGTACGGGCAGTTGTTCGAACAATAGCGTGTGCCGACGCAGCGGTTGTAAGTCATGTCATTCAAGCCTTCAGCGCTATGAGCGGTCGCCGCAACCGGACACACAACTTCACACGGCGCGTTCTCGCATTGTTGGCACGGGACCGGCTGAAAATAGGTTTCGGGATTCCTTTCGCCGCCCTTGTAGTAAGCATCCACACGCAACCAATGCATCTCTCGGCTTCGCGCAACCTGTTCCTTGCCGACAACAGCGATGTTGTTCTCGGAGACGCACGCAACGACGCACGCGCTGCAGCCGATACATGAGCTTATGTCGATCGACATTCCCCAGGCGTATCCGTCGTACCGGAAGCCGGGATACAAAGACTCTTTCGGTTGCGACTCTTCTTGCTCACGTCCCTCCGCGAGACCCGGGCGCGTCTTGAATTCTTCGAGAGTTCCTGACCGGACTATGTCCCGCTCGCCGACTGATTCGACGTCTATCAAATGATGGGACTGCGTGGTCGCCAGCGAATACGTTCCGCCAGTCTTTGCGACTTCAAGGCCTGCCCCGAACCACGGCGCGTCCGAGGTGCGAATCGCATAGGCGTTGAACCCAGCGTTCGACCCGACCCGTCCCGCGCTTGTTCTGCCGTAGCCGAGATGAATCGTTACGACGTTGTCGGGCTGCCCGGGCTGAATGAAGACCGGCGCGATGACTTTGCGTCCTTGATATCGCAGCTCAATTTGGTCGGCGATTATCTCGCCCCCAATCCTGCTCATTCGGTTTGTAGCGAGACCATTGACGTTCTTGCCGAGATCGAGCGACGCTGCCGTAGCGGGGCTTACGATCGCTGCGTTGTCCCATGTGAGCTTGCTCAAAGGCTTGGGTAGCTCTTGAAGCCAGCCGTTGTTGGCAAATCGTCCGTCGTGAATTGTCGAATCGGGACGAAAGACAATTTCGAGCCCGGGGTTGGGGGTTGGGGGCTGGGGGGTGGAGAGTTGTGCCGCCAAATCCGATTTCAAAGAAACTGTCCTTGTCTGTAAAGCGGTGTTGGCGACAAAACCGTCGTGCAGCGACCTGCGCCAGGACTGTTCGAACCCTGCCGTGTTCTGCCCTGACGTCGCGCTAGGGACGGACAGAGCTGGTGTCGTCACGCTTTGAGTCGCTCCCGCACCCTTGGGAGGAGTCGATTTGATCGGAGGTTCCTGCCCTCCCGCATCAAATCGCTTTTTCCAATAATCGCGAACAACGTCGTAACCACTTCGTTCCGGTTCGTTCAAGAAAGCAGCCAAAATCTCGTGAGCCGACTTACCGGAATACAGCGGAGCAATCAGCGGTTGAATGATTGACACAGTCCCGTCGTAAGCGCGGGTGTCGCTCCAGGATTCAAGATAGTGAGCCTCGGGGATGTGCCATTGACACAACTCGGACGTTTCGTCTTTGTAAAGGCTCAGGTGAATTCGAAGCGGGACTTTTCGAATCGCGCTCGCGAAATCCAAATCAGCCGGCGCGTTGTAGACAGGATTTCCGCCGAGAATCAGCAACACGTCAACCTGACCGACGTTGATGTCGGAAACTAGTTGGCGAAGCGATTCAGTTCCATTCTCCGGATTAGCCTCGACCGGGTCGGTGTAGATTACAGTGTTGCCGACGTTGCCAAGAGCCTGGTTCATCGCGTGGGCAAGCGCGTGAACGACCGGCGGTTGCGAGTCACCAGCAATAACGATGGAGGCCGCGCGATGTTGGCTCAAGTCGTGAGCGATCGACTTAGCCCACCGCCGTGCAACGTCCCAATTCTCGTCGCTTTCTTTGAACCGCTCTGAGTCAGACATTCCAAACGAAATCCCGAGGTCTGGTAAACCAACTAGCCCAGGCAAATTCGCTCCAACCTCTTTGGCAAAGTCCTGGATCAGCGTCGGGCGCATCCCTAGTCGATGGTCTGCAACTGAGCCAGTGTTCGTCACCGTACTTTCGACTACGTACAGCCGATTCATCTCGCGGCTGTCGTCAAACAGTCGCCGCTTGCTCGCAAAGTCACGCGCGTATCGCAGGTTCGCGGGACCGCACGAGAGAAAATCTGAATCGAGCGACAGAATCACATCGGCTTTGTCGAATTGATAGAGAGTGTTCGCGTACTGACCAAACGCGAGCGGCGAACCTTCGCGAACGTTATCGCGTCCGACCGGATCATACTGGTGCCACTTAGCTGTCGGCAGCGTCGCGAGCAGAGTTTTTATCTGATATGCAAGAGTTGGCGACGTGACCGTCTCGGTGAGTATGCGCAAGCCGTATCTGATCGGTTTTTGCGACGCAAGCGCGCTTTGAGCTACAAGCGCGGGTTGAATCGCTCCCAGAAACGCCGGCCAGGTAACGATGTCCCCAAGAAAGGTCAGCGTCTGAGACCGATCAGGATCGTAGAGCCCCAACACCGATGCTTGCGAGAACACGTCGGTCGCGCCGAGACTTGCCGGATGGTCTTTGTTGCCTTCGATCTTCGTGGGTCGTCCCTCGTGACTTTCGACTACGAGGCCGGTAGCAAATCCATCCAACGGCATCGCGGTAGCAAAGAAAACAGGCTTGCCTGGAACGAGTTCTTCTGGCTGGCGCGTGTAGGGCGCGATGTATTCGGTGGGCTGGCGAGTGCAGGCGGTAAGTCCGGCGAGCGCGAACGACGCGCCCATCAATTTGAGAAACTTCCGTCGGCCAACGGGATCACTCCACTCGGTAGCGTTCTCGGGAAACTCGCGATGAAGTAACTCTTGAAACTCTTCAGTCTCAGCCAGCTCTTCGAGGCTACGCCAGTATTGCTTGCCCGAGGATCGAGGATCGCCGTCGTCGTCCGGTCTGTTGATTGCGCTCATCAACCTAACTAGCTCCGCCATCTTCGACCAACCCCCAATTCCTAGCCCCCAACCCCTATCTATGGCACGTGCTGCAACTCGTGAGCACCTCAGTGCTCTGAAGTTTGTACTCCTGGACGAGCTTTGGTCCTTCGACATTCTGATGCCACTGCTTATCCGAGCTTTCGTCCCAAGTCTCGGGCGGCCACGCCATCGTGAATACTTCTTTCTTGGGCCTGATGAACTGTTCGGCATTGCGATGACACTCGAGGCACCATTCCATATTCAACGACGCCACCTGATAAGTCAGCGGCATCAGATCGACTCGCCCGTGACAAGTCGAACACCCGACGCCTTTGTTCACGTGAATGCTGTGATTGAAATAGACAAAATCGGGAAGGTCGTGAACTCGCGTCCACTTGATCGGCTTGCCCGTGCGCCAACTCTCTCGGACCGGTTCCAGATAAGGGCTGTTTGCCCAGATTTGCGAATGGCAATTCATGCAGGTCCTGGTCGGAGGAATGCCGGCAAACGCGAGCTTCTCCACCGTCGTGTGACAATAGCGGCAATCTATTCCGTCATCGCCAACGTGGTGCTTATGACTGAACTGAACGGGCTGCTCGCGTGGGATATAGGCTTGAGTGTAATAGGAAGAGCGGTTGAATTCGAGCAGCAGCCAGATGGTTATGGCGATGAAGAAGACCGCGCCGAAGATGCTGACTTTGGAGATGAAATTGGTGCTTCGATGAAAGATCTGGCCCATCGTCGGCTAGGCTCCGGAGGCGGAGTTTGAAACCTCAGCAAACACTCACGGCCAAAGATATGCGTCCTTTCAGACTTGCCGAAGAACTGTTCCAGCGCGAGATTAACACCTCACTTCAGCGAGGTGTCAGAGGAGACGTTGCCCACGCCCAACACCTCACTGAAGTGAGGCGTTAATGAGAAGAAAAGGCGTTCACCTGCGATCAGGTTCAACCTAGTCACCCCCGACTAACTTCCAGGTTCTCCGCCACAGATTGCATGGTGTAGCAAGCTTCAAAGCTTCATGCAATCGCGCAGGAGCCCATCTAATGTCGAGGCTGATATTCAATCATCCGCGGAATCAAAGGTCAAACCGCTTTCAATGGAAGTGACGGAACGATCACCGCGTGATTTATTGAGCGATGAACGCTCAATGGCTCGGAGGACTCGCGTTGCAGCGTTAAGGCGGGCTATGTATACTAACCGTGACGTTTTTTGATCTTTGCCGCTATGGTGTAAGTGGTTAACACGCCGCCCTCTCAAGGCGGAGAGTACGGGTTCGAGTCCCGTTAGCGGTACTTCCTTCAGCCGAACGGTGGACGTTAGGGAACTCCGGGAGACCTCACGCGCTCCTCTGCTAAAGAGGGTAAGGGGGCTGTAAGAGTTTGCTGTGTTTCCGGAGAAGTTTTTCCTAAGGGGATCCTCAGATGTCAACCGTCCTCGCGGCCTTATTACCTGCTGAGTCAGCTCCATCGAAGATTTCAGCTCCAATTGCGTCTCATCAATGCATAACCGAGCGCGACGTGGAAAACTTTCGCCTGGGCCAGGCAGACCAAAACACCTTGCTTTCGATTGAATCGAGGGTCCGCAAACATCCGTGCTGTCGAGAAATCGCTTTGCGAGCGCAGTGGGGTTGCGCATATCCGCAGCCGTTGAGCGCTTTCACTTCGTTTCCGGAAGCGTGACTGCGATGATTGCTCTGATGGTGTCAGGCCGGAATAGCCTCTTTCGTCTCGCGCGGACTGTGGACAATACCGAGCAGTCCGTCAACAGAGAGATCTTCATCGATTAACGGCCAATGTATGCCGTATCCTGACGGTGAAATCTCGAATCGTTCTCTCTCGACGGCAGAAGCGTTCGCCAGCCTCCTGGAAATCTTTGAGAGATTGAACGTATGGACCTGCCCGTCCACATGCAACACAAGCTTGTCTCGGTCAAAAGAAACCTTTTCGATTTCGTGAAACTTTCTCATGTCTAGCTCTGTCTCCGTCTCTGAAATCCGTCCCACTCATCTTCGATGAACTCAAAATATTCGAAGATCAACTTTTTTACTTGGCGCTTGTTATCGTTCATACTGAAGCTGTAGGCCTCCTCGATGCCGAACGCCTCCCGGTCCAGCCAATACTTACATTCCTTCTCTGCTTTTCGACAATGGATGTAAATGGGTTCGTCGCGCTCGTTTGCATAGAAAAAGAATCTCCAACCCATTACAAACAAGATTGTCGGCATGTTCAAGTTCTCAGTCTGTCTATCCTATCATCCGTGGTAAATCATGGCACGGCTTACCGTTCACCAGGGAAAATGAAAATAGTGATGAGACACAAAGAACCCGGTCCCGCCCGCGATGATCGTGAAACATACGGCCAACGAAAGGCTGGGTCGTACGCCTCTTCGTAGACCGCCGATAGCTATGATGCTCACAACAAATCCCCAGCCATAACACAGCGGGCTCGCGCCGATTCGATCGATCCACCACGTATTACCGACGTTGTAACAGACGCAGTGAGGCACTAGCGGGACGAACGACATCAACGCAATCGCTGTGAGCAACCCTTGTTTTTTCACAGTGAAGCAGACAACACAAGCCGCTGCGATCAGCGGTATCCAGATCAGCTTTACAAGAGTGCAAAACGGCGAGCAGCCGTGCAAGCTCAGCCCTGTGCAACCCAACGACGATGTCAAAAAGCCTAGCGGGATCGCTGCGAGCAACATAGCTCGCTCCCAAGCGCGCCGGTGCGTTGTCATTTCGGATTCCCGCGCGGCGATGTGGTTTGACGTTTCGGTTGCAAGTGCTGCTATCACCAGTAACCAGAACGGTGCAGCTAACCACCAACTCTCTCGCGAAAAATCAATCGCGAAGCGAATCAGCAGAATCGCCGAGATGGCTAATCCTACTCGGAGCAACCATTGTTGAAGTCTCTCAGAGCCCACTATAATTTCCACGCTGAATAGACCGCAGATCAAACGAATTTGACTGATCGACACGGGTCTGATCCGTGCAAATCCGTCCAATCAGAGTAATCCGTGGTCTAAGCATAACGGAGATCGGAGGAATTGATGAAGCGACTCGGCATCGCACTTGTTCTCGCTGCAGGTTTGGCGACCCCGACTTTGCTCAACGCTCAAGTCGAAGGCTACGACATCATCATAATGAACGGGCGGATCGTCGACGGTAGCGGCAACCCCTGGTTCTACGGCGATGTCGCGATTCGAGGCAACCGCATCGCCAAAGTTGGTCAAATCGGTCCCGCTCGAGCCAGGCGCCGCATCAACGCTACTGGAATGATCGTCGTCCCCGGCTTCATCGATATGCTCGGCCAGTCGGAGCTGAACCTTTTGATTGACCCCCGCGCCGAATCCAAAGTCTTCCAAGGCATCACCACCGAAGTCACCGGCGAAGGCGGATCGGCGGCCCCGATGAATGATTACATTCTCAAGGAGAGCGAGCCGTTTCTGAAACACTTCAAACTCACGGCCGACTGGCGCACGCTTGGAGAATACTTTGCGCGATTGGAACGCAGCCGTTCGGCGATCAACCTGGCAACTTATGTGGGCGCGACGCAAGTTCGTCAATACGTCTTGCACGATGAGGACCGCGCGCCAACGGCCGAGGAGCTCGACCAGATGCGCAAGCTGGTAGCTCAAGCGATGGAAGACGGCGCGGTCGGAATAAGCACGTCGCTCGTCTACGCACCGGCGTTCTACGCGAAGACCGAAGAGCTGATCGAGCTGGCCAAAGTCGCTTCGCGATACGGCGGCGTGTACGCGACGCATATGCGCAATGAAAGCAACTCGATTATGCCGGCGCTCGATGAGGCGATTCGCATCGGCGAGGAAGCGAACATCCCCGTCGAGATCTTTCATCTGAAGATGGCGGGCAAGCCAAATTGGGGAAAGATGCGGGCGGTGATCGCGAAGATCGAGGCCGCGCGAGCTCGTGGAATCGACATCACCGCCGATCAATATCCTTATGTCGCCGGCGCAACCTCGCTGGGCGCGGCGGTCCCGCCATGGGCCCACGAGGGCGGAACCGAAAAGTTTGTTGCGAGGCTGAAAGATCCGGCGACGCGCGCGAAACTCAAACAAGAGATCCGCGCGCCTTCCGACAAATGGGAGAACTTCTATTTGGGCGCCGGTGGCGGCGAAGGGGTCCTGATCTCGAGCGTCTTGAATCGCGATCTGGCAAAGTACGAAGGCAAACGGATCAACGAAGTCGCTCGGATGATGGGCAAGAACGATGAGCTTGACGCGCTATTCGATCTCCTCATCGCCGACAACGCGCAAACGGGAATGATCGTTTTCCTGATGAGCGAGGACGACGTCAAGCTGGCATTGAAGCAACCGTGGGTGAGCGTGGGAACAGATCACGGCGCGGTTGACTTGACCGGTCCGCTTGCGGAAGGCAAAGCTCACCCGCGAGGCTACGGGTCTTTTCCCCGAATCCTGGGCCGATATGTCCGCGACGAAAAGGTGCTGACGCTTGAAGAGGCGATTCGCAAGATGACTTCGCTCGCTGCGAATCGCGTTCACCTGGATGGTCGCGGATTGTTGAAGCCCGGCTTTTTCGCTGATGTGGTCGTGTTTGATCCGCAGCAGCTTCACGACGTGGCGACGTTCGAAGATCCGAATCGGCTGTCAGTCGGTGTGCGCGATGTGCTTGTGAACGGCGAACTGGTTGTGCTCGCCGGCAGGCAAACTGGAGCGCTGCCGGGCCGCCCGTTGCGGGGACCGGGATATAAGGAGAGCGGGCAGAAGGCAGGAGGCAGTAGGCAGTGAGCCAAACGCGCGACCATTCTCGCGCATCACCAATCAGGCTGCCTTCTGCCTACTGCATACTGCCTACTGATTACGATGGCTCCGATCTATTGCCAGGAGTGTGGTCGCGCGAATGGCCCGGCGGCAAGGAAGTGCATTTGGTGCGGGATGCCGATCTCTGCGGATGGTGCGATCGGCAAGCTCGAAACCACGCGAGTTGAGATTGGATATCTCGACGGGCTCAATCGATTTGAAGAGCCTGGGCCTGTTCGCTTGACCATCAACACCGAAGGAATCGAAATCACCGAGCTTATGCCGGGCAGCAGATCGGTAAAGCTCCCGGCATCGTCGATCATTGAAGCGAATGTCGTCGATGCTAGCGTCATGCTTGAAGGCAAACGCGTGCGCTCGCGTTGGTGGTGGCTGGCGTTGGGACCGTTCGCCATCGCGGTTCCCGGGAGGAGGGCTCCCGAGACAAAGAAGCATGATTATATTTTGACGATCAGATACAAGACTGAAGGCGAAATCAAGAATGCAGTTTTTCATCGCGAGGACCGGTCGGGCCTTGCGGTGGTCGAAGGGCTAGCTCGGATTGTGATGGCGCTAACACGCGTGAGGTAGCATAGACTTCAGCCTGCGCAGATATCGTTACAACCGTCCTTGATAATCCGTTCCTTAAGAAGATTACCGTTCAGTGGATCGGACGCGCACTATGGCCGTTGGTTCGCGAGTTGTTTGTCAATGCAGGCCAAAAGCGCTGAGAGCTCAAAAGGTTTTGTGAGAAATTCGTCCGCGCCGTATCGCCCGCGGGCCTCCCATTTGTAGTTCTTTTTAGTGTACACAGCCGTCAGCAGAATAACCTTCGGCGGTGTGTCCATTTCCTTGATCGTCTTGCAGGCCAAGAAGCCGTGCATTTTTGGCATCAGTGCGTCTACTATCACGAGATCGGGTTTCTCAGCAGCAGCTTTTTCGACCGCGGCCTGACCATCTTCAGCAAACAATACGTCATAGCCCGCATCGGTCAATATCCTGCCCAGCACCTTTCTAAGCGGCGGATCATCGTCGGCAACGAGTATCTTCTTGCCCAAAGCAGGCGCCTGTTCCGTGCGATGTTCGGCGGCGGCGGCAGCCTGAACGTCGCCGATGAATCGCAGGCAGATTCTCTCGAAGCCGTCTTCTCCAAAGTAGCGGTCACTCGCGACGGAGAGCATCTCCGTCTTTTCGTGGGCTCTAATCACTTTGATCATATCGAACTCGGGCGCCGGGCTACCTGCTCGAATTCGCATTCCCCGACTCGAAACATTCTCAGTCACTGCGTCGTCGCAGCGTATCGGCTGCATTGCCTCATCGAGATATTGGATGGCTACCAGCTCGCATTTCTCGAACCGGGGTCGGCGCCGGCGCTCAGCGCCTGTCCACGTCGTGCGGAACGTGCGCCAGGGCTTTTCTCTGAATGCCGGCGGCGGTTCGGGACCAAGGAATTCAAGCGCGACAACTCTGCACCCCTCACGCGGCGCGTCAACTCTTCGCGCCAAAGCGTAAACGTCGTAATTCCCGCCGATCCCGCCATTGGCTCTCAACTCCGCAGGAAGCGCAAGTGAAACACGAACGATCATGTTGTTACGCATGCGATGGCGCAACGTGATCTTGCATCCGGTTCGGCTTACATCAAGGGTCCGGGTCATCTCACTCCACTCGCCTGATGCGCGCTCGTAGCCGCTTACCTGAACGGGCAAAGCGAGCTTCAACCGTTCCGATTTGCGGCTGTTGACTACCGAATCATTGTCGACCGGCGATTGAGTTGATTCATGTCGTTGCGCTTGAGCGGCGGATGATCGTTGCTGGGCTTTAGGGAGCGCCCGCGAGTTAACCTTTTGAGGATCGCCATTGCTGTCGTGCGCCAACGTTTGTTGTTCCTGCAGCCCGGCTTTTACCCCGATTGACTCGTCGTATTCGATTCTTCGGGAGTAGTTGCTCAGTATCGTGTGCGCGACCGTGACAAGCTGAAACGCGTTATCAACTCGTCTTTGCGCATGCCCTGAAAGCGAAGCCGTAGTCTTATACAATAGCGGGTTCAGCACGGTGATCAGCCGTTGATACGCCTTTTGTATCTCTGCGCGTTTCGCGTCCTGCCGCACGCCAAGCACGTCGTAGTGAGTCTTGGAGTTCTCAATAGACTCTACAACCTGTTCGAGACGCCTATAGGGGGCGGTCGCATCATCGCGGCTCGAGTCGAGATTATTGATTCTGCCTTTTCCCACTGGCAGTCCTCGCAAGGGTAAACTGAGAAAGTGAACGACACCTCTATTATTGGCTCATATTTGTGCGGGTCAACGGTTTTTATTTTGAGAACACTCACTTGGCGCGTTGTTGAGGCTGGCCTATCATGTGCCTTCAAATGACGACGAGCCACTTATTTGCAAAGGCGGCAGAGTTATTGCGGCAGATGCTTGGACAGCAGGCGACCTTCCACGATGGTCAGTGGCAAGCCATCGACGCAATCGTCAGCCAGCGCAAGCGAGTCCTCGTCGTTCAGCGCACAGGTTGGGGCAAGAGCCTTGTTTACTTCCTCTCGACAAGACTCCTCCGCGATCAAGGCGCGGGGCCGACAATTCTCGTCAGTCCGCTATTGTCGCTGATGCGCAATCAGGTTGAGGCCGCCTCGCGCATCGGCATTCGAGCGCTCACCATCAACAGCTCGAATCGCGAGGTGTGGGATGCCGCGGAGAGCGCGCTTGCCCGCGATGCGTGCGACATCCTGTTGATCTCACCTGAACGATTGGCTAACGAACGATTCATGAAATCCGTGTTGCCTGGCGTGTCAGGTCGTGCGGGCCTATTTGTCGTCGATGAAGTACATTGCATATCCGATTGGGGACACGACTTCCGCCCCGACTATCGGCGAATAATCCGAGTGATCGATAGCTTGCCTGCCGGAATTCCGGTGCTCGGCACAACGGCAACTGCCAACGATCGCGTGGTAGCAGACGTTCAACAGCAACTCGGACCAGGCTTGGTTGTTCTCCGCGGCGCGCTCGCACGCTCGTCGTTGCGGCTTCAGAACATCGTGCTCTCAAGCCAGGCTGAACGTCTTGCGTGGCTTGCAGAGAACATCAACAAGTTCAAAGGGAGCGGCGTCGTCTATTGCTTGACCGTCGCCGATGTCGAGCGTGTAACGAACTGGCTGAAGTCGCAAGGAATCAGCGCCGAGGCGTATCATGCGGGCGATGATGCAAAGATGGATCGCGAGGCGCTCGAAAAAGCGCTGCTCGACAACGAGATAACAGCGCTGGTAGCAACCGTGGCGCTGGGAATGGGATACGACAAACCCGACCTTGCGTTCGTGATTCATTTTCAAAGGCCAGGATCGGTCGTCGCTTACTATCAACAAGTCGGACGCGCCGGCCGCTCAGTCGATCGTGCATATGGGATACTCTTGAGCGGTAGCGAAGACGACGACATTCAAGACTACTTCATCGAGAACGCCTTTCCTTCACCCGAGACCATGACTTTGATACTCGATGCGCTGGCCTACAGCGTCGGATTGTCGATGAATGAGTTGCTCGCCCGAGTGAACGTTTCACGAGGAATGGCCGAACGCGCGCTGAAGCTACTGGAGATCGACGGCGCGGTCGAGATTCGCCACGACAAGAAAGCAATTTACCGTCGCACGTCGACACCGTGGCAGCCGGACATCGAGCGGACAAATCGTATCACTGGTTTACGTCGCGCGGAGCTTGCGGAGATGCAACGATATGTCGCGCATCGCGGCTGTCTGATGGAGTTTCTGGCGCTCGCGCTTGATGATCCCGAAGCCAAACCTTGCGACCTGTGCGCTAATTGTCAGGGTCGGGGCTTTCGCGCGGAAGTTTCCGCCGAGCTGATCAAGCAAGCTGCTGAGTTTCTCGGCCGAGTTGACATCGTGATCGAACCGAAAAAGCGCTGGCCTCAAGACATGATCCTCTCGAAGACATCTGTCATTCCCGTTGAGATGCTCAACGCGCCCGGCCGATCATTGTGTTATTACGGCGACGCGGGATGGGGAAAGCTGGTACGCGAAGGCAAGTACCAACGCGGGCGATTCGACGATCAATTAGTCGAAGTTTCAGAGCGATTGATCCGCGAGCGCTGGAAGCCTGAGCCATTTCCAGAATGGATAACAGCGGTCCCGTCGCGACGCCATCCGCGGCTCGTGTATGATTTCGCCTCACGATTGGCGGACGCCCTCGGCATTCCTTTTGTCGCGGCACTCGTTCGCACCTCGGACGCCGCGGAACAAAAGCTGATGGCTAACAGCTCGATGCAAGCTCGCAACGTGGCGGGTACTCTCGACACTATCGAACGCGTGCCGTCGGGTGCGGTGTTGCTGATTGACGACATAATCGATTCGGGTTGGACGCTGACGCTCGCGGGATGGCTGTTGAGACAGAAGCGCAGCGGAGTTGTTCATCCGTTCACGCTCGCTCGGGCAACGGCGCGCAAGGTTTGATATGCACGGCCGTTGGGTGATTGGGCCGCCTCTGCTATTCTACTTTGGAAAAAGTGAGGTTATTAGAAAATGTCTACTCAGTTTGATCAGGTCGAGGCCGATGCGATGAAGCTTCCTCCGAAGGAGCGCGTTCGGCTTGCGCAACGTCTCGCCTCCAGCCTGGATGACGAGATCGAAACCGGTGTTGAGGCCCTCTGGTTCGACGAAGCAGAACGACGGCTGCAGGAGCTTCACACCGGCAACATTGAAGGCATCGATTCCGAAGAGGCGTTCTCCAAAGCGCGCAAGGCTCTAGACCGATGAAGCTCGTTTTCCATCCCGAAGCATGGGAAGAGCTGCTCGAGTCTGCGCGATTCTATGAGGAACGGGACGAGGGCCTCGGCTGGCAGTTTCTTGAGGCAGTGCAAGACACGACGCGCCGCATTCGAGAGTTTCCGCAATCAGGACCCGTCGAAAGAGCCGATATTCGCAAGGGATTTGTTTCTGGCTTTCCATTTACCGTCCTCTACCAAATTCACAAAGATCGGATATTCATCGCAGCAGTCATGCATCAGCACAGAAGACCTGGCTATTGGATGAACCGCTTCCGCGGGTGATTTACTTCGATGGTTAGGACTATTCGGTTTCCAGAAGGGGTTTCTTATGAGTTGGCCGACAATTCGTTATCGCGATTTTTACGATGTCCCTCGCATCTTCATCATGACGTACAATAGTAAGCTTTATCTTTTCGATTGCCCGTTGGATGACGAACTCGACGAATACTCAGACCGGTACCGAGTCTATCAGCTTCCCGCGATCTCCGAAGATGAACTCCAGGGTTCTTGGGAACGATTGCCCGAACGAGCTGTGAGCTTACTCGGAG
>DASXSR010000125.1:0-3587 GCA_036505875.1 Blastocatellia bacterium | reverse complement strand
AAACCCGCGTCGCGGGTGATGGCGCCTAGCCGCGACAAGATGCGGTAGTGTAACAGAGTGCTGTCGAGTGACAATTCTTCCATTCGGGTTCTCAGCTCACTGCGGGAATCCCATCCGTTTCACCAGCTCCTTAAAGCGCGGGTCGTCGTGAAGCGAGTCGAAGGAGGGATCGACTATGAGATCGTTTATGTCCCAATCGGGTGTTAACGATTCCTTCATCGTGTTCTTGATCGCAGCTTGAGCGCGATCCTGCGGTCGAGCCTGCGATCTTCGGCGAGATAAACCTCTCCCATTCCGCCTTCACCAATCTTCGAGCGGATCACGTAACGTCCTAGTGTTGTGCCGGCGGACAGACTCATCGTCAGTCAACCTCACTTCAGCTTCTCGTACTCTCTCCTTGCTTCTATCAGAAGCGGGGTGTCTGGGTCTGCTTCTTTCCAGAGTGCAAAGAAATCCTGATAAGCCGTGCGCGCTTTTGCCATGTCGCCTTGAAACACGGCCGCGCGAGCGAGGCCGACGTGCGCGAGCGAGTACAAAGGAGAGGTTGTCTGCCAGCTCCGGTGGTCGAGTATCTTCTGGAATTCCGCTGCGGCGTCCGCCCCTTTCTGCTGGCTGAGGTAGGCGTGGCCGCGCAGGTAGGCGACTTGGAAATGAGCCGCCCCTTCGTAAGGTCTGGTCGTCTCCAACAAGTTAATCGTCTGAGCGGGATTGCCTCTATGCAGTTCAATTCGGGCTTGAATGAGCGGCAGCCAAAATTTATTGAGTATGGTGTCTTTCGGAAAACGTCTGACCAGTTCACCACTAATAGCCTGGGTTTGGCTGAACTCGCCGCACGCGGCCAGTGCGTTGCCCGCAGGGATCATCGTAAGCTGACTGTGCGATGTGCCGAGCGCCTTTGCGGTCTGGTCCTTCACCATCCTGCAATCACCCAGTACCGCGTCCCGGGCCGCGGCTCCTGCCAAAATCTGTGCTGCAACGTCTTTCAGGTCGCGGCGGTTTGCTAACTCAAAGGCGCGGTTAGAGAATTCTCTGGCTTTTTGCAACTGGCCTGAAAACGCCGCAGTCTCGGCCTGCCAACCTTGAGCAACATGTTCATCCGGCTTTCCATTCATCCATTCAATCTGTTGCTTCATCGTCGTCGCATCACCCTGTACAAAAGCAATCCGAAAAAGAATTCTGCGCATGGCTGTGGTTTCGAGCTTCTGTGCCTGGGCAACCGCGATGATCTCCTTAGCCTCATCGAAGCGATTAAGGCCTTGGAAGGCGGCCGCTAAAAGCGAGTAGCCGGAAGCCGAACTCGGATTGAGGCGAATCGCTTCACGCGCCTCTTCGACGGTTTTGTCGAATAGACCTAGTTCGTTGTATTTAACGGCGAGATTGTTGTGCGGCGAAGCGTCGCGCGGATACGTGTGCTTCCACAGTTCTAACGTCTCAAGATACTTCTCCAGCTCTCCAGTTACATTGTCGTAGTAACCCGCAGATACATAGAGTCGTTCGTGCTCGCTCACTCGATCACGCAACTCAAACGCTTTTTTCGAAGCTTCGGCGGCAAGGTCGTACTGCCTGCTGTTATAGTACATTGATGCCATCCGAGCATAAGCGAGCGCGAAATTCTGGTCTATTTCCGTCGCGCGTTTGAGAAATGGAATAGCTTCGAGATACTTGCCCTTTAACTGCTGTTCAACTCCCAGTGAGAAGAGTTTGAGGGCATCAAGCGACGAGGTCGTCGCTTGATGAATTGGAGCGTCGTACTTCTGAATGGAAGCCAACGATTCGCCGAGCTGTTCCCGCAGCTTCGTCGCCGCATTGCCCATCGCAGACAGCACCTGCTCTTTGCTTTCAGCCTCTTCTTGTTGACTGGCGATCGTGTCGCCCGTTTGCGCGTTGGTTGCCGCTAGCGTGATGCCATAGTGGGTGCCAAGATTTGAAATTGAGCCGGCGAGATACGCTTTCAATGCTTGCCGCTGGCATATCTCGCGCGCGATCTCTTGAGTCACTCGCTCGTCAGGCGAGCGATTCATGAAACGCAGCGCCTCGCGCACGCGTTGGTCGGAGAAGATATTCAAGAAAGGCGATTGCTCGAGGTGCACCGCAAGCGCCTGCTTGAGTGTGCCGTCAAATACTGCGTCGCCGGTGGTATTGACGAAGTCTGCCAGAACGATGGTGTCCTTCTCAGTCAGCAGTGCGGCGCGAGTGTTGAAGTACCAGAAAACTGCCACGGTCACCGCCGGCACCAGCACCGCGGCGATCATAATTGCGCCACGCTTATGAAGCTTAACCTGGTTGACGATGTACTCCGCGCTGGAGGTCGCGGTCCGCTGGCCTTCGGGTGTCGCGGTTTTGGACGCGAAGGAAATTCCGCCTGAAGCCGGCACTCCGAACCGTTCCGGCGGCGTGCTCCGCGCCAGCTCTGCGTCAATCTCCAAACGCTTTTTTAAATGCCGTAGGTCAATCAGCAGGTCCTTTGCTGACTGATACCGCTCCTCTTGTGACTTCGCCAGCGCTTTATCCACAATGCGCTCGAGCTCGGCCGGCGCCTCGCGCGCGTACCGCGCGAGTGGCGGCGGTTCTTTGTCGCTCAGGACCAACGCCAGGATTTCGTTGCTATTCGAACCCTCGAACGGTAGTCGCCCCGCAACCATCTCGTAAATCAAAACGCCAAGACTGAAGATGTCAGTGCGGGAGTCAATCGGGCGTCCGCGCGCTTGTTCCGGCGACATGTAGAAGGTTGTTCCCATCGTCGTCCCCGGTTCGGTCCTGAACGGAGCAGTTGTCGGCGCCTCTGTGTCAACGTGAGAAGTCGGCGTAAGCTCGGTAAGTTTCGCCAAGCCGAAGTCCAGAACTTTCACGATCCCATCAAGACGGAGCATGATGTTCTCAGGTTTGATATCGCGATGAACGATGCCGGCTTCGTGCGCAGCCGAAAGCGCTCTCGCGGTTTGAATCGCGACATCGAGGATCTCGCCGAGCTTCATCGGCGCGCTTCGCATTCGTTCGCGCAACGTCACGCCATCAATGAACTCGGTGGCGATGAAGTGACTTGTATCCGTCTCGTCAATCTCGTAAATGGTGATGATGTTGGGATGATTTAATGCAGACGCAGCCTTGGCCTCCTGCACGAAACGTTCCATGCGACCGCGATTCTCAGCAACGTCTGCAGGTAAGATCTTAAGCGCCACCTTGCGGTCGAGTTTCGTGTCCTGTGCCAGATACACTTCGCCCATGCCGCCCGCGCCAATCTTGGCGCCGATGCGGTAATGCGAAATTGTCGTATTGAGTCGCTCTTCCATCTCACACTTCACTACGGCAGTCCGACGCGCCGCACAACAGCACTGATGCGAATATAATGGCTCGTTTCATCGTCTCACCCTTTGCAACTCGTATCTTCAATCGAGAGCGCAGTCTATCACCGTGAGTTTGCATTAACCAAGTTGCCCCATCGCGAAGTTAAGAGTTCAAGCTTCAGCTTGCTCGACCGGCGAACGTGAAAAAAAAGCAGGCTCGAACTTGAATTTTAAACTCAAAACCGCCTCACTGCTTGTTCTTGTATCCAACCGAACGGATGTATATGATGTCGGAACTCACGA